>JASJDH010000428.1 GCA_030065175.1 Leptolyngbyaceae cyanobacterium MO_188.B28 | reverse complement strand
CACCCCAGTTTAGAAGCAAAGGTCCAGAGGCTCTGACGTAATCAGGCTAAACTGGTTTCATTCTGACCTCCCTGAAACAGCGATTGAGCCAAAAATAGATATTCTATATTTCCCGTAGATGTAAGATCTGCTAAAGGTTCTTTGTTTGTCGCAAAAGCTGTAAAGATGGCATTACAAGATGCCATAGAAAGCGGTTTTATTGATTTGCAAAATCATAATGTGACAATTGAAAATACCGACTTAATTCTGTCAGGTGAATCTATACATAGAGTTTTAGAATGGCTCAAATTAAATCAAAAAATTCTCATTATATTTTTTGATCAATTTGAAGATTTATTTTCAAAAGAATTATTGTTTCCAATTTTTGAAAATTTCTTTCGATTGGCCTATGAAGTAGATTCATTAAAATCAAATTTGGTTTTAGGATTTTGTTGGAGGACAAACACCAACGGTCCTTTTGAACATCCTGCATATGGACTTTGGCAGGGATTAGCAGATAAAAGGCGTGAATTTAAGTTGGATAAGTTTAGTAGTCAGGAAGCCAGTTTTTTGCTAAATAAACTCTCTGGCCATCTGAATCAAAGATTGAATGCAAAACTTCGAGAAAGACTAAAAGAAGAAAGCCAATGTTTACCTTGGCTATTAAAGAAACTATGTATCCATGTTTATGGACAGATCAAAAATGGTGCAAGTCAAAATGAACTTTTGATTCAACAATTTAATGCAAAATCATTATTTGAAAATGATTTAGAAAAATTAGGCGATCAAGAAAAAATCTGCCTTGAATATATTGCCAAAAATTCACCCGCTGATATTTTCGAATTGACGGAAAAATTTGGAAACCTACCTGACAAAATTTATTCTGAACGAAGATTACTTAATAAAGTTGGGACAAATTATACTGTCTATTGGGATGTCTTCCGTGAGTACATCCTTAGTGGAACAGTTCCTACGATGCCATGGCATTACATCCCTAGAACACAGGTCCCGACTGTTCTAAAAATCATTGAAAGTTTACAACGAAAATCAAGTCTTTCATACGATGAAGCAGTAAAATCTTTCGGTTATGCCCCCAAGACATTTGACAATATTTTAATAGATCTTCAGAACTTCTTTTTGGCAACTCGCAACCAAAAAAGTGAAATTAATATCAAGAAAGGTTTAGAGAATGCAACTGAATATGAAATTGCAGACTACATATCTTTCCAGCTAAAAGAACACTTTCTCGTAAGAGAAATATATCAAAATATTGCACCTGGAGATTATGTAACAACAGACAAAATAAGAGATTTATTTGTCGATAAATATAATGTACTTCATCCTCAAAATGAGATAACAAAAAGATCTTTGGAAACTTATATAAATAGAATTATTCAATGGTTAATTTTTTCGGGAATTCTTGAATCTCACCCTAGATATGATGCCTTATTTATAAGGCCAAAAGGTGAAGGTAAACAAAAAGGGATAAGATTTTATGATAGCGATTCCCCTGATGAACAATTAGACCTATTGACTTAGAACGAGTATTCCGTAGAGTGGGCATTCTCCGTGCGCCTTATTGCATAATTATTCAAGGTAGTTACCAGAGCACTTGGCAGTCGTAGTTCCTGAAAGCGACGTCACGACTAACGATAGACGCTGATTCGATACGGCTTTGGGCAATAAGAAGACGGTCAAAGGCGCTATCCCACCACATAAATGTATGTGTGTTGAAATGTATGTGTGTTGAGTAGAAGTTTCATTCCTCGCCTAACCAGAAACTGTCAGGTAGGGGAGCGTCAAAGTCATCGCTGATGACAAAAGCGCCAGGGTAGAGACCGGATTTGCGTTTAGCTGGCTCTGCTATAGAGTCCGAAACTTTAGACCGCTTGAACTGCAAGAAATCCAAAAATTTGGCCAAGAGTTTGAGTTGATCAGGAAGAAGTTGATCAACTTGCTGATGAATTTTCTGGCGATTTTCCATAAAGGTCATAGCCTACTCACCCATACCCATTATTGTCATAAATTATTATCCAACCAACCACTCAACTCTTGAAGCGTAGAGAAATCTAACAGCGCCTCCCCCAGTTCCTCCAACTGCGCCAGCGATAACCGCTCAATTTGCGCACCCAGATCTGGCGGAACTTCTCCAAATTTACGAGTAAGCAGACGGAGAACGAACGATCGTCCCTCCTCCTGCCGACCTTCCTGCCGACCTTCCTGCAAAATATCTTGATAAATCACCGACTCTTGCATGATCTCCCTCCGCAAAATTTGCTGAATCATCCCTCTTTCTAATACTAGCCCCGCTAAAATCGCCGCCGCCGCTGTTACATTACTTTGCATACGACGATCTGGAATCGCCTCAAGCTGAATCGCAGCCTGCCGCAGAGCCTCCGATCGGTCGGCGACTCGACTCAGGACAGCGAAGGGCAATAGCCCTGGAGTGTTCAGAAACACTTCCAAAGGCTGCTCCCACAAGCGAATTACCTCAAACTCATGACGAGTGCTTGGCAGGGTAAAAGTAGTTTGCCGCACTAATTCAGACCCTGTTTGCTTCAGATAAATCACCACCTGTCGCATTGCCTTGCGAGGAAAGCGACGATACCCCCTCACCCGATAGTCCAACATCCGAAAGGGGATTTCTGGGTCAGGCTGCGTCTGGAACTCCACATGCAGCAACAGCGAATCCGATTGCATTAGTATCAGCGCATCGGCGCGAATCGGCTCCAGCGAAAGTTCAGAAGGACTTAATTCAGTCAGGGCAATGGGTTCCCCTAACAGCCAACTGGCAAAATCGGTGGAAAAGGTCTCAATGAGAAACTTACAGATGGTGTCAAACATGGCGGCATTCTACCCTTTTCCTGGTTCTCATGCTCTGCCTGGTAATCCCATCGAGCGGCTCTGCCGCTAATTCAATGAGGCAAAGCCTCACCCCTTGCATTGTCAAGGCAGAGCCTTGAAGCGAGGTAAAAATAGCTACTTTAAACTCACCTGGCAGTAAGGATTTCTCAATCCAAAATCTAAAATCCAAAATCTAAAATCCATTTCCTTTGGCTATAATCGAAAAAAAATCCAAATAACCCCATCAAAGGCATTGAAGGGAACGAGTAATTTCTGTGTCGGTGCAAAGCGAGTCAGAGACGGTGTAAGCCTGACCATACGGCAGAAACGAAAATCCTCCCCGAGCCGCCCTCCGAAAAAGCAATGGCCTTAGATCCATTGCATCGAGTAGACAGGGCCGTGGCCTGCACGTTACAGCAGGAGGCTCTTCCCATCAGGGAGCAGCTGCAGAGACTGACGTCGCAAGACCTCAGTGAAATTGGGTGGCACCGCGCTCACCTCAGCGCCCCAATGTCGAGGAATAGAGCCTGGCTTACGCCAGCTCCATTGCTTTCTTATCCCGACAGGGAGTGCGGTCATTATGTTTAGAGATGTTGACAAAACACCCAGCTTTTCACACCTAGAGCAAAGCGTCATTGACTTTTGGAACACCCACCGCATCTTCCAAAAGTCGATCGCCAAAGACGCGCCAAAAGGAGATTTCGTCTTCTACGAAGGTCCGCCCACCGCCAACGGCAAACCCGGCGTTCACCATGTTATCTCCCGGGCCTACAAAGACATATTTTTGCGCTACAAAACCATGCAGGGCTACCGGGTGGCCCGTAAAGGCGGATGGGACACCCATGGCCTGCCCGTAGAACTGGCCATTGAAAAGCGCCTAGGCTTTACCAAAAAATCAGACATCGAAGCCTTCGGCATTGCCAAGTTCAACGCCCTCTGCAAAGAATCCGTATTCGAGCGCATCCAAGATTGGAACGCCATGACCGAACGGATCGGCTACTGGCTAGATCTGGAAAACGCCTACATCACCTATGACAACGCCTACATCGAATCCTGCTGGTGGCTGATGAAGTCCCTCTGGGATCGGGATCTGCTGTTTGAAGACTATCGCTCCACCTGGCATTGTCCCCGCAATAACACTAGCCTCTCCGACCACGAAGTCGCCCAAGGCTATCGAGACACCGAAGATCCCTCCGTCTACCCCAAGTTTCCCGTCAACACCCGTGAATTAATCGAGCGGGGCCTGTTAGACGAGGCCGCAGATGCTACAGCGCCATCGGTGTATCTGCTGGCTTGGACCACCACCCCCTGGACCCTGGCCGCAAATGTGGCGATCGCAATCAACCCCACTGCCCCCTATAGCCTGGTCGAAGCCCCCGCCCAGCATGGGGAGAATAGCCGCGAAGATTGGTATATTCTGGCCCAGGACCTGGCGGATCAAGTCTTTGGCGAAGGGAACTACCGCACCCTCAAAACCTTTTCGGGGGATGGAATCGTCGGGCTGCGCTATACCCCGATCCTGCAAGCAAGAGTCCCTGAAGGCGCAGACCTGACCCACGCCTTTCAAGTGTTTGGCGACGATCAGGTGATGATCAATGAAGGGACCGGGGTGCTGCATATCGCCCCCGCCTATGGCGACTTAGACTTAGGCCGCAAATATCAACTGCCCCTGCTATTCTCAGTCGATCTACTCGGCCAGGTTTATCCAGAGGTGAAACTACCGGATGCCCCTGCTGGGGAAGGGCCATACACCGGCAAGTTTTTCAAAGACGCCGATCACGCAATCAGCCAAGACTTACTGGCCCATAATCGGCTGTATCGGGTCACCACCCTAACCCACACCTATCCCTTCAACTATCGGGATAATACCCCCCTGATCAACTACGCCAAAAAGAGCTGGTATCTGCGGACAACCGCCGTCAAAGACCAATTGTTGGAAAACAACGACAAAATCAACTGGCATCCAGACTATATCCGCGAAGGGCGCTTTGGCGATTGGCTAAGGAATAATGTCGACTGGGCCTTGTCCCGCGAACGCTATTGGGGCGCTCCCTTGCCGATCTGGGTGAGCGAAGATGGCGGCGAACAGGTTTGCATCGGCAGTGTCAAAGAACTAGAAGACTTGACCGGTCGGGATTTATCCGAGCTAGATTTGCACCGACCTTACATCGATGACATCACCTTTGAACGGAACGGCAAGCGATTCACGCGGGTTCCCTACACCGTCGATGTCTGGTTTGAGTCGGGGGCAATGCCCTACGCCCAGTGGCATTATCCCTTTGAAAATCAGGATGTCCTGGCGCGGAGTTTTCCGGCGGACTATATCTGTGAAGCGATCGACCAGACTCGGGGCTGGTTCTACAGCTTGCACGCCCTGGCGACGCTGCTGACGGATCCGGGGAGTGATGCGCGATCGCAGGGTGCATTAGCCCACATCACAGAGAAATCTCCCGCCTTCAAAAACGTGATTGTCCTGGGCCACATCGTGGATGAGAACGGCGAGAAAATGTCCAAGTCCAAAGGCAACACCGTGGATCCCTGGACCATCCTCAACGCCCAAGGAGCGGACGCCCTGCGGTGGTATCTGTTTAGCGCCAGCCCGCCGGAGACCACCAAACGTTTTTCCCAATCGCTGGTGGAGGACACCGTCCAAGATTTTCTGATGACCCTATGGAACACCTACAGTTTCCTGGTGCTGTACGCCAATCTGGATACTCCTGATCTGCAGCAGAATACTCCAGTGGAAACCCGACCTGACTTCGATCGCTGGTTAGTGGCGAAGGTGCATACCCTGATCCGAGAAGTCGCCAACAAGCTGGACGACTATAACCCTACCCACGCCAGCCGCCTGATCCGCGATTTTGTCGTCAACGATCTGTCCAATTGGTATGTCCGGCGTAATCGCCGCCGCTTTTGGAAGTCAGAAAACGATGGCGATAAGGCCTCGGCCTATAAGACACTATATGACGCGATCGCAACCGTCGCCAAACTTATGGCGCCCCTAGCTCCCTTTATCAGCGAACACCTCTATCAACAGTTGGTGTTGAGCATCTTTCCCAACGACCCCGAATCGGTGCATTTAGCCGCTTGGCCCACCTGGGACGACGCGCTGATCGACGCCGATTTACTGCGGGACATGGAGACCTTGGTTCGCCTGGTAGAATTAGGTCGAGCGGCGCGTTCGACGGCTGGCGTGAAGTTAAGGCAGCCTCTAGGAGAACTCTTAGTGCGGGTGCGGACAGCGTCCGAAATCAGCGGTCTCAAACGGTTCGAAGCGCAACTCAAAGAGGAGGTGAATGTCAAACAAGTCACCTATTTAGACCTGACCGCCGAGTTTGTCGATTACACGGTAAAACCCAACTTACCGCTGTTAGGGAAACGGCTGGGCAAGCAATTGCCAATCCTCAAACAACAGCTGGCCACGCTGGATAGCCGTGAGATTGTTGGCAATATCCGCCGTCAAGCAGATACGGTGATTGAGCTAGAGGGAACTTCCGTTCACCTTGAGCCGGAAGCCTTTTTGATTCAAGTGAAGAGCCCAGATGGGTACGCCGCCATCGAAGAGCAGGGCTATCTCGCCGCCCTGAATACGCAACTCACTCCTGAGTTGGTGCAAGAAGGATTAGTGCGCCAAACCATTCGCCTGTTGCAAGAAGCACGCCGAAATGCAGGGCTGGCCATCTCGGATCGGATTCATCTGGGATTACAAACGTCGGGTGTGGTGCTCGACGCCCTGAAGACCTACCGAGAAACATTCAAAAGTGAGGTGTTGGCGACAGAGATGTGTTTTGATGCGATCGCAGCTGCCGATTATAGTGAGACCGTTACAATTCATGACACTGAGATGAGATATTGGATCAAGCTACGAAGAGAATGATTAGCTTAACCGGGGGCGACGGTCACTCAGCCTAAGCGCGACACTCGACAGTCATATTTCGGAACCGAATCAGGTAGGCAGTTGCTTGATGGAGGGGCGTTCAAAAATAACTTGACACTTTAGCTCTGTGTGGGCTGTCCAGGTTCTTACAGTCCCACTGGAGTTAATCCGATACGCCTCCTTAGCTGGACACGCTAAACTGAGAAACAGCAAGTTCAGCGGGAGAATCGGCTATGTCCAATCTAGAGTCCCTAGAAATTGCGGGTGTTCCAATTGTCATTCGTCCCCCAACTGATTCTGGTTCCCCTGCCCCGCTGATCATTCTTTGGCACGGTTTTGGTATCCCGAATTCCGAGGAGATGCTGGCAGAAGTTCTGCCACTCGAAACCGTGTCTGCTTGGAAAGCCTATCTGGGACTGCCCCTCTTTGGCAAACGCTTGCCAGCAGGCGGCATGGAAGAAATCATGCGGCGACAGATTGACGATTACGTTTTGCAACTCCTGCTGCCTGCAATCGAACCTGCGATGCAAGAGTTACCGAACGTTGTTCAAGCACTGCAAGAAAAACTTGAGATCCAAGATCGCTTAGGGATTGGACTGTTCGGGTTTTCAGCCGGGGGGATGGGCGCTTTACTCACCTTACTCGAAAGTTCGTTACCCATCAAAGCGGCTGCATTGTTAGGTGTAACTAAAGACTTGACTTCGGCGGTAGATGCTTATGAACGAACAATGCAGCAATATTATCCAATCTTGAAAGAGCAATTCCCATGGATTGAGGAAAATCAGCTTTCGTATCATTGGAGCAAGACAGCAATAGCGACTCAACATCGCCTCGATTTTATGGCCCGTGCTTCAGAGTTTGTTCAGCGCTACCCTGTTCCTGCGATCTTGTTTGTGCATGGGGTGCAAGATGATGTTTATCCACTGAATGAGGTAGAAAAGCTGCACACCGCTCTTGCCACTCAGTATCAGGAACTAAATCAGTCAGAGCGTTTGTCTTTACACTCTTTTGAGCATTTGGGGCATCAATTGAACTTGGAAGCGGCTCAGAGTTCTCCTGAAATTCAGAAAGATTTGACAAACTTACAACAAGTAATTGCGACCTGGTTTAACCAGCACCTGCTAAGAGCATTATGAATGCTTGATAATAGTCCCCTTCGTCAGGCCTGTGAATTACCTGTATAAATGCTGCAGTTCGGGAATTTTCGGGCAAAGCCATACCAACGCAGAAAATACTGCAATGGACGGGTTCCATCTTTCCAGGTCGCCTGAAGTATTCCATCGGCCTGGTTACGTGTTACCTGAAGTTGCTGATTCTCCAGCTCGTCTGTTACACCACCTTGAATTGCCATCGCAGGATAAAAACGAGCAGTTTCATTGACCACGACTCCTAAGCCAATGGTCATTCTCGGTAACCGAGGATCCTCTGGAGCCATTGTTTGAGTAAACAGTTTGGGCAAAAAACCTGTTTGACCAAACATCCACTGCGCCAAACCCAGCAACCGTCTGAAAACAGGGCGCTGGTAAGACCGCAAAATTTTGAGTCCAGGCTCTTGTACTAGGGCTGTCGCGATCGTTGTCATCTCAAGGCCCCAGATATCAAGCCGGTTCCCTTCTAGCGGACCATATACCGCTTGCCCAGTAATGTGGTCCCAGTATGTTCCCGTTTCATCATCCGTCAGAATCGCGACACCGTTGTAAGTGCCTAAGCAGAATAAATTACACATTCACCCCCTTGCCAAGTAAAGCTTAGAGATCGTTTTGAT
>JASJDH010000427.1 GCA_030065175.1 Leptolyngbyaceae cyanobacterium MO_188.B28 | reverse complement strand
AAGCAGTGACCAGTGACCAGTGACCAGTGACCAGTGACCAATGACCAATGACCCAGTTAAATGTGCGCCTCAGATTGTGGAAGCGGGCCTTTTCAATTTTGGCGGTCCTGGGGGGAATTTATGCAGCGATTTGTCTTTTTCTGTTTTTGTCGCAGCGGCAGTGGATCTTTCAGCCCGGTCGCCACATTTCGATGTTGCCCAGCTCTCCGCGTTTTGATCTTCCCTACGAAGATGTCTGGATGCTGGCGCCAATCTCGGGTGAGTATCTTCATGGCTGGTGGATCCCAGCCCCTTCTTCTGAGGAGCAGTTTGTAGTCCTACCCGATGAGCCGGTGGACATCCTCAGGGCTCCCAAAGTCATGTTGTACCTCTATGGTGTAGGGCGCAACAAGGGAGACTACAACTACCTGGCTAGGGTAGAGGGATTCCGGCAGTTGGGATTTTCAGTGTTCGTGATTGATTACCGGGGGTATGGTCTCAGTCAGGGCGATTTCCCTGATGAAATGCAGGTGTATGAAGATAGCCGAGTTGCTTGGGAGTATTTGGTTCAAGATCGGGACATTCCACCGGAGCAAATCCTAATCTATGGAGAATCGATGGGCGGCGCGATCGCCCTCGATTTGGCGTTGGAACAACCGCAGGCCAGTGGACTGATCCTACAAAGTTCATTCACTTCAATGGCGGAGGTGGTGAAGCGCAGACCTCTGTTTCGACCGTTCCCAGTGGATTGGCTCCTGACCCAGCGGTTTGACTCAATGGCTAAGGTGGAATCCTTGCAAATTCCTGTGTTGTTTATCCATGGAACGGCGGACACGTCAGTTCCGGTTGACATGAGTCAGCAACTTTATCAAGCGGCCCCCGACCCAAAACACCTATTTCTGATTTCGGACGCCGATCATGTCAGAATTTACAAACCGGGCGGCGACTCCTACCTGCGGGCGATTCAGCGGTTTGTGGAGTCGAATTCACTGTAGCCAGCCGCCCGCCATGGCGATGAAAATGGCGACGCCAAAGAGGGCCCGATACCAGACAAAAATCCAGATGCCGTGTTTTTTGAGGTACTCCAGCATCCAAGCGATCGCAGCGTAAGAGAAGACAGCGGCTGAAATCACCCCGGCAATCAACGGTGTCAGTCCGGTTTCCCCCAGTCCATCTTTGAGTAAGCCCAACAGCTCCACTAGGCCAGCTAGGGTAATGGCCGGAATGCCCAACAGGAAGGAAAACCGGGCGGCGGTGGGCCGCTCTAGCCCCATAAACATCCCTGCTGTCAGGGTGGACCCCGAGCGCGATACGCCCGGAATAATGGCCAGGGCTTGGGCTAATCCCATGACTACACCATCCATTGCGCCCAGGTCGCCGAATTCGCGTTGGCGCTTGGTGGCCTTTTCAGAAATTCCCATCAGCAATCCCATAACAATGGAAACCCCCGCGATCGCCCCCGTACTCCGCAACGGAGAATTATCGAAATCGGGAATAAATAACTTCACTAATACGCCGCAGAAGACGATGGGTATAGTTCCTAACGCAATGCCCACAGCCATGCGAAATTCTTGGGATTGGTAATCAGATTTCTGAATAGCTTTGAATGCTCCAGTGAGCACCTGAGTCAAATCTCCCCAGAAATACCACAGCACCGCTGCAATAGAGCCGAGTTGAATAACAGCAGTGAAAGCAACCCCCGGATCGCCCCAACCTAAGACAATGGGAACCACCTTTAAGTGGGCGGTGCTGCTAATCGGTAGAAACTCCGTCAACCCTTGTACTAGGCCCAGAACTATCCCTTGAAAAATAGTCATCTGGGCCGTAGAGACAGCGGCGATAGCGGTTGAATCGGGCGCGAAAGATTTGCTGAGATGTACAAGAGGAAGCACTACTAGAGCGCAGATAATTCCTATAGCGAAGACTCTAAACAACCGACATTGTAAGCTGTGCATTCCGTTTTTCTAATTTTCCGGGATAAATTGCCAACCTCATTCTGAGAGGAATGATAACGAAAAAAGAAAACATGCGATCACTGAGAATTTCATCGCAAAATAATCCAGGTTTAGGAACTCTTAGCTGAAGTGTGAAGACTTTAAATAAAAAGAGTCAAAATGCATATCTCATCATGAGTGGCGATTTTGCCCTTCTTCTCCCAGTTTCCGCTTTGTGTACGGGATTTCTGGGTTATGGGTCAGTTGCAATCAGTCGTTATGGCTGGCCGAGGGCTTTGTCTGCGATCGTATGGAGTTCAGGAATCTATGACGGGTATGAAGTACTCACTGACCATTACCGATATTTCGTATGACCAAGTCCATGGCGCTGAAGACCCCAAGCGCTTCTTTCATTAGGGTTTAAGGAGGCTTGATTTTACCTTTACAAAAACGTTTCAGGCGCATCTCCCCTGACCAGACACAGTCTCAGTTTGGATGGTTCGACCCGTCCTCTCAGAAAGACGAGGTCAAGCATTGACAACCCAACGCAGCGACGGCTTCGATTCTCAGCGTCGAATCACCTCCATCCCTAAGCTGTCTTGCCAGAAACGTAAAGATTTAGAAGGACAACGCTCATGTCTTCATTCAACGGTCTTGGGAAACCCCTGATCCACCCAAAGTCACTCCAGCCTAAGTTGGCCTCCGACCCCAAAAAGAGTATTCAATTCCCTTCTTCAGACGTTCACAATTCAATGAAATCGAAGGATTATCGTGATTCTGCGCCCCAAAAGACCGCCGTCTCCAACAGTAATGGGGAATCCCTAACAGCAGGAAGTCCTTTGGAGCAATGGTTCTACAATCTGCCAGTGCGGCGAAAATTCCTGTTAGGTTTAATGGCGCCCAGCATCTTTTCCATCCTTGTGTTAGTGACAGTGCAGCATCAACTGTTTATTCGCGGGGCGCGGGGGAATTTAATAAAGCAAGCTGAAGCCGAACTTGCAGTGACCGAGATTGAATACAACATTAAGCTGGACCAAATGGGGGTCAGCGCCCAGGATCGCACCGAAGACAGCACAATCGTCACAGCCGCAAGAAATCACCTCCTAGGCTCCCCTGACTTCCCCGTTGACTTAGAGGCCGTCAAGCAAATCTTGCGCCATGAAGTTCTAGAGCTGGATATTGAGTACGCCACATTGGTGGGGATCAATCGGCAAATCATCGCCAACGCCAATACCGATCGCCGGGGTAAGGTGTTCGACCCCGATGGTTTGGTGAGCGCCGCCTTGAACGAAGGTCGTCAAATTAAGGCCAGCGCGATGGTGACCTGGGATGAGTTAGCCAGTGAATCTCCACCATTGCCCGAGGAATTTAAACACCAAAACGCGCTTATTCGGTACACTGTCACCCCTGTCAAGGATCCCATTAACGACGCCATCTTAGGCGCCCTGATAACCGGGGATATTGTGGACCAAAAGCTCGCCATTGTAGAGAATACGGTGAGCGTATTGGGCGGCGGTTTCAGTGGAATCTATTTGCTGAATCCGGATGGCGATTTAAGCCTGGCCACCTCGCTGGAAAAGGATGAGAAAGACCTTGCGCCAGAAATCAATGAGGAGGCCTATGATCTGTCCCTCTTACGAGAGGCGACTGACGCCCAGGGAGAAATCGTCACCAAACGGGTGCAAGAGGAGGGGGAAGCATTTTACGTCATGGCGGCTAGAACCCTGCTTGATTTTCAAGGGGAACCGGTCGCGCTGTTGGTGCGGGGAACCTCGGAACTTGAGGTGGGCGGGCTAGTCCGCAATGAGCTGCTCCTTCAGGTCATTTTTGGCGGGGTGTTGGTCGTCTTCAATTTATTCTTAGCCACTGTATTGGGTCGCTATATCACTCGCCCCTTAAAAATGGTGCAGAAGGCGACTCAGATGTTCGCCGCCGGTAATCGTTGGGTCCGCTCTAAGAGCCTAGCAAAGGACGAGGTCGGCCAACTAGCCTTAGAGTTTAATAAGTTGGCGGACAACGTTGTCTTATCTGAATCGAGGCTGCAAGAGCAAGCCAAACAGCAAGAAAACGAATCCAAAAAGACTCGGCTGCTGCTAGAGGAAGTTGCTCGCTCCCAGGTTCGGAATGAGCGCCAGGTAGAGAAAGTGTTTGAGCAAGCTCTAGCAGGCACGCGAGAAATTCTTGAAGTCGACCGGCTGGTTCTCTATCAAATTAACGACGACGGCAGCGGTTCTATCTCCACTGAAGCTGTCGCCTGGAATTGGCCCAGCGCCCTGGATGAAAAAATTGGAGACCCTTGCATTCCCCAAAAGGTGCTTGATTTGTACGCCAGTGGCCGAATTTCGCCGACTCCCGATGTTTTCAAAGCGAACTTCCATCCCGATCATTTGCGGTTGTTAGAACGACTGCAGGTGAAAGCGACCTTAACAGCGCCGATTCTGCATGAAGGCAAACTGTTTGGCCTGTTGATCGCCCATCACTGCGCTAAAGTCTACGAGTGGCAGTCGTTTGAAATTAACTTCATGCGGCAACTCGCCGTTCAGCTAGGGGTCGCCCTTGACCGACTCACCTTTATCCAAGAGCGGGAATCTGAGGCCGAACGGTCTCGCGTCCTCAGAGATATCACCCTACAAATTATTCAAGCTGAAACCGCCGACGCAGTGGTGTCGCGGTTGCCGCTCGACCAGGTAAGACAGGCGCTCCGAGCCGACCGGGTGGTTGTTTACCAATTCGATCAAACTGATCAAGGCGCCTTAACATTTGAATCAGTAGCGAACGGACACCCCCCTGCCTTAGGCGCACAAAACCACGATCTCAGCTTCGAGGCTGAAGAGATTGAAAAGTACAAACATGGGCGCATTCAGGCCATTCCCAATGTCTCAGAAGCCGCACTGAGCGACCATCGCCTCAACCAGTTAGCAGTATATTCGATCCACGCTAGTTTGACGGCCCCAATCCGTCAAAACGGTCAACTATTCGGTCTGTTGATTGCTCACCAGTGTTCCGGCCCCCGTATATGGGAGCCGATCGAAATTGATTTCTTTAGTCAGGTGGTCACCCAAATCGAACTCGCCCTTGACCGTTGTGAGCTGCTCAACCAACGAGAAATAGCCGCGACCCGAGCCAACTCATTAGCTCAGGATCAGCGTCGACAGAAGGAAGAACTTCAGTATCAGTTGCTTGAATTCCTCTCCAATGTCGAAGAAGCCGCCCAAGGCAACTTGACAGTGCGGGCGGATGTGACCATCGGCGATGTTGGCACAGTGGCCGACTTTTTCAACTCAATTATTGAAAATTTACGGCAGATCGTGACCCAGGTGAAAGATTCCGCCCTCCAGGTGAATAGTTCCTTAGGGCAAGATGAAGAAGCCATACGGCAATTGGCCGATCAGGTGTTAAAACAAGCCGCGGACACCACCCGCACCCTCGATTCGGTTGAACAGATGTCAGGCTCCATTGAGGTGGTGGCCCAGAGTGCTCGTCAAGCTGCTGTCGTAACCCAAACCGCCGCCTTAAACGCTGAAACGGGAGAGGCGGCTATGGATATGACGGTGCAAAGCATCCAAGGTCTTCGCGCGGTGGTGGCTGAAACCTCTAAGAAAGTTAAGCGTCTAGGGGAATCTTCACAGCAGATTTCCCGCGTGGTGTCGCTAATCGAGAAGATTGCCCTGCAGACCAATTTGTTGGCCATCAATGCAGGTATTGAGGCCGCCCGAGCCGGGGAAGAAGGTCAGGGGTTCGCCGTGGTGGCGGAAGAGGTGGGCAATTTGGCCACTCAAGCAACGGCGGCCACCCAAGAAATCGATCACATTGTGGCGACGATTCAGCTTGAGACCGCCCAGGTGATCGAGGCGATGGAAGAGAGTACGATGCAGGTGGTAGAAGGCACTCGACTCGTGGGCGACGCGAAGCAGAGCCTGGGGCAGATTTTGGAGGTGTCTCGTCAGATTGACCAATTGGTGCAGTCCATTTCTGAGGCCACGGTGTCTCAGACCCAGACAGCCCTCGCCGTCAAGCATCTGATGAAGGAAATCACTCAAGTTTCAGAGAGTACCGCTGCGGGCTCCCGCGATGTGGCTCTGTCCCTTCAGCAAACGGTTGAAGTGGCCCAGAAATTACAACAGGCTGTCGGGACGTTCAAGCTTGACTAAGGCGCTGTGTAAGAATAACTTCGGCAGGGCATGAAGAGCCTGAAAGGCTTACACAGCGCTAAAGTATGAAGTTATTTTTGAACGCCCCCTAACTTCATTAGGCCTTACTAAATCCACCAGCAAAATCAAAAAAAGGGGGGCATTGAGTTTGCCCCCCTTTTTTCTCTAACCATTTCATGTTCGGCGCCTATATTTATGTCGCCTACCGTTGAAATCAGTAGGCCAGAGGCATATCAATATTACAGAAAAAGGATGTTGCTGGCCTGAAAGACCTTGAAATATTCTTATTCCATGGATCTAAGCATATTACAGCGCATTTCCAGAGGCTTTTCTAAGTGATGTCAGTGATACTTGATAACAAGTTAACAATTTGGCGCAGGGATAGACCCCATTATGACAGCGGGGATTGCAAACCTGCTGGATACAACAAACAGGCCAATTTGTCTAGTCAACTGTGAAATCTTTACTGACGTAACACTTCGTTGCTACGTGCGTTCAGGGGGTGATTTAGCTATATATTGTCTATTGTCAATGCAATATATGCCTATCACAGGGAACAGGGTGTCATTGTCGGAATCGCTGAATCTTCATACAGAGTTCAAAACCTGGGATGACATTATGACCAAACAATTTGAAACCCTGATAGATGTGTATGACCATATCCTGCCGACCTGGGCGACCTGGGATTTGCTAGAGACAGCCTCCCCTGAAAAGTGTCAGAAGCTCAACATTGACGGCGCCTTTAAGTATCGCCTCTCAGACGGAAAACATGCGGTTAACGCCTGGGTTATTCTAGATTTTTCAGGCGTTTATCGGAGAGCTTCCATCGAACTTGAGATTGACTTAAGTAGTCTCTATCCTAATCGTTCTGATGAGAAACCCCCCGCTACTGTTCCCCTCACCGCTAGAAAGCCTGAGAAACCAGTCTTCACGCCACTAGTTCCGATTCGCCCACAGAAGGTGAGCAGGGCTCAGTCAGATAAATTTGAACAACGCCGCCCTCTAGTTGATGTTTGAAGTGAGTCTGGATTTTCCTGGTTGGCTCTTTTTCGGAGCATTTTCCCCGTTACCTTTTTTTGTGTCAATATTATTTGCGTCAAGCTTAGGGTGCGTCTACTGCATACATGATCGGAACTGTCGGCTTATAGAAATAGAGGCTGACTGACGAAGGAACTGAACAATTCTGGATTTTCAATCCCCACTTCCGCCAAGATTCGTTCGTGATCTTGATCGCTTATGTCTAGCTCTAAACGCATCTTCAGAAGCACTTCTAAGCTGCTGGAAGAGCTGATATATCCGCCTTCTAACGCTTCCAGGAGGACGCCTCTGTAGGTTTGGAGCCGTTTTTCCTGGGTAAACCCTGGCAAAATCTTCGCAAGGATATAAATTTCGTTTGGATCAAGATCCTCTAAAGAGCGTCCTTCCACAAATCGGGAAACATCCAGTCTCAACATGCTTAACTGATTCCGGAGAGAATTGGCCAGACTTTCTCGTAAGTAGCGCTCAGGATTGCGTTTCCAAGTACGGTAGAACCAGAGTGTACTTACTAAAACAATCAAGGCTTCAAAGCAATATTGAAAGAATATGGGCAGTAATCCAACAAAATAACGACCGCCAAACACGAAGAAGAAATTGAAGACAATAAAGGTGCAGAGGGTAAACATCCGGTGTCGCAATAATGCGTGCTGGATGTGTCTCCTGTGGTACTGTAGGTGAGCTTTATACTGTTTTTCGAGGAATCGTCCTAGGAAATAACTACCACCGCCAAAAAAAGCTAAGGTCATGGGGACCGCCACCAGTTTGGGGATGGGAATGGCGGACTCAAACAAATAAAATCCAGGGCTGAGCAGCTTACCCAGTTGATTGTGTTCATGGGTCCAGATGCCGGACATGTAGTAGTCCCAATTGCCAGCATAAAGATAGTAATAGCAAAAATAGCCAATTACGAGACCCAGATAACCGTAGTAGATTAACTGTCGATCTGGTTTGGTAACGCCATCCCAGTAAGTTCGTTCTGAATCGATGTCGATACAAGGAGTTTGACAACCCACACAGGCGCTCTGCTCTTTGCCGGCTGGGGTAATGGTGCGACACATTGATTGGGTGATGCGGCGACTACCTTGGTGGGCGGTGCTGTTAAAAAGTCCCCTGGGTTCGCCGTAGATTTTTTGCACCGGCGCCATGGGACAGAAATAGTTGCACCAAGTTTTTCCGCCATAGAGAAAGCCGATCAAGATCGCCGCCCCAATTGTGAAGAGTAAAAAGGTTGCTAGGGCCCAACGACTAGAATTTACAAAAAGGATCCGGCTACACAGTCCTAAATAAAATAAACCAAACTGTAGATAGGAATGGTTTCGGCCTAACCAGGAGCTCTTTTTGATTAAGATGGGTTCAACCCGAATCCTGCC
>JASJDH010000426.1 GCA_030065175.1 Leptolyngbyaceae cyanobacterium MO_188.B28 | reverse complement strand
CCGCCTGTCGCTGTCCGCGTACAGCCAGTTGGAGATACCCGCCCTGCCATGGCTCAGGTTGAGGCTGAGGTAGAGGGGGATCTACGGCGGCTGGGGCTGGCGTAAATTATCCCGCCGCCGTTTGCTTTGGCTGGCGCATTGGAGCGCTGACAAAGGAGATTGTGCGAATCGGGAGACTGTTGCGCACGCTCTAACGGGAATTGCTAAAAGAAGCCCCGAGAGCCCCTAAAGCTGGGGAATCTCGATAGGATAAGGATGTAGGGTATTTGCAGTGTAATGCTTGAGTTTCAGCCGGGGAAGAGGGTGAGGCTGCCATCAGGTCAAGAAGGAGTGGTGCGAGCCGAGCCCTGGCATATGCCTGGTTTTACATTCGTTGAGTTCCCTGGCGGCTTGCGTCAGTGGATCCTCACAAACTTGTTGGAGCGGGTGGAGGAAGCGGCGTAACGAAATCTTCAAGAAGAAGAACTGTATTGAGGAGGTTTCAGCAGCTTTTCTCTGTCATTAATTTTGCCTACCTACTTACATTTCCCTCTCCATCCCTCCTCACCACTTGCCCCAATTGTTCCAATTGAGGCTTCACGACTGACGCATCCCCAACCACCACAATAATCGGCTGCTCTGAGACATATTGGGCGGCAGACTGCAGGACATCATCCGCTGTCACTTGCCCGATTTCTGCTCGATATTGCTGCAACGCCTCCAGCGGCACACCGGTAAGACGCAGGTTGGCCAATTGCTCAGCAAAATTAGCGGGGTGTTCTAGACCCCGATCAAAACGGCCCAGCAGTAGACCTTTGGCGGCAGACAGCTCTGAGTTGAGTGGTAACTGGGTGCGAATAGCTTGCAGTTCCTGGAGGATTTCCTGTACAGCAGCTCCGGTATATTGAGCGCCAACGTCGGTGCGGACCACAAACACGCCCGTATCGTTGGCGCTAAAATCAACCCGGCTGTAAGCGCCGTAGGTGTATCCCTTATCTTCCCGTAAGTTCAGAAATAGGCGTGACGAGGGTCCACCGCCCAAGATTGTATTCATCACCAGCAGCGGGTAGCGGTCCGGACTGCGGGCGCTGAGGCTGAGATTACCCACGCGAATGGTTGATTGTTCCGATTTTGGGCGATCAATCAGATAAATAGCTGAGGCGTTGCCCATCTGCAGCAGGGGATAAGCCAGGAAATCCGGGACCTCTCCACTGGGCCAATCCCCCAATACCCGCTCAGTTTCTACTTGTGCGTCGGCTAGAGTGATGTCCCCCACAATTACCAGCAGGGCGTTATTGGGCTTGAAGAAGGTGTTGTGAAACGCCGCCAGGTCGTCACGGGTTAAAGGCTGCACCGTCTTAATCGAGGCGGAAAAACCGTAGGGATGATGAGGATAAGCCACTCGCCTGAATTGACGAGCGGCCAGGATTTGGGGGTTGGTTTCGGCTTCCGCCAATGTTATCAGATGCTGCGACTGAGCCGCCTCAAACGCCGACTGGGGGAAGGCGGAGTTGAGGACCATATCCGCCAACACGTCGAATGCTACTTGGGCGTTAGGGGAGGGCGTTTCACTGCTGAGGGTAATAAATTCTCGGCCTGCATGCGCATTCAAGGAGCCGCCGAGCGACTCAATCTGTTCAGCTAGTTCAGTTGCAGAGGTCTGGGCGGCGCCCTGGGTAATCACATCCGCTAAGAGATTAGCTATCCCTTGCTGATTTTCTGGGGCGGCTGCATTCGAGCCGCCGACATGGAGAGTGAGCTGCAGTTTGGGGATCTTATGCTGCTCGACAAAAATGACTGGTAACCCATTGCTTAAGTTGAAGGTTTGATAGGATGGCAGGTTAATTTCGGTTACAGGCAGTGGGCTAGGCGGCTGAGTCCGGCTGACTACACCTTCTGGGAGGACGACCAATGGAGCTGAGTTAACCATGTCGACCTCCAATGGCTGGGGCGCCATTCCGATATCACTGGGCGGCGCCAGCAGACCGGGATAGGATGCTAACTCCTGATTGCCGGATTTCAGCGTGATCAGCCTGTTCATTGGGGCATTGCACAGGTAAGTTTGGGCTAGTTGTTGAATATCCTCGGGGGTGACAGCGTCAAAGCCCGCCATGTCCTGAATCAAAGCCTGAGGCTCGCCAAACAGCAATGTGGTTTGCTGCAGCATCATCGCCGTAGACAGCACTGACCCACGGAATCGACTAATGGCGGCGATCTTCTGCTGCGTTTTGACGCGGGCCAACTCTGCTTCTGTCACGCCCTCAGTCACCACCTGCCTGAGCTGGTCTTGCAGCAGGGATTGCACAGACTCAATGGGTTCACTAGCATTAGGCTTGCCATCAACGACAAACAGAGAGGCGCCTACATTCTCATCGATCCAGGCGTCAGCACTGGAGGCCAAGCCGGGAAGAACCAGCGCTTGTTGAAACCGACTACTCTTGCCCCCACTCAAGATTCGAGCTAAGAGGCGGAGGGCGTAAAAGTCGCGATCGCCCCGGGCCGGCGCCACAACACTGTAAAACACCTGGGGTAGTTCAATCAGGGGATCGACGAGGGTTACCTCATGGCCAATCTTACAGCCCGTCTCAGGGTCTGTGCGGGTCACTGGAAACTGTACCGGCAGAGGGCAGCGCTCTAGGATAGGAACCCCCGGGTCACCAGCGGGAATGCCGCCAAAATAGGCTTGCACTAAGGCTTGGGTTTGCTCAAAATCGATATTGCCTGCGATCACCAGGGTGGCGTTATTGGGCGCGTAATATTGGCGGTGGAAAGTTTTCACATCCTCCAGGGTGGCGGCGTTCAGGTCCTCGATAATACCAATGGGTGAGCGTTCATAGGGCGGATAGCCTAGGAATGGGTCGGTGCTCAGATGGAGGTAGTAAGTCCGGCCATAGGGCTGATTCAAAACCCGCTGATTGAATTCCTGAATCACCACCTGTCGCTGGATATCGAATCCTTCCTGGGTCACATTTAGGGAGGCCATACGATCGCTCTCTAGCCACAGCGCTAGAGGCAACTGATTGGCGGGTAGGATCTCAAAATAGTTGGTGTAGTCAAGCTGGGTCGAAGCATTGACGCCCGCCCCAATGGCATTGAGATAGCGAAAATGCTCCCCCCGCTCCACATTTTCTGATCCGTCAAACATCAGGTGTTCAAACAAGTGGGCAAAGCCAGAACGATGGTCAGGATCATCTGCTGCCCCCACCCGATACCAGATACTAACCGCCACCACAGGCGCTGAGTCATCTTTAGCCAGAATCACCCGCAACCCGTTGGGGAGAATGTAATCGACTATCTCTGGCATGTAGTCGGCAAAATTGAGTGAAGCGGCAGTTGATGCAGAAAGCATGACCAATGACAATAGATCTGCTATTCAACGAGTTTAGGTCGTATCAGGCTTTATTGTTTTCTGATTGCGCCTCATGTCGGCTTCGCTGCAATCGGGCCTTTTTTTTCTTTTCTGTTATTGAGCGCCGCTAGGATAACTCGCATCCAGCCATTGCTCCGGGATGGCGGCGCCATGCCCCGGATGGCTTCTGTGAACTCAAGTCGTTCTTGATCATTGGCTGGGGTTCTATTGAAGAGAACTCGAAGGCAGTCGATCAGGAATTGCTCATAGGGCTCATCCGGCTTATCTGGCAATGACTCCCCCGTCAGCTCAATTAACAGATTCACAAGGCAGGCAATCTGATAGGGCTCGCGTAACCTATTCGTTACGTAAATTGCAGTCCGACGAATCGACGCCATGGCATCTTCTGTCGGCAGACATAACTTTTCGTTTCGTTTAGTCATTGTTACAATCTCCCCAAGTGATTTGATGAGCCGCCACGAGAGTGGAAAAAACCTGAGGAAAGCTTGAAAACTTGTACGCTAGCATGAGAGTCAGAAGGCGGCGTTCCCATTGCCTATCAGCTTAAAGGCGTTCTGGTCAGCATTGGCCCGATGATGTGTCGACGGTTGCAGTGAGCAGCGATTTCTCTAATTTCCGGGCTTTCCCCACTTTTTGACACATAATGCCGCCGACCTGGACAAAGTGGGGATTGTCACCCTGGGCAATCACCTTGTAGACAATATCTTTCTCAGTCAAGATACCGTAGGGACCGTTTTCGTGGGATTCCTCGATCATCAGCGATCTCACCCGCTTAGCTCACATTAGCCAACTGGCGTTTTCAACCGTGGCGGAACTACGAATCAGCACAACGGGCTTGGTCATACTGTCTCTGACGGTTAACATGATAGACCTCCCTGGCAAGCGAACTCACCGACAACAGGCTCCCCTATTGTTATTGACAAGTTAGTTGTAAAACAAAAGTCGGGGGAACTTGTGAGGAGGATCATTTGGGAAAGTAGATGGTTGGTAAGTTTCAGACTTGACATAATAAAAATCTGACAGTTGGAGGATCCGGTTGCCTCAATTTGTTCACCGCGTCCAGTCCCGGTTAAGCTTTATTCCCCCTGCCTACAGTCCCTGGTTACTTCGGGCTGTTCATGGGGTCCTACCAATACTGCTGCGGGTTCGTCTGTGGCCCTGGCTACTGGCTGGCGTCACCCAAATTGAGATAGTCAACGGTGCAGTGCTAGCGGAGCTCTATCACCAGTTTCAGCAAGGTAATCTTCGTTTTTTGATGGCATTTCGCCATGTCGAAGTCGATGACCCCCTCTGCGGTTTGTACCTGCTGTCCAGGGCGGCGCCTCAAGCGGCTCGGCGGGAAGGGATTCAACTACGCACACCGCTCCATGCCCATTTTCTCTATGAACGGGGGATGCCGCTCTGGGCAGGCGACTGGCTGGGTTGGGCGCTCTCCCATCTGGGCGGGATTCCCATCCGCCGCGGGCGACATCCGGACTGGCCGGGGCTACGAAAGGCTCGGAAGATGATCAGCCAGGGAAGCTGGCCCATGGCGGTGGCGCCGGAGGGGGCTACCAACGGCCATAGTGAGCGGGTCGGTCCCTTGGAGCCGGGGACTGCTCAGTTAGCGTTCTGGTGTGTCGAAGATCTGGCTAGGATGGGCCGTAGCGAAGCGGTATCTGTTGTCCCTATCAGTATCCAATATCGGTATGTAAAGCCTGTCTGGCCAAGCCTGGGGCGATTATTGACCCGATTGGAGCGGAACAGTGGGTTACCTGCCTATGTCGGTGGAACTGGAGCGGCTGAGGCGAAACTGTCAGAACTGAGATCTCAATATTAGTTATTGAGAAAGAGAACCTGGGTAAAGCCCTGAAAGTGTTAATTCTTCGTTATATCTAATGAGAATTTTCTCAATATTATTGAGAATAACAGAATAAATACTGAGTTCTGACACTTTCCAATAGCCAGTTCAGCATCATCAAGCGCTCTTGAGACAGACGGGTAGTTTGATTTGCCTTCCCAAACTGTTCCACCTTCATCAAGAAGAACTCTGATGAACGAGTCAGTAAAGTCCACACGTCCAATTTCAACCCATCCATCTTGGACCCAAGCAACTATGTTCGGATATTTTTCATCAAAGTTATTTTTCATCTTCCCTTTTACAAATCAGCAAATAACCTATTACCAAGTCAAGCTTTGAATTTGACTAATTGTGCTATATACAAGCAAATACTCTTGCTAGCAGAATAGGGCGGCTCTACCAGAACCAGACTCCAACTAGGTAAGTTCAATGCTTTTGATCTTCTGCTCTAAACCTCGTTGCACATTCCGTGGGGAGTCGGCGCAGATAGCGTGAGACACAACACGTGACACTAACGCTAATGCAATTGCGCCATCGGAGAATCGCCACCCCATAGTGCTCGAACCAACGTGTCTGTTAATTCCTGGCCAAACATCTGCATCAACCACTTGCTACCTGGGTCGCGTTCAAAAGCAGTACGACGTACAAATAAGTCGCGCTTGACTAAAGTAGCCTGTGCCTCTTCAGGTAATGGCTCGGCCTCATTCACCCATACCAGCCATCGATCTAGCATCTCGTGGGCAATAGTTCGAATCAGTTCAAGGGAATCCTCTGTAGCAGAACAGGTATAGCACAGATTGGTCGGAGATTGAAACTGTCGTACATAAAGTACCTGGCTGATATAGGGCGACAGCCGCAAATCGGCCTGCAAAGATAGGTATATTGGGTTGACAGGCTCGTAATAGCGGTCTAGATACTCCAGGTCCGTCGACAGATCAGACCGAGAAATGTAATCCATATTGAAAAGAATTTCGGGAGTTGTCCCAAACTCAAATATCAGATGAGGAGTCTGAATATGCGGACCCAGCCAGATGGTCAAACCCAGGGCGCCAACGCCTGTCTTTGGGTTGTACATCCACGTATGGACTAACCAGTCAATCTCTGGCCCAGAAAAAGCGTTTAACGATCCTCTAGCCTCGCTAATGGCCGAGGAGTAAGCTTTTAGGGTTGCTGTTGAGGGATCCGGGTGCAGCTCGAAGCGAGCCTCCAGCTTTTGACGGAGTTCACCCGATATATCCCAAAGCCTTGTAAAGATTGTCTTGTTATCGATGTTTGGTTGCAACTCGGCCATTTCCAACTCTCGGCATGGTTCAAACTGGTTAGCGATAGGGTAACACTTTGAGTAGGATCAGATCTTACAAAAGCTTATTCGGCAAGGGTTCCTCTCTCCTTTTGATCTTTGTGCAACACAACCCAATTAACTGCTTATAATCATGAGGAGTTCCCATGCAACTCGATCCTCGCTGGCAGGGACCAGTCGCTTTTCACGAAATGTTATTCGGAACCTGGCTATCGTACATCGTTCTTGTCCTAATTTGGGAAAAGGTACTGAAGTCGGCACTGCGTGAATGGCAATACGCGCTGCTAACCTGTCTCGGCTCCAGCTTCTTCTTGATCAATCATTACCTAAATTACGCACCTTTCTACTATTGGCTGATTAACAGCTATTCTCTGGTATTCTTCTTCGTCTGGTACTGGCTAGGTATGCGACAGTGCAACCGCTCCGTAATTTGGAAATGTTCCGCCTTGGTACTTGCAATTGCCTATACGTTACTCTTCATTGGCTTCGAACTGCTCGCTAGACACGCTGTCGATCAAGGTGTACATGAGTTCTGGATTCTAGTAGCGGCGTATATTGGTTTCGCCGGTGTTATTCTCTGGCGTCGTGATCCGAACCCGTTTTAGTGATATCCATCGACCTATAGGTTCCTGCGTCCGAGCTTGAGAGCCCTCGCCCCATAACGCTTGGCTTCACCGGCGCGTCTTCGTTCAAAATCCTAACCTAGGCGGCACTGGTTCAGCTCTATTGGATCCAAGCAAAGCTGTCGCGTGTCACGAAAACTGGGCGTGCGACACGTTCTCTCGAAACCAGGAGAGTATGCGTCACCCGTCAAAGATTGATAGCAGAGTGGCAGGTTGCTGCCGAGAATAGCCTACAAAATCTTGAAATTTAGTCTTTTGAGAATCCGCTTTAAACCTCGTTGCACATCCCGTGAAATCGTCGGGGCAAATAGCTGAGACACAATAATTATTCGCTTGTATACATAGTATGCATTCGCTACACTGGCAACAATAGGAGGTTCTTTCCATGTCTCAAAGTGAAGTAGTCACGGTTAGGCTTAACCCAGAACTGAAGGCCAAACTGGATGCCCTGGCTGAAAGCACCAGGCGCAGCAAGTCTTGGCTGGCCGCTGAAGCGATCGCCCTGTATGTAGAGCAGGAAGGCTGGCAAATTCAACGCATTGAGGAAGCGGTCGCCCTGGCAGATAGCCCAAACGCCCAGTGGGTGGAATGGGATGAGGTGGACGACTGGCTTGAGTCTTGGGGCGCTGAAGATGAACAACCTGCCCCCTGCGTATAGTTTTCCTTTCCCTTGCCATTAATGACCTGGCCAGTATCCGCTCCTATATCGCTGACGACGATCCAGAAGCCGCCCGCAGGGTTGCCGCCCGTTTGAAAAAGCTGATCCAAGGGCTGGCCACGATGCCTAATATGGGCAAAGCAGGCCGGGTGTTCGGCACCCGGAAACTGGTTACGCCTAAGATTGGCAAAACACCTTACATCGTGGTGTACCGGGTCAGGGAAGACCGCCTAGAAATCTTGCGCATCCTACTGGGAAGAGGAATCTTGATACCCTCCTGGAAGAGGAATAAACCTAATGCTTGTCCAGACTATCAACCTTAGCGTTTGAAGAATAGCCTTCCCATCCGTCGGATTGAACTCACTCAAGCATTGTGGGGCGGGGTTCTCCAGATTACTCAGCGACTTGCGATCGCAGCCTGCATTCGTTAGATCGATAGCCCTCTCTTAGACTTGAGGTATGCTTCCCTACCTTAGCTACCAGCACAGAGATATTTATTTTAGTCCTGTACTCTCCTGGCAGAAAAATAGAGTCGATGTCGGCATCAAACCGATTTAGGCAGGCGCCCCCTTATTTTGTTTGGCGAACAGCTTGTTAAAGACATCGGCTGCGGTCTCTCCTTGTTGCAAACAATCGTGAGCGAACAAGATTAACTTCTCAATCAGCGCTTGCCCTTGTTGCCGACAGACCTGCCCAATGGTTTTG
>JASJDH010000425.1 GCA_030065175.1 Leptolyngbyaceae cyanobacterium MO_188.B28 | reverse complement strand
CATCCACAAAGCTCACGGTGGGCTTCGCTATTCTTGCTCCAAACATAGACGCACCAAACGCTTCACACCTTAAGCTTAATTTTTGTCCCTTTAGAGTGATTGAAGAGCGATAAGTGGTTGTCTAAAGCGAAAATCCCGACCATACCAATGAACAAACTTTAAGATAATAGGCGACAAGTCTATCGGTTCCAGTTGAGTGACATCTGTCAACTTGCTGGGATGACCTTCATCATCTAGCGTAAACTGCCCCGTTGCCTGGATAAGCGCTCTACGATTTTCAATCATCGTTTCTTCTAGCTCCTCCACATACACGCATTCAATCTCCTTACGTGTAGGAAGATACCTTAGCACCACCGTTCGTTTATCAAAATCAATCCGAATCAGTTCTCCCGTCACCGTCATCACGGTGTCTTCAGGGGTGTCTTGCGCCAGCTCCCGATCAATGACGGTTATTGCACTATCCGACGCCAACAATATCTCCGTTCTATCCCCTTGCTGAAACCCAAGCTTCCATCCCTCTCCCGGCTTTGGCAATAGCTTCCGAACTTCTCGCAAGGCTCGATTTCGTATCTTGCCATCAGGGAACGAATCAAACAATGCGTCGGGCGCTTCATTTTGAATAGCGCTAAATAACTTTTCGATCTTGCCCAATAGGTCTGAATAGTTAGTAAACAACGATGCATCGACATCGCCGGTTCCTAGGGCAATGGGTAAGGCATAGCTACCCGGTTGAGGAATCTGACAACTGAGGCTATACCGTTGCTGAATCTCTTGAGATAGCCTAAACCGAACCCCTATCGTTTTTTGCTCTTGAGCCGTGGCAATCAGATAAACCAACTGCTGCATACCCGACAGCGCACGCACCAAAATATCAGCCGGAACTTCATGGACACCGTCTGCATCGTTGGTCAAGCGGATTGTAGCACTTGCCAGGAGTTGAGCCATCTAAAACTAATACCTCTCAAGAATATATGCATCATTAAAGGCTAAGGTATGAACTCAGCGCCTCAGTACTCAGCGTATCTCCGTTTATAAATATTCGCAAAAACGCGATCGCACTGCTTACCCCCCTCTCCCCAAGCAAACTCGCAGTGGTGGTTCAGCTGTGGGAGCGATCGCAACTCATCGTTGCTTAAAAGAACAGCAGCGAGTTTGCCTGGAATCAGCAGTGAGCGCCTTTTAGAACGCCATACTGCTTGGACGTAATCTGCCCCTTAGGACAGAAGCCCGTAGCTGAGGGCCGATTGAATGAAATAATGGTGGGGCGGCAAAGTCCAATGCTAAGGCTGGGTTGCTGAACCATCAACAATCAAATAGGCAGGTGTGAGATGACAAATCCTCTTGGGTGTAAGGGATTAGCGGTTTGTTTGTCGTTATTGGGGAGTGGCGTTCTGCTAGCCGATAGCGCTATTGCAGGCGGCTTCTCCTATGCGCCTGAGGCCAATCCCACAAATCCTGCGGGGAGTCAGGGAGCCGCCGGGTTAGATGACGCCTCGGCTGTTTTTTACAACCCTGCCGCCTTGATGCGCTTGGAAGGTAGTCAGATTTTCATTCGGCAAGATTTGACCATCAACAGGCCTAAATTTAAAGATAATGGGTCCGAGCTATTTCCAGGCGTTCCTCTGTCTGGGGGCGACGCCAGCGGCAGCGCAGAGGTATTAGTCCCAAGCTTTTCCGCCTCCTATCGAATATCAGAAGATGTCGCCATTGGAGCCAGTATTGACGCCCCCTTTGGCTTGGCGACCCTTTATTCAGATGATTGGCCTGGCCGATATCAGGCGATTGAAACACGCCTCTCAACGATCAATATTAATCCTGCTATTGCCGCAAACGTGACCGATGATTTGGCTGTAGGGATAGGCGTTAACCTGCAGTACGCCGACGCTGTTTTGACGAACGCCATCGACTTTGGATCGCTAATCGCCCTAGGAGGAGCGCCGCCTGTCCCTCAGCAACTAGATGGCCAGCTAAAGTTGCAAGGAGATGATTGGAGTTGGGGCTGGAATGCAGGAATTTTGTACGAGCCCACTGATACAACCCGGATTGGATTGGCCTATCGTTCCGCCATTAGTCATGATCTGAGCGGACCTGCTGACTTCACGGTTCCTGAGGCGGCGGCTGGCTTGAGCGTCGCCACCGGCGGAGCCTTTACCGATACCGAAGCGTCAGCCAGGCTGGATTTCCCTGATATATTGTCTTTTGGCGTCTATCAACAGCTAACCCCTCAGCTGGCGATGACGGGTCAAGTGGATTGGCAAAATTGGAGTCGTTTTTCAGACTTGAGTGTGGACTTCGATAACCCGGCTCAACCCGATACGACAGAACCGCAAAACTGGCACGATACGTTTCGGTTTGCAGTGGGCGCTATCTATCAGCCCTCAAATCAATGGACAATCCGAGCCGGGGTAGCCTATGATCCGTCTCCAGTGGAAGATGCTTTCCTCAACCCGCGAATTCCCTCAAGTGATAGTATTGGCTTGGACTTAGGCGCAACATACCGTCCCACCAATAATCTTGGCTTAACAGCCAGATGGTATAACGTATTTTTCACAGATCGAGAGATTGAACGAACGGTTCCTAATGCAGGAACCTTAGCGGGTGAGTACAACACTCACGTGGATGTCTTTAGTTTTGTACTGGATTGGAAATTTTAGAGCAATGGCGCTGAGTTAAGCCCAATCAACAGCTTGTTTTTGAGATCAGCATGGGTTTATCGGATTCTGGGGAAGAATTTTGACCAGTAAATATACGTAGATATCCCTCTAACGTTCAATGCATCAGACCTTTCAAAGGTTTATCTGGTTATCTTAATATTTCGGCCAATTCATTGTCAGTTGGCTCAAACTCATTGGATACAGGCATTTCAGAGTATTGCTTCTGAAGGTCTAAATTAGAAATCTAGATATAAAATCTGTTTTCAACTCTTATTTTTTTCTAAATTTATATTTATTATTCATAGATCGGTCAAACTGAATTTAGATAGGTAGATGTTTCTATCCTTTTAGAAGAAGTGGATAAGGGGATTATTAATAATACTTGAATATACCTTTAAAGGATTGTGTTCAACGTCTCTGTGGATTTAAATAAAAAGCATAAAAATGTAGCTGCGTGTTTACACTGAATCCTTCACTATCACTTTAAATAAAAGTCGTCTATAAAAGCGCTTTTCCCTGACGTGAAAACTCAAATAGGGGGAATAGAATCTAAAGTAACAAGCAGTTTTTTACACGGTAGTCCTGTGAATTACACCGAAACCTCAGTCACTATCCGAGTTCCCAAGCGGGTCGATGTCTACACAGCTCAGTTTTTGATGGCGGACCTGAACAAGAAAATTCAGAAGGGGAAGACCATCGTATTAGACATGACCAATACCCATCACGTTGAGATGGATAGTGTCAATGTATTTACCATTGGTCTGCTCAAATCCCGAGAACGTAAAGCGAAATTGGCCTTACGAGGGGTTCAACCGCAGATTAGCGCCGTTCTAAGACTAGCCGGGGTTCTGGGACAGTTTCGGCGGAAAACAGCGGGACACCCTATTCGATAGAAAAAGACATGTCGATCAAGAAAAGATGCGCACGTCTATGCGCATCTGAATCAGACAGCCTTAGAGAATCGAATTTGGTTTAAATGCAAATCTCTTCGGAGAATGAGACTTTTGGGCGGACTCTAAGAAAATCTGGCCTCTGCTTGGACAGGAAGACTCGCGGAGGCCAGACAAAACTGCTACTTGGGCAACATCGGTTTAACGGTTTGGCTGAGGCGTCATCCGTAGATAGGGCTTGATCTCAGTGACTCCTTTAGGAAACTTCTTCTTAGCGTCTTCAGTGGGGATTGTAGGCGCGACAACTACATCATCGCCCTCTTGCCAGTTGACCGGGGTAGCGACACTGTAGTTGTCGGTCAACTGCAGAGAGTCAATTCCTCGCAGAATTTCATTGAAGTTACGCCCCGTGCTAGGAGGATAGGTGAGGGTAAGCCGCAACTTTTTGTTGGGATCAATGACGAACACCGTCCGGACCGTCACCTTAGCGTTGGCGTTGGGGTGGATCATGCCGTAAAGGTCAGAGACTGACTTATCTTCATCAGCGATGATGGGATAGTTGACAGTCGTGCCTTGGGTCTCGTTGATATCAGCGATCCAACCCTGGTGAGAACTCACACTATCGACACTGAGGGCGATGACCTTGGCGCCGCGCTTCTCAAAATCAGACTTGAGCTTAGCCACCGTTCCTAGTTCAGTCGTGCAGACGGGAGTATAGTCTGCCGGATGAGAGAACAGAACAACCCAGTTGTCGCCTGCCCAGTCATAAAAATTGATTTCACCCTCGGTGGTTTTCTGGGTAAAGTTAGGAACGGTATCGCCAAGTTGAATTGTCATGGTTGATCTCCTTTATAGGGTTTAGAAGGTGGGTTTACAGGGTTTGCTTGAGCGACACTTAGCCGTCTCCCAGCAAATCTTCTAGAAAACTGACGGGGGGGCGCCTAACTGAAATATCTTTAGGCGTGTTTTCCCGGGCAGCATCTCGACGCTCACGGCGCAGCCCTATCGGTTGGCTGCAACAATCTTCTCCGCCGTCGGCAGGTGAACGTATTTTCATCAAGGGAAGATCCTCTAAATTGTGATCCGTGGACATGGGGGTTACATTGACAGTGAAGAGCTCTGTTTCCAAGCCGCCAATATTCCCAAAGTAATAAAAGCGCTCAGGACAGAAACAGATTTAGGTTCGGGCGTAGATTCAGGTTTGAGGCTAGAAGCAAAGAACACATTGCCATGCTGTCCAAGACTGCCATTTTTGATATTCGTATTACTCGCAATAATTTGACCCAGAGATAAATTTTCAAAGTAGCTCTGGTCAAATCCCCACTTGGCGAGGTATCCAGTACTGGCAAAGTCGGCATCATTCTCATACCAAAACTGATCGCCGTCACGAAGGCGGATAAACTGCTCCGCCAGAATTGCATTGACCAATTCACTAACACTGGCGTCTGTGAGAGGGTCTTCAGCCAACATGCCAACCCAAAGGTCAACCTCGTCAACCGTTGAGTAGACGCTTGCCAGCGCCTGTTGCAATTCCAGATCTTCGGTGATCTCTGCAAAGGTCGTCACCGGAGCGAGGCCATAGGCAATGCGAGTATTGTTGTAGGAATCCAAACCATGGTCTCGGCCGCGCTGAATATTCAAAGACGCCAGGTCAGTCCCGTTGAGAAACGGACCCATCGAAGGAGGACCAAAGAGCAAATTTCGCAAATCATTTGCAACTTTGGCGTCAGTTTTTTGTTGAATTGTGGCGCTCAAACCCCGGAAGAGAGAGTCCATATCAGTTTCTAAAAAGGCGTCGGGGTCAAAGAAGCCTTCAAACAGGTTGAGATCTCCAGCCGCATGGGTGGTTCCGTCAGCATTTTGACGGTGAATCACGCCGCTGATTTGACTATGTCCTAGGCGAAAACCTGCGGTTGAAAATTCATTGGCGACATTAGGCGTTATGCTAGCGTCATATCCAGTGTAATCCTCCAGAGTGACCCCTAGAGAGGGTAGATATTCATTGTAGGTAACCGCCTGAATCTGGGCTCCGACAATCTTTTTAGCCGCTTGATACAGCGCCTCATCTTGCTCTTCGGAGGTTAATCCCGCTAAATCCGCCGCCTGATTAAGCGCGATTTCATCAACTAGGCGATTATGTTCGCGCACCATCAGTGTGTGCAATGAGGTTAATACGGCGTGTTCGTTTGCTCTAACATCTCCTGCGACAAAAAGGGTGTCGGGATCAATGCCAAATGATCCTTCAGCCATTCCGGGCGCATCCGCCTTTTGACTGGCGACCGGCAAGTAAACGTCTCCGTTAAATGTGCTGGTTTCTAACTTGCCGCCAAACCCTGTCCGTAGCCAATTCGCCCGGGCTGTTCCGCCATTTGGTTCGCTAGCTCGTCCGCCATATACAACACCGCCATCAATCCACGCTGTAATGTTATTGATTTGTTGGCGAGGATTACGGGTGCTGAGGCCTGTAGTGGGATCAAATACAGAACGGGTGACAGGAATTGCTTGGCCTGGGGTAAAGATGCGATCGCTATTGGGGATAGTGATATTCGCAAACTCATTATTTGTCATCAACGTATGACTAATATCATGGGAGAGAAATTGCCCCCAAGCCCAACTAAAATCGCTGAGACCTCTCGGATCGAGAATTGAGGTTGGCTGGTTAAAGACCTGATTGCTGATTTCGCGTACATTAGGACCTCCGGGCAAGGTTGAAATACCATCCCCATAGTTGGCGGAGCCTGTCCGAACCAGATTAAGGCCCAGTTGACCATAGCTAGGATTGCCCAGGTTATTCCCCGATCCATCCAGTGAGCGGGTGTTCGTTAAAGAGATCGCTGAAGCAGTTGGAGCAAAGAGAAAGCTAGCGGAAACAAGTCCAATAGGCAGTGTTATGAGCCGAATTTGCTTCTTCCAATCAATTGAGTTGCATGATATTTGCATGATTCAACATCCAGAAAAATAATCACTTGTCAGAAGCGTGCTAGCGAAACCTCAGCAGGGCTATGGCCACGGGGTTTACCCTCCATGGGAACGGGGCAAACTAGGAGATTTAATCTGACCGCCTAGCCTCGATCGTAGTGGTTAGAATGACTCGAACGCTTTCTTCATTTCGGAAGAGTCTTGAAGCGGCGCCTGACACCCGTTTTGAATCAAAGGTATAGACGTTGCTGGTAGATTCCACACTACCCGGAGGGTGAACTGAAAAATTGACGTCAGCGCAATCCCCTGGTCTGTTAGGAATATTAGGTTGAGGAATCTCTGTTCTACATCCTCCATTAAATGAGTTTAGCTGATCAACTAATTCACTAGGAAGTACGGGGCCGTGACTGCGAACGATCAGATGCACATCGGCGCCCATTGGGTCTTTTAACCCCGTGTTGAAGTCAAAGGGATCGACCGTATCGGGCGGATCAAAATCATCGCCAATCGAGTCTGGTGTTCTATAAAGCGGCGCCGCCAAGGTAACACGGCCATCACGCTGGGTAACTTGTCCCGTCCCATAGAGTATAGCGGGTTCCACCTCGGGTCTGTTCAAATCAGGGCCATCGCAGAATGTTGGACTTAGCTCTCCGCCATCTTCGACACATGCGTCAGGATTATTGAAGACAATCCACCAGAGCGTGACCACTGACCGAATGGTGTCATTTTCAGGATCGTTATTATCATTAGCGGCAGCAATGCGCGGTAGACCCATCAGCCCCAAAATAATCAGGACAAGGGTAGTAAAAACAAGGTTTCTGAACTTATTCATAATCTTTTCCTCTGAACTTTCCGACCAAAAAACTCTGTTGTTAGATATCTGACTTGCAGAGTTGGCAAGAATCCAAGATTTATCCCCATCGAGGCTGCTCATCTAGATTCACGCCTAAGGCTGTCTTGGCGACAATCTCATGGGTGAGGACGGAGTTGGCGCTGATCATTCCCGCCAACTCTGGATTGTTTTCTTTTGCAGATCACCTCGTTAAAACCTGATTCATAGGGTTCTCAAAAATGAGGGGGTGATATTCTGCAGACTATGTATTTCTTTACATTTGCCATTTGTCCGCACTCTGTTAGCTGAGCCCCATACCCACCGAAAATCAGGAGTCTGGCATTAGCTGCTGCAGACATAACTAAGAGTTTTAATCAGACCGCCTAGCTTCGATCGTGGTGTTTAGAATGGCCCGGACGCTTTCTTCATTTCGGAAGAGTCTTGAAGTGGCGCCTGGCGCCCGTTTTAAGTCATACGTGTAGACGTCGCTGGTAGAGTCCGCCTCCCCCGGAATCGGAGCGTGAATTGCAAAATTGACGTTCGTGCAATCCCCTGGTCGGTTTGGAATATTGGGTCGAGGAATCTGTCTTCTGCAGCCCCCATCGAAGGAGTTTAGCTGCTCCACTAATTTACTGGGGAGTATGGGGCCATGGCTCCGGACAATCAAGTGTATTTCGGCGCCCAATGGATTTCTTAAACCCGTATTTAAATCATTGGGATCAATCTCAATTGGCGGATCAAAAGCACCGCCAATCGAGTCTGGCGTTCTATAAAGCGGCCCTATTAGGGCGACACTGCCATCGCTTTGGGTAACTTGTCCTGTTCCATAGAGTACAGCGGGTTCCACTTCGGGGCGACGAAGGTCAGGGCCATCGCAGAAATTTGGACTTACCTCTCCGCCATCCTCGACACATGCGTCAGGATTATTAAAGACAACCCACCAGAGCGTGACCGCTGACCGAATAATGTCATTTTCAAGATCGTTATTATCATTAGCGACAGCGACGCGCGGTAGACCTATCACCCCCAAAATAACCAAGACAAGGGTAGTAAAAACAAGGTTTCTGAACTTATTCATGATCTTTTCCTCTGAATTTTTTGACTAAAAAACTCTGTTGTTAGACATCCGACTTGTCGAGTTGGCAAGAATCCAAGATTTATCCCCATCGAGGCTGCTCATC
>JASJDH010000424.1 GCA_030065175.1 Leptolyngbyaceae cyanobacterium MO_188.B28 | reverse complement strand
CTTTCATTGAAGTCATTTCCCCCAACCATGGCTTTAATTTCCCCATTTCTGGGGTCAACCGCCACCAGAGAGGCTTGTTCAAATCGTTGCCCTGGGCCGTAATCGTCAATGGCTTTCTGGACGGTATCTTCTGCGGCTTTCTGCCATTCAGGATTGAGGGTGGTTTCGACCGTCAGCCCCCCGTTTTCCAACTCTTCGGGTTCTAAAATCTGGGCCAGTTGCTTCTGGATATAGATGGTGAAATAGGGAAATTCGCTGTAAAGATATTTCGGCTCGTTAGGTGTGGTAGCGATTTCGCTACGTATCGCAGTTTGAGCTTGAGAGGCAGTAATGACCCCATTCGCCAACATGTTTTGGATAACTAAGTTGCGTTGTTGGCGAGCGGCGTCTGGATCCACCAGAGGAGAATACACACTAGGAGCTGGGGCCATCCCTGCAATCAGCGCCGCTTCGGCTAGGGTCAATTCCTCAACGGGCTTAGCAAAATAAATCCAAGCGGCGTCCGCTACGCCATAAGCGCCAGCGCCCAAATAAACTAAATTTAAGTATCGTTCCAGGATTTTTTGCTTGCTGAGTTCTCGCTCTATCTTGAGCGCCAAGAGCGCTTCGCGCACCTTCCGCTGAAAGCTCTGATCTTGGTCTAAGAATACGATGCGAGCAAGTTGTTGGGTAATGGTGCTTGCCCCTTCCACCACTTCTCGACGGCGCAAATTAGCCATAGTGGCGCGGGCGATGGAGGGGTAATCAACCCCCTGATGCTCGTAAAAGCGGCGATCTTCAGCGACAATAAAGGCCTCAACTAGGATTTCGGGAATTGCTTCATAGGGTAAGTTTTCCCGGGTAGCGGGTCCCAGTTTCTGCAAAATTGAGCCGTCCGCCGCCTTAATGGTGATGGTGCCATTTCGTTCATAGGTAAACACCTTAGCGACTTCTGGCAATTCCGCCTCCACCGCTTGCCAAATCCGATAGCTTTGGGTTGCGCCTCCTGCTAGCCCAGCGCCCAGCATTAAGGTGACCCAAAATAGCGGCCTGAAATAGAGTGGTCGCCGCAGACGCGGAGTGGACTGGCGAGGCGTTTTTTCTGGGGACGGATGAGGCGGCTGCATGGTTTTCGAGGAGTTGGAAACTCTGACTCGGCCGTTATTCGCTTCATATCCCCTGCGCCGAGAAGACTTAGGACGCATCGGTTTAGATCCGATCAGAATGGTTGACGCCTTTCTCAACCTAGAGATGAAGTCTGTCACGTTGATTCCTCTTTCACCACCAAACAATCCGTCATCCTTAATTTCCCCTATGACACCCCTATAAGTATCATTTCTTTCGAAGTTAGATTTCAGGGGGAAGCTGCTGGCTCGTTTCCGCCTCTAGAGGCGGAAACCATTGTAGGCTCGCTGGATCGGGCCAATCATAAAAATACCAGCAACCCTCGGGTCTGTTTCACCCCACAGCCGTCTAAAAATAATTCATTATAATGTATCAAAAGTTAATGACTTGTTGAACGTGTTTAAGGATTCTGCTGATAGATTTCTGGATTGGTCTGATACAAATCCTGTCTGATACAAATACTATTTACGTAAAGCCGATTTATACCCCAGCATGGCCCAGCGCTAGCGCTGTGACCAACATGCCTAACACCAAAAAGGGTTGAGCGCTGGCCTGATATTTAACATCGTTTTTTAGAGGATTCCGTAAAAAATACATATCCTGAAACGTAATTTGGGGGATTAACAGCAGAATTAAAATAACGGCGTAAAGATTTTGGTGAATCCACATTAAGTAGGCGGCTACTCCTGCTTGAAAAATATCGATCATCAGGACGCAGATCCAGGCGGCGGTGGAGACCCCAAACATCACCGGCAAAGACTGAAGCCCTAACTGTCGATCCCCCTCTACGCTTTTAAAGTCATTGACAATGGCGATGCCTAGACCCGCCAAGCTGTAGAACAGGGTTAATAGCACAATCGTTAGATTGAGTTCGCCGAATAGAGCTTGTCCCGCCCACCAGGGCAAGGCGATGTAGCTGGCGCCCAGGGCGTAGTTGCCTAACCATCCATTTTGCTTCAGTTTGAGGGGGGGAGCTGAATAGATGTAGGACAAAAAGGATCCGCCAATCGCTAGGGCGGTCATGATGGGGAAGGTATGGCCCGCCCACTGATCGAGGGCGTAGGCGACCCCGATGCCGGCAAACAGCAGCGTTAGGATTTGGGCGGCTACTTGGGGAATGGAAATGGCGCCGGAGGGAATGGGGCGATAAGGCTCGTTGATGGCGTCGATATCGCGATCGTAGAAGTCGTTGAGGGTTTGGGTATAGCCCGCTAGTAGAGGACCCGACAACAGCATACAGGCGGCGGCGGCCAAAACATGATCGAGGGTCCAGGTGAACTGCCCGGAGGAAGCAGCCCCGCAGACGACGCCCCAGATCAGCGGGACCCAAGTGATGGGCTTCATCAGCTGCAGACGAATCTTCCAGACGGAGGTTTCCCCTGTCTCTGCGCCTTTCATGCCCAATAACTGACGCGCCTTGCCGCTCCGTTTAGCGACGTCATCTTCAGGGGATGCGCTCGACTCACTCACGATCGCTTGGGATGCTTGGTCAATGGAGTCTACGGGCGTTTCGGAGGAATGGTCAGTCATAGAAAATATAAAATCGGATATCTAATTTAAGCCGTGACAATCTCTTAGGTAAAGAAGTCAGAAGTCAGATTCCAAAAGCGACTGGGGGAGTGACTGTGGAGGTCTGATTTCTGACTTGAGAATGACGGATAATTTTCCGCATTGCGCGGATAGTATTGTCTACTCCACAACCGGACTAGAAGGAAATCACTAAATAGCCGTCTTGGAACTTAGCCCCCTTCACTTGACGGCCTTTGAGTTCGGCTGGCAAGAACAGGTTACGCCGTTGATCGCCTGCTTCAATGGTTAACTCTGGACCATATTGAGTGAGCTTGACCTGATTTTTACTAAATCCAGGCAAAAATAAACTCACCTTGCCAGCGGTTAGGTCAACTGTGACAGGACGAGGGGCTTGCAGACTGTCAGTAAAGTCAGGCAACGACTCTATGAGGGAGTCCCATTCTCCCATTTCCCAGGTTGGGATTGGGCTCACAGGGAGGGGCTCAAATTCCAAACCCGATAGGTCTACTCCTTCAGATTGGTTGAGAATCACGCCGCCCACCGTCAGTCCAACTTGTTGAGCGCCGCCCCACAGGTGACGCGCGGTGGCGATCGCCAGCGGATCGGCGGTTGTCACCAGGTAGGTTAAGACCCGGCCTGGGTCGCTAATCGCTTCCCTCCCTCGCTCCAAAAGTTGAGTGACCTGACTCGTCGGCTGATCAAAAACGTCGCCGGATGAATTGACTGCCAGAATGACATTGGCGATGGGTTGTACAAATGGGGATAAGGCTTTCGCCAGATCTGAATCTGCCAGAACATCTCGAAATCGGCGGAGATACCAATCCAGAATTTCTGGGATTCCCCACATACGCAAAGACGTCTGCGCATCCGCCCCATCGTAAACAATCACGTCATAGCGGTTACTGGCGTCATATTCGCGAATAGCGTTGAGCGCCAGAGCGCTGTCCATACCAGGTAGGACGCCTAATTCTTGTCCATACACTGCTTTAAAGAAAGGAGTGCGCAGATATTGGGCTTCCAGTTTCTTCAGTTCTTCCCAATTACGCTCTAACTGGGCTGTCGCCTGGAGATGCACCGCCCACAAATTATCTGCAATAGAAATCGGATCAGGCGTTAAAGAAGTTTCCAGCAGCAAGCTCAGGACTGGCTCTGGATCTTGACTGGCTAAAAGGACACGCTTTCCCTGACTGGCGAATTTCTTAGCGGCGGCGATCGCGGTGATTGTTTTACCGGTCCCCCCCTTACCCAAAAAAGTCAAAATTAGAGCCATTGTATTAATCTGGCTAGTTCAGGGTTATTTGGCGGGCGTTAATTCATCTTCAAAAAACCAGGTGGTGAATTTATCGTTAAATTCAACCACGACACCCACATCACTGCCGTCCACCATCTTGTACTGCTGGACCACGCCACTTTGGCCCACGCGAGCGGAAACCTCTTTAGAGACGCGATCCCGCACTTGATTAACCGTTACTTTTTGTCCGATTTGCATAGCTAATATCTCAACAGGTCTCCCAAACTGGATTTACTTTGTAAACCAATCCATAGTTTATCAGCGTCTTGCGCCCTACTGGTTTATTCTAGAAGGCTTAACTGGATTTAGGCGATCCAGGGCGAGTGGAGTGAGGCGCAGAATAAACCCATGCTGGCGAAGCGAATTCTTCCCTGTCTAGATGTCAAGGCGGGCCGTGTTGTAAAAGGGGTCAATTTCGTAAATCTGCGAGATGCGGGGGATCCGGTCGAACTGGCCCAAGCTTACAATCAGGCGGGGGCTGACGAATTAGTATTTTTAGACATTACCGCTACCCATGAAGACCGAGACATTATCTTTGATGTGGTTTATCAAACGGCGGAACAAGTGTTTATCCCCTTAACCGTGGGCGGCGGCATCCAAAGCTTAGAAACAATTAAAAAATTATTAAGAGCAGGAGCGGATAAGGTCAGCATCAATTCCTCCGCGGTGCGCGACCCTTCTTTTGTCAATCGGGCCAGCGATCGGTTTGGCGATCAATGCATCGTGGTGGCCATCGACGCCCGTCGTCGCCAAGACCCTGACAATCCTGGCTGGGATGTTTACGTCAGAGGCGGTCGAGAGAATACCGGGATTGATGCGATTGCTTGGGCCAGCGAAGTAGTTGAGCGAGGCGCCGGCGAGCTATTAGTCACCAGTATGGATGCCGATGGAACTCAGGCGGGCTATGACCTGGAGTTAACGCGCACCATTGCTGAAAGGGTGCCAGTACCCGTGATTGCTTCAGGCGGCGCCGGCGAGTGCAGTCATATCCATGCCGCCTTAACAGAAGGTCGGGCTGAAGCGGCTTTGCTAGCTTCTTTATTACACTACGGCCAACTCACTGTGGCTGAAATCAAAACCTATTTGAGCGAACATCAGGTTCTAGTGCGAAATTAGGGCTTCAACTTAAAGCGGAAAAATCCACTAGAGCAAGGAATACAGAAGTCAGGAGTCAGAAATCGGTAGAGAACTGGATTCTGTCTCCTGTGGCTTTGCCCTTCTCGTTCGCGAAGCGTCCTCCCAAGGAGAAAGAGTATTCTTTTCTCTTCAGAATATCCTGGCTTAAATTGCACGCCCTGCGTTACATATCCTTAATATAAGACTCAAGGACTTATACAAGTATTGAGCCATTTGACCAATTGCTGATAAAGATCGCGGACATAGCAGTCATTTTTCTTAAAAGCTGTTACGATACGTAAAGAATGCATTCCTGACTTAAGGTGCATTACATAAGATTTGACTACTTACTTTAAGTATTAATTTTTATGATGCTCCTGATACTGGTTATTGTGATTGGACTCGTTGTTTGGGCGCTTCGCCTGATGGAGCGGGCCATTGACGGACAGGAGTTCTCCTTAATGTTGGCGGGTTTTTTAGTGGCTTCTTCCGCTGCAGCGATGGTGGCCGTTTACTTTTTGATGGGTCACTACATGGTTTTTATGGCGGATGCGGCACATTCTCAGCCGTTATCTGAGTCGGCTTGGTTAGATCAAACTGGGCAGATTCCAACCTGGCTAGTTCAGGTCGATTCATTTAAGCCCTAGTTTTGCCGAGTTAACTTTTCTCTGAGTAAGGGTAATTCTGAATATTTTTGTTTCTTTAATTTTTCGGGCTGGGCATAGTTCAGCGATTTCAGCTCGAAGAAATTTTATATCTCACGTTGAGGGATTGAGCAAATTCAATCGCTATTAGTAGTTTCGGCGAATAGTTTCTTAAGAATTTTATTAAATTAGAATTTTGAAAAGGGTAGATTTTTCCCAGTTTTTCGAAGTTTTATGATTGATACGATCTAAACGGTATTTGCTTTTCTCAGCAGTCGAAGCCTACCGTAAAATTGCTCTCCAAGTGGCTGGGCCAACGATGCCGTCCGGCTGCAAGTCAAATTTGCGCTGTGCTTCTATAACTGCGCTTTCTGTTTCCGGCCCAAAAACGCCATCGATCACTCCGCTGTAGATTCCTAAGGATTGAAGCCGTTCTTGAAGTTGGGTGATAGCGGCCCCATACATTCCTCGCCTAAGGGTTGGCAAATCTATGGGCGAAGGAGTATCGCCGGTATCTTCTGGAGATGGTTCGACGGCTTGGGTTGCGGGGGCTTGGGTTGCGGCGGGGTTCTCAACAGGGGGGGCTGGAATCGAGGACGATTGATTAGGGGGGGCTTCTGGAGGCAGACTGGACATGGGAGGCTCTGCTGCTTCCGTTACTTCTGGAGATGTGTTTGTAACTAAGGATGCTTCTGTCGCTGTGATGGGCGATTCTGTGCCTGTTACAGGCGTTATGGGTGTTTCTGTCGCCGTTACGTCTGTCTGTGGCGGACTGACTTGGGCCGGCGGCAGCGGCAGCAGAAGACTCCAGGTAGCGGGCCCGACAACTCCATCGGGGACGAGTCCAGCCGCTTGTTGAAATTGGGCGACAGCCGCCTGGGTGTCTTCTTGATAAACGCCATCCACCGAGCCTGTGTAGTATCCCAATAGGGTTAACATCGCCTGCAGTTCAATGACATAGTCTCCTTGGCTCTCTAACCGGAGAGTTGGACGGTAAATGCGCTGAATTGAGCGGTTGGGCAGGGTGGGATTGGTGGGAATTGATGAGGTGTCAGGGGGTTGGGCGAATGCGGATGCGACGCCCCAGCCGATTGCGATGAGGCCAACCCAAGATCGCCAGATCCAGAGGGAGAATCGGTAGGGCGGCTGAATGGTCAACCCTTGGTTTCTTTGATGTCGTGCTCGCTTCATTTCAGTTATGATGACGCCGCTTAATTTCCAACCAGATACAAAGAGTACCTTAGGCGCAGTGAGGGCAAAAAAAATCTATGCAAATCTCATTGTTAAGTCGCATTCAAGGGGCCTTAGTGGGGGGGGCGGTGGCGGATACGTTAGGCGCCTGCCGTCAGCAAGCGGGGGGCAAGTTCCCGTTTGACTATGGAGCTGATGGCGCTGTCTGGCGACTCCCACCCCTATCCGCCGCTGCTTCTATTCCTTGGGGCCGTCAATGGGTGAAGGCGGTAGACGGTTGGCTGAAGTCAGGGGGTCAAAGTTGGGGGCATTTGGGACAAGCCGATCAACTTATCCAGTTTGAGGATCCGGCTGCAAGCGCGATCGCGCTGCTTCCTCTGATCATCATCACCCATACCGATCCGGTGCAGCAACAATTCGCCCTGACCTCAGCTGTCACTGATGCCGATTGGGACTTTACCCGTTGGCTAGCCGCCTTAATTGGGGCGGCGTTCATCAACCTAGCATTGCAGAATCGTCTGACTCCCGTCAGCTTGATTGAGCGTCTAAGCTTACAAATTAAGGAACTGGATCTATCGGTAAACAATCTACATATAAGCGGGCATTTATTTCAGCCAGACGTCAGCTTGGAGGCGCTGAGGCTGCTTGAGACCATTCATCGGCTCATACATCAGCCAGATGGGTTAGCGCTGGCCGTTGAGGAACTGCAGGAGACATCTACCTCATTTCGGGCTTTAGGGTTAGCGCTCTATTGCTTTTTAACCTCCCCTGAGGAACCTCGTTTAACGATTATGCGAGCCTTATCGTGTGAGTACTCGCCCCAATTGACGGCTACCCTGACAGGTATCCTGACCGGCGCCTACAATGGGTTGGGCGGTATTCCAATTAACTGGCGTTCAGGGTTGCATCAAACTCAAGCAGGGCAAACAGCCATTTCTATGCTCTGGCGACTTCCTGCAGAGCAGTCTCTCCGCCAGCTTTCTGAAGTGCTTTTAGCGGCTTGGTCAGGGGTAGATATCGGATTAATTCAATCCATGCCTTACTCCCATGTCGCCGATCGCGTTGAGAGCGGCGTCTTTGAGGGCGGCAGTTTATAATAGCGAGAGACTAGCAGAAAAATGTTGTTCCAGCTAATTCAGCCCCTAAACCGCCACTGCTAGAAGGGTAGCTACTGTGATTATTTTTCGGTGTAGCTATGGATGGAGTGTATGAACATGCTCCGATTATTAACGACGAAAGTTGACCAGTGGTGGCAGGTACATTTTCCCGCAATGTCTAAACAACCGCATTCTAAAACGCTGGAAACTCCGAAACATAGGCCTTCTGTGGGCCATCGAGCTTTTAAGCTGCTAAAGCCCTTCCAGACGTCTCAGAAATCATTTCACGTGAACCAAAGTAAGGCGGCGACCTCATCATTGCTGAAGCGTCCGCCTCGTTGCAAGGATCAACTGACCCACCCTCAGGCCGCATTTGCATTGGCGGTTGTAGCGCTGACGGCTGCGGTGGGACAACGCTTTTACAATCAACCCCAACTCCAGGTCGATACCAAAGCGCCGCAGACGATAGCAGCCCCTGCGACAGTTGAGGTAACTGATGGTCAAACCACT
>JASJDH010000423.1 GCA_030065175.1 Leptolyngbyaceae cyanobacterium MO_188.B28 | reverse complement strand
TATCGGGGTATATAGTATTATGACGCGAAGACCAAAGAGGAGTAGCTGAATTGGCGCTCCGACAAAGTCTTCATGGCGTGCAAGGATCTTGAAGCTGCTTTGTTCACTCAAGGGCTCCCCAAAATTGAGAACTTGACTGCTGACTTCAAACTCAGTCCAACTATAAAGCTGGAGAATCAGAGTCTTTAAGGGGGGGACCGGGAAACTGAGATAAAGGTTTTGTAGACTGTTCAGCCCAAGAGTAACAATGCTTGGATCGGTTACTCTTGTTCCTGTATCTGTTCCTAGGAAATTTGGGAAAATCTGGGCATTGCGCCAGTAACTACCCAGTGATAGGCTGAATGCGCCAATCGTGAACCACATTCCTCGCAGGATGACCTGAACGCAGACTTTAAACCCGTGTGCTTGGCGCTTGAGTTCCTGTTGAAAATATTGAGCGAATAGGACAACGCCCAAAGGAAAGCCGAAGATGATCGCTGTGGGTTTTGTCACAATTGCCAGCGCCAGCGCACATATCATCCATCCCCAACCTGCTAAGTGATTGTTTTTCTGACAAAATATGAAATATGCAAAGCAACTTAGCCAAAACGCTGTCAGTAGATCTGTCTGTGTTGTAGCTGACTGCATGATGGCCATCGGAATAGTGGCGCTGACTATGCTAAGTGGCCAGGCCTCCCACGTCAGGCGTAGCAGGTAGCGAGTTGTCATGCCCGTGGACAGGATGCACCCTAAGTAAGCAATCCATTGGACACAGTTAGCCCATCGATCGCTTCCGCTCAGGAGTTGAAGTTGTGTGATGAGGTAACCGCCTCCTGGAGAAAAAGAGATCTGTCTTAAATTGGCTGTTGGATACATGTGTACGCTCTGATTCTGAATCCAGTGCATGACCCTAGGCATATGGTAGGTCATACTATCCCAGTTGTTGGGGGGGGCGATAAATGCTGTTCCAAACGTGAGGATGAGTAGAAGCGAGAGAGCGATCGCGATTCCACCTTGAAAGCGACGGAACGATGGTAGCCTCACGTTATTCCCACGCCAAACTATGCGTTCTTGGTAGACCAAGATGAGTATCATTCCAATGTTGACGATACAAATAATGCTCCATATCCACAACACTGATGCTCTATTTAGGTTCTGGCCAATGCTCAAGAGTTCACTCTGTACAATCATGAAGGAAGCATTTAAGATTAATGACTTCATGATTGCTTCTCCCCACCCACCTCGATTGTTCGGGTCAATGCATCTTAGAATAACGATGCTTGCGAGAAGTGATGCCCAGAGAGGAATTAGAGATAAGAGAGCCATAAACTATCAGTGAGAAAACCACAGACGTTAGCCATCTATCACGGGTGACCAGACGTCAATGGATAGTAGATTTCTTAATGATTGGTATTTAACCCGATTTGATATTAGCCGTTTTTGCGAGCGACGTGAACAGCAGAAAGGAACGAGAGTTGTATACTATCTCCAAATTTTTCTAGCTTTTCCCGTAATCCTGTAAATAGTAGCGCTTTCACTTGGGGCTCCAGTCTCCGAAGAGTGCTTAAAAGCTTGAGATAATAGTCAATGCTATAGATGACTTCACAGGCCGTTTGCTCCACTACCAACTCTTTAAAAAAACCAGACTCTACAATTTCTTGTCCAAATCCCCGCAAAATCTGTGCTTGAGTTTTCGGGCCCTCATATCGCACCAAAGAGGGCGCATAGGCTTGATACACTTCCTCGAGTGCTTGGTAAACCTCATATTTTGGTTCCGGAGTCAGATTCCATAACAGGATCAAAAACCCGTCATCGCGTAATGCTGCTGCAGACTTGGCATACCGGATTTCAGTCGGCATCCAATGAAAGGCATTGGCTGAGAGAACGGCATTGAATTTCTTTGATTCTAGTTCCCACTCTTCAAATGAGGTGTTCTCGATGGCGACCTTTGGATATGAAGCACAGTGTCGTTGCGCCAAATGGCAAAAATCCGGGTTTGGTTCAAGACATTTCATCGAAACACCAAGCTCGGCAAAAGCCACCGTTGCATTTCCAGGTCCACACCCCAATTCAAGAATCGATTGATCTGAGGAAAGTTGGGCTAAACCGACAGACTGCTCAACTAAGTCCCTTGGGTACTGAGGTCTGGCGTTGTAATAAACATCCGCAACAGGAGAATACCACTTTCTTCGCTGTTCAGAATTTCTGGGAGCCCTAGTATTTATTTTTTGTTGAGGGTCTTGCATTTCGGCTGATGCGTTAAGGAAATTCGCACGAATTCTGATGAGGGTGCGACTTATCTCTGGTTATAAATGCTTCTATTGAAGCCATCTGTTTAGTGCGCGTTTTGACCATCAAAGTTATTCTAATCATGATCGCAATACGCCGTAGAAAAGCCAGCTAAACTTGATTAATACCGGTCAGCTTGGGCGCGATCGCGCCAACAGCCCTCTTTTCCGAACATCTCTGTTGATACGGTAAATACGGCCAATTTGGGTACAGGAGATTGCGATCGCTCATTTAGACAAGTGGGCGCTGGGCAAAGTGGGGCGATTGGCCAGACTGCGATCGCTCGGTTTACGACTGGTCATGGCGATTGACTGCTAAAAAGCGTAGTTTAAACTGCCAATGAATTCCGTATCCGTATCGCCTGATTTGAAAATGACGTTTAACTCTGTACTCAGCACCCAATGTGAATTGAGGCCCAGATCGAGACCTGCTGTCGCCATCGGGTCGAAATCGCTTGACCCATCTGCATTATAGGCAACCCCCACCCCGGCAAAGGGATAAACACCTTGGTCAATCTCTGCATCTAGAGAAATCGGTAGTCTCAGTTCCGTATCATTTCCCAGCAATAATTCGGGACGCACCGAAATGCTGAGCGCATCTCCTAACGGGAATACCTTGACCTTTGAATCGATCAGAGCCCCCACATCATCGTTAAAACCGGCCCGAATACCTGCTCCTAGATAAGCGTTTGGAGATTCTGCCAGAGCAACTCTAGTTGAAACGAACCCTAAACTCAATCCCGCTAAAGCGAAGAGAACTCGCATGGGCTTTCAAGGCTAACTACATAAGCCGTTATAGCGCTAACTTTGACCTCAAGAAAGTTTAGAACATCACCTTCACCAAGGTTTGGACTGAAATTGAAGATATCGTAGTTGGGGGAGGCATTCGCACTAACCTATGCTCATGAGCGATGTGCAGGGCAATGCTATTTACGAGCTGACATTACCAATTGAATAAGCGGTTCTGAAAACTGTTGCATTGTCAGATGTGACCTAACGTACTCAGCCCCTGCACGCCCCATGGAAAGACGTAGCTCTGAGTCCTCTCGAAGGCGTATCATGGCGGCTACAAGAGCTTCTGGATTCTCAGGCTCTACCAAAATACCTGCGCCAATCTCTTCCAGGTTCACAATATCATCAAGGCTACCGGTGCGCGTCTTGATGATCGGCAGTCCGACAGACATCAACTCAAGCATGTTGGTCCACCCGACAGCTAAACGTTTGCTCTCATCGCGCTGTAGGATAACCAATCCTGCGCAGGCGCCCTTATACAGATCGCGGATACTCCATGGAGAAAGGACCCCATCGATTACCCGTACATTAGGAGGAGCGTTAAAAGAGTTTTGACCTCGAGCGGCGATTACAATCGGTTCATCAGTCAGTGAAGCGGCGCGTAGAAGCGTGCCAAAATCTCTTACAGTCACGCCAGTAGAGATGTAATGGTCACCGCTGGGTTGAATGGGCTGATGAAGTCTAGATTCGGGATCAATACCCCAGGGAGCATAGTGAACATGCACAGAAGTCAAGCCCTTGAACCTCGAGAAAGCATAGGGTGTCATACACAATACCCCAAAGTGACGCTTTGGGATAAACAATGGCTCACCTGCGTATACCAATGACACTAAAGGTGTTTTTCTTACCCCCATCACGCTTTCAATGGGCGTTCTAATCAATCTATTATGGTTCGAATAAATCAGATCATACTCGCGCGTATCCGGGAGAATCCAATCTTGTCCAAACCTCTCCCAAGGAGAACTGTATCGACGGACTACCGAAACTTCAATATTCTCTGCTAATAACTCTTTAACACCCCATGCATGATGTTGATTCTCACCTAAGTCGAGAACCTTTTCAATGAGTTTTACATCTGTAGCAAATGGAACCATCAAAACGCGCGCATGAATCTCTTTGGGCGAGAATGTAACCACATGTTTCTGATGACTGACACTGTAGTTCACATAATTCACTCGTTATACACTCTCCTCAGCGGGCTTCATGTCTTGATCCTGAAAATTTGGCATTTAAGTAGTCGTGCAAAATTATTTGCCCATCAAAACGGTCTCTAAGCTTTACTTGGCAAGGGGTGAATGTGTAATTTATTCTGCTTAGGCATTTACTATCTAGTTTCATGGCGCAGTGTAATTATTAATTCGACGTCAAATGCCTTGGATAATATCCCTACTACCGTGTCTTAACTATCAGATCGGTATTGACAGAATCTCAAGAAATTCGCATCACAATAGAATGAGCATTCAGTCGACAGACAAAAAACAGTGTATTGTAGATGCGACTATGGAGCTAGAACTCACGGATGAACATCGGGAAGCAGCAGTGCAAACCTGTTGGGACGGCTTAAAAGCCAGTTAATTTTTTTTGAATTGATTCGCATGAATATTCAATTTAGCCAAGGGTGATCCGCACTGAATTCGATGATGTCTTTGTCGGTCCCATGCTCAAACGGTTGGGGCAAGCGCCATATCAAGGGATCGCTAATCCGATCGCACAGTTTTCCCGTGACGCCCAGGCAAACCCTAACGGCAGTTCTCCCCCTTCCGTCATTGCGGACGCTATCTTAAAGGCGCCTAACACTCGTCGTCCCCGAACCCGCTATGCAGCTGGCAAGTTCGCTAAACCCATGCTGTTTGTCAGACAGTGGGGCGGCGATCGCGTTTACAACTGGGTATTAGGAAAAATGCTGAGTTGATGTCACAACAAACCCTGGAGAAAGGTGAGTTAAAGCCATCGTGCACAGCGGATCAATTACCACCCATCCACCCATCCACTGCCTTCTCTTTTAACCCAACTCCCCTAAGACATCTTCCCGCCTTGCTGTCTTCCTCATCTGACTCAGAATTGCGTTGGCCTGGTGCTCTAGAACGGCGAGGGTTGCCTGAATGTCAGGATGGTCATGGAGCAAAATTGCTTCAGCCAGGGTGGCGGGCACGCCGCTCTGGTCGATGCAATGCTGATGCAGCCAGGTTTCGATGGGTCTGACTCTGAGGTTGCAGCATATTGCTGGCTTTTGAGGTTTGCAGGGTTCGGAAGCGGAGGGAAATAACACACTGCGTTGCATTGGGAGGACCTAATTGAATGGGAACTCTTCAATCTGCACTCCGTCTATGTAATTTCCGGGGGACTTGGGGTTTAGTAATGCAATAAATCAGCCTTGACAATGCAGGAATCGCATCCAAGCTGAATTAGGACCCTGAGATCACGATCTTTCCCTCGCCACTTAACTCATTCCCTGCTCTGAGTGGCTTCAAGTATCTCCTGAGATGCACTAGAGCAGTCGGCATTTGTATGAAATTAGCGATTTCTTCTCCTTCTCGAACTAATACAGGCTCCGCCTGTGTGAACAGGGCTTTATTGTGACAGACTGTTAGTTCTTCTAGAAGCTCAGGATGAGTCACTAAATAGTCCTTCAGCCATTCACATCCGCGGTATAGGAGATCATCTAAGTTCTTTGCTACAGACCAAATCCTTACGGTTTCATCTTTAGAAGCGGTTGCTAATAGCTGTCCATCTGGGCTAAAGCTCACATCATTAACTAACGCAGTGTGACCTCGAAACTCGGTAATTAATTCGCCATCTAGGTCCCACAATCTTGCCATATGGTCAAAGCCGCCTGTCGCGATACGCTCCCCGTCTGGGCTGATTTGCCCTGCCCAGATGCGGCTAATGTGTCCTTGCACTTGCTGAAGTTGGTTGCCCTGAAGATCCCAAAGCCGCCAAGTGCTGTCGTCAGAAACAGTTAAGATTTGCTGCCCATCAGGGCTAAAACTGACATCATTTACTCCATCTTGATGTCCCTCTAAGATCAAAACTTGATTACCCTTGAGGTCCCACAAACGTGCAGTACGATCCTCAGATCCTGAGGCTATCAATTTCCCATCTGGGCTAAAAGCAACTGTTCTAATCCAACCCTTATGGCCTTGTATCTCTATGAGCTGATTGCCCTCTAAATCCCATAGGCGGACAGTCGCGTTGTGAGAACCAGTGGCGACGGCCTGGCCATCAGGACTGAAACTTGCACTAGTAATTCGATCCGAATGACCACTAAAAGTAATTAAAGTATTTCCCTGCAAATCCCATAAACGAGCTGTATTGTCCCAGGATGCGGTCACAATGGACTGATCATCAGGACTAAAAACAACATCATCTACCAATGATTGATGACCAATCATCTCCGTCTCAAGATCGCCATCTAGCCTCCATAAGCGGGTAGTTTTATCTCTGGATGTTGTGGCGATGAATTGTCCATTTGAACTGAAGCTAATGCTTTTCACTGCCGATCGATGGCCTTTAAGCGTTAATAATTGGTTGCCCTCAAGGTTCCAAACTCGGACAGTTCCATCACCAGCCACTGTCACTAAATCTCTACCATCAGAGCTGAAACTGACTGCATCGACTGTCGCCGTGTGACCCACAAACTGGTTGATTGGCTGGCCTGTAAGATCCCAGAGACGAACCTCGTTACCAGTGGACACCGTAGCAACTTGTTTGCCATCTGGACTGAAAGCGGCATCCGTAATATGACCCTGACTACCAATGAAAACCGAAATTTCTTCACCCTTTAAGTTCCACAGTCGGCCATTGGGTTTGGACGAGTCATCTATTCCTCCACGTCCACCAGTAAAGATTAGCTTGCTGTTGGGACTAAACTCGACAGTGTAAATAGCGTCGCTTATTTGGATAACCTGAAGCTGATTGCCCTGAAAATCCCATAGTCGAGCTGTGCCGTCTGGGGATGCTGTCGCAATGTACTGCCCATCAGGGCTAAAGCTGACATCCCATACCTGTCCTTCATGTCCGATCAGTTCTGCCAGCTGTTTACCTTCTAGATCCCATAAACTGACTACCTTGTAATCTTCTATGGCAGCCACTATCTGTCCATTGGGACTGAACTGTACTCTATTTAAGTCCTTAGTTGTTGCTTGAAACGAGGTAATTTGATGACCGGCATGATTCCAAAAGCGAATCATGCCGGTATCTGTACTGGTGGCTATCATTGGGCGATTTCTCTCGGTAGAAGCTCCTCGAACAGGACTAACGCTAAAATCTAAGATCGCTTCTGCTGGGTTACTCAAATTCAGCTGCTGATAGTTTTCTAGATGCGAAACAAAGGCGGTTCCATCCTCTGTGACTGATATCAAAGAGTCGTTTTCGGCAGTAAATTCTGCTCCCAGCCACGGAAAGCTATCCTCTGCATCTAGCTGATTGCTTTGCTGAATTCGGTTCAAAATTTGCTGGAGCGCCAGCGGCGGACTGACAGCTGGATATTTACCCAAGGGACGCTTTCCATCATCGCCACTAAAACGACGCAGTTCTTGCCCAACCTTCATTGCAATTAATAGCGCCTCTATTTGTTGAAACTCAAATAGGCGAAGTGCTTCATTGCCTTGCTTCTCTAGCTGAGCTAATTGTCGAGTACGCTGCAAACTGCGCTGCGTCATCATGCCGATTAAGGTAGCGATCGCCACAGTTCCCGCCAGAATTACAGCACCAATCCTGACCAGGCGCTTCGCCTTTTTTCCAGCTGCCGCTAATCGTGATTCGCTTCCTCTACGTCACGGCCTTTATGAAGGTAGTTTTTTTGCTGTTCTGTTGGCAATGGCTCTTGGCTTGCCTGCAAAGAATTATCTAACCACTGTTCTGCCTCAGTGAGATCTTGACCACGTAACAGCAAGTCATCTCTGCGGTGTTTTTTCTCCCACTCTGAAGACCTTACTAGAAGTCGAGTATGGATTTTTACATAGGTTAAATCGGTATTCAATACTTCCACTAAAGTAGAAAATGCTGATTTAAAATCATCCTCTTTCCGGAAAAACAGCCAATGGTATTTTCTCAGAAATGGATGCAGTAATTCACTGTCGATTTCATCTTGCCGAACAATAGGCACGAGACGCTTATTGTTTACTACCGCATGGTCAATCTCTTGACCACACACCTTGGAAGCGACAGAATGCGGAGTAATAACAAAGAGAAACGTATTGGCGGCTTCAATTCCGGCTTTAATCTCTTCCCACCAATCCGCCGTCAACGGAATGTCGTCCCAATCCACCCAGGCATCATATTTACTTTGCATCAGGACTTGATGGAGCACCTGAACGAATTCCTTGTCTTTGTGGGAATAGGAGATAAAAACATCAGTCATGGTGAGGCCTGGCAAGACAATCCTGTTTAGCTACTTCAAATTATCCTCTTGAAATTTCGTTTTAAAGCAGA
>JASJDH010000422.1 GCA_030065175.1 Leptolyngbyaceae cyanobacterium MO_188.B28 | reverse complement strand
ATACCTTAGTGGTGCAGAAAACTCCCAGAAAGCTTATTTGGCAAGGATTCTAGCCATGCTAACTGGCTTGCATTGGGTAATGTTTCCCACGTGTTTGCAGCGTTCTGAGCCTCAAGTGAGCAGATCTATTAGCCGTTTCGGGGATTTATAACCCATGCTAGGACACGGTTGTGAGCCCATAAGTCCTTCTGTACATAGCTTTCAATCCCCTCCAGACTTTTCTGCACCACTAAGATATTGCCCCTCCCCTCCTCAAAGGCTTTTGGTCATTGGTCATCGGTCAGGGGATTTTAGATTTTGGATTTTGGATTTTGGATTTCACTTGTCATTGGTCACTCTCCATCTTCTCCTGCTCCTCTATCTTTGCCTCAAATAAATTGTGGGCATTTCCACTCTACGGCGCCCATAGGGTTGATTCTCTTGTGGTCCCCCTCTAAGGGCAAAGCATTTGGAGCAAAATTGACAGAGGCGTCTAAAAACTTACAGCCAAATGCTTTGCCCCTACAGACCCTCAACGGGACTGTTCAACAACTATCCGATTCGTTAGTCATGATGCATTATCCAACCGCAAACGCCTTAGCCTATAGTCTGCCTCCAATGGGCGATACCTGTATCAGGAATAGATCTCCTAAGGTCTTGCTCCCCCCAAATTTTTCGATTTAATTTCTCCCCATCTCCCCCATTTCCCCCATCCTCCCCATCCCTCTTTGCCCCCTTCTGCCCCCATTCTCCCCCTGCTCCCCCTGCCTCCCCTGCCCTGCCCCATCCTCACTGAGACTTCATTAATACACTACCCCCTGACCATACCTAAAGCTGTTGTTAAGCTCCTATTCGGACCTAAGAGAGGTGAGCTAGCCTGAAGGTAAAGGGCTAACAATTTCTTGCATCAGTTTTTTTGCCATCACTTTAATGGGACTCAGCTATTGATTTCCAGGATATTCCTGTTGAGGGAGCTTCAACCGTTTTTGCACGTATAGCGCAGGGATATCGCATTACCGCAACTGTTGAATTGCAATGCTTCTTTTGCTCTTAAGTTATTAAGGAGACCTGCTGTGGTTACTGCTGTATCTTCGTCTAAGTCGATTGAATCTTGGTTGGGGAATGATGCTCAGGATCTGCTAACCTACCAAGCTAAGCTCTCTAAGGACCTACTGCACTTGCCGGGACCAGATTGGGTAGACCGGATTTTTGTTCAGAGCGATCGCTCTCCTCAGGTCTTGCGTAATCTGCAACAACTCTATGGAACAGGGCGTTTGGCTAACACAGGCTATCTATCTATCCTGCCGGTGGACCAGGGAATTGAGCATTCAGGGGCGGCCTCGTTTGCGCCGAATCCCATTTATTTTGATCCTCAAAACATTATCGATTTAGCGATCGCGGGCGGCTGCAACGCAGTCGCCACAACCCTGGGCGTCCTCGGCAGCGTTTCCCGTAAATACGCCCATAAGATTCCGTTAATCGTCAAGCTCAACCACAATGAGCTGATGACCTACCCCAACACCTACGACCAAATCATGTTCGCGTCGGTGGAACAAGCATGGAACCTGGGCGCAGTAGCCGTAGGCGCCACCATTTATTTTGGCTCGCCGGAATCGAGCCGACAGATTCAGGAGGTGTCAGCCGCCTTCGCCCATGCCCATGAGTTGGGTCTGGCGACGATTCTTTGGTGTTATCTGCGCAACAGTGCGTTTAAGCAAGATAAGGACTATCACGTTGCTGCAGATTTGACGGGGCAAGCCAATCATCTGGGCGTCACGATTGAAGCGGACATCATTAAGCAAAAACTACCGTTGGTGAATAAGGGGTATGACGCGGTGGCGAAGGGAACGGGGCAAAGCTACGGCAAAACCCATCCCAAGGTCTATTCGGAATTGTCTGGCGACCACCCGATTGATCTAGCCCGCTATCAGGTGCTCAATTGCTATGCCGGCCGGTCTGGCCTGATTAACTCGGGCGGCGCATCGGGTGAAAATGATTTTGCTGAGGCGGTGCGCACGGCGGTGATTAACAAACGGGCTGGCGGTTGTGGTTTAATTTCTGGGCGAAAGGCGTTTCAGCGGGATTTCAAGGAGGGGGTGAAGTTGTTCCACCTGATTCAGAATGTGTATTTATCCTCTGAGGTGACGATCGCCTAACAGTCTTTAGAAGACTAACGCTGATTAGGCTGCTATAAGGTTTTGCAATAGAGACGTTGCAGTGCAACGTCTCTATTATTTTGTAGATAAAGCAGCCAACATCACTAAGCTAAGAATTTAGTTTTTTCTGCAATACATCAGCAAGCCAACCCAACATCATCGGATTTTTATGTTCACTTATAAACTTTTTAAGAAAAGGTTTTTTTGGCTTGAAAAAAGGCATCAGTTTGGGGCGCAACTAGCAGTCTGAAGATGGTCAAGGTCAAGTAAAAGTCAAATGACAGTGATGCCAACTTCAAAGAGGTAAAAAGGCTAAATGGCGCAAGCTCTACTGAACCGCGCAGACCTTATCAAGGTGCGTCATTCAAGCTGGAAAAGTCTGATGGCGCAGAAAATCAGAAGGCGGAAATTAGAAATCAGAAGGGGCTAAAGACAATGTACTCTACCTCAATCCCGTCTTTTCCTCCGGCGAAAATTTCCCGTTTTAAGTGGATAGTCGTACATAAATCCGAAGTTCCAGGCAATATGCGCGATCGCATTACATCAGCGATGAAAGCATTTTGATGCAATACAGTTGCAAAAGTGCACGCTTTTGATGCAAAATTAGATTCATCACAAATTCTCTAGCTGACTGGGGAAGCCGAAATAATTGTAGGCGCCCTCTAGTCGATGAAATCTCTTGAGTTGCATAGCAAGGGCGCAAAATTTTCAGACTTAGGTATGCGCGAGAAAAATTTCAGAATAGGGAACATTGTGAAGAAGCTTGAATTTTAGCTTTGGGCTTCAGATGATGCATCAGCTCAGTGTAATCATCCAAAGGATGCTGATTAAATGGCGAAACTGTCTAGTCAACCCTTACGTCCTAACCCCTTCCACACTTACCGCGATCCCCAGACGGGCAGGTGGCTGGTTGTGAAATCTGCTTTTCCAGATGCCGAAGATTGCTTTCATGTGGATTTGCTCAATAGTACCGCCCACTTAAGGCGAGAGAAATTCACACAGACAGAGTTCAGAATTCAGCATCCAAAATTCAGTATCCAGGCTATAGCTGATGTCTGAAGCGGAAATTCCCTGATGTCGGGAAAATTTGGGTAGGGAAGAAATACAGCATACAGAAGTCGTTAGCCACCCATTAACTGCTTTCTGTCTCCTGTCTCCTGCATTCCTTCCCTGTCGGGAGCCTAACTAGCCAGCGCTGGGTAATCAACATAGCCCTTTGCATCACCGCCATAGAAGGTGGCTGGATCGGGCGTATTCAATTGGGCGTTCAGCCGGAACCGTCTGGGTAAATCTGGATTGGCGATGAATAACTGACCGAAGGAGACCAATTCCGCATCGCCATTTGCGATCGCCGCATTGCCGGTTTCGCGATTATAGCCGCTATTCACCATCAATGTTCCTTTATATAGGGGGCGGAAGGAGGCGATTGGAACCGCAGTTCCACCGTGGCGTATATCAGCTTCCGTCGGTTCCAACAAATGGAGATAGGCCAAGTCATAGCGATTAAGGGCCTCTATCACATAGCCAAACGTAGCCTTGGGATTCGAGTCAGACATGCTATTAAACGTGTTGCTAGGGGAAAGGCGTATCCCCACTCGGTCCGCGCCCCACACATCAACAACAGCATCCGTCACCTCCAGAAGGAGGCGAGCCCGATTCTCAATTGAACCGCCGTAGGCGTCTGTTCGCTGGTTTACGCCATCCCGCAGAAACTGATCCAACAGATAGCCATTGGCGCCGTGAATTTCAACCCCGTCGAATCCAGCCTCTAGCGCCTTTTGCGCCCCTTGCCGATACTGTTCAACAATGCCAGGAATCTCGTCAATTCTCAGGGCTCGGGGTGTGACGAAGGGCTGCATGCCCTCATAGGTCATGGCGTCGCCGTCGGGCGCGATCGCACTTGCCGACACCGGCAAAGCGCCTTCCGGCTGGAGTGACGGATGGGAGACACGTCCCACGTGCCATAACTGCAGAAAAATTCGCCCCCCTTCTTGATGCACTGCATCCGTCACCAGACGCCATCCATCCACCTGTTCCGCCGAATGAATTCCTGGTGTAGAAGGATAACCAACTCCCTGGGGCGATACTTGACTTGCCTCAGTAATAATTAATCCAGCCGACGCCCGCTGTTGGTAATAAGTCGCATTCAAAGGACCGGGAACATTTCCTCGCCCCGCACGATTGCGGGTTAACGGAGCCATCACGATTCGGTTGGAGAGAGTGTACGGACCAAGCTGGACTGGGGTGAAAAGATCGGTTTGAGTGCTCAGTTTAGTATTAGTAGTCATGGGAAATTTCCTTGAATTGAATGAACTCAACAATGAAGAATGTAATATCACCTAGGGTGATAGGGAAAAAGAACATTCGGAGTCGTGAAATTCGCCCGCCAGGATCTTCTGCAGCAAATCCTAGGCGTGACTGCATCTTGTTGACTTAGAATTTATTGACGAGGTTGAATGTTGTTCGAAAAGAGATGCCTCTAAATATCCCTCACAACAACAATCACTGCTGGCGTATTAGCCTTCAGCACACGACCATGAGCACACTGATTAGGCGACAATCCCTGAAGAGGGGGATCCAACAAACAGCGCCGCAATGTCTTATGGACTCATGTTTTTATGGGTACGATCTGAAAGCTGTTTAATGATGAGGACTATATTTTGACGAACTCCCTAACGCTGGAATTTCCATGTTCCAAACCCCACTGCTGGCGCTCCCTCAAACTATGAAGGTTGACATAGCGGCATCGACAAGAGGGCTGTCTTTGCTGAGGTGAAACTGGATTAGGTCAGCGCCATATGTTTGATGGGATAGCGCATCCCTAACTAGAGATACTTCTCCAGCGTAGAAGACAACGCCGCCTTAGGGACAGCCCCAAGCACCGTATCGACCTTCTGACCATTTTTGAACACCAAGAGGGTAGGGATGCTGCGAATTCCAAATTGGCTAGCCGTCATGGGTTGATCATCTGTATTCATCTTAACGACTTTAATCTGACCTTCGTACTGCGCGGCGACCTCATCAACAATAGGCCCCACCATTCGACAAGGGCCACACCAAGGCGCCCAGAAATCCACAAGAACGGGTAACTGGCTATCCAAAACCTCTTGCTTGAACGTATTGTCTGTGACCTGCACAACTGAAGACATGGCTGCCTCCTAGGCGTTCTACATGACGTTTATTTGAAAGTTCGAAATATTCGAATAATCAAACTATAGCTCGTCTTATGCCATAATGCAACTATGAGACCGGTTTATCATCCAGATCAAAAAGACATTACGCTGGCGGGGGTTCTGTACGCCCTCGGAGACCCAATTCGGATTGAAATCGTTAAGCTGCTCGTGGAAAAGGGAGAATTACCTTGTGCAGCTTTTGATCTCTCCGTCGCCAAATCAACCATGTCGCATCACTTTAAGCTGCTGCGCGATGCTGGCGTCCTCTACTGCCGGAAGCAAGGAACACAGCATTTGAATTCTCTACGTAGCGAGGATTTAGAGGCTCGTTTTCCGGGCTTGCTTGAGTCCATCTTGAAATCTGCTGAACGTTGCGCTGCAAGTCAGGGTAGAGGTTGAGAGTACAGCCGCCATCCGATAATTATTGACAAGTCCCTCTAATTGCCCAGGCTCTGGCAGATAGGTGAATTTTTCCGTCTGGTTGGATGGGTAGTCGCTGTTTTAAGCGATCGCGCAACTCCAATCGCATTTCCTCAGCCAAACCGCTTACATATCGCTGCGTATGTGACGTCCCCTTTAAAAAAGGAGACCAAAAATCCTCAAAGTCACTAAACCCAGTTGAACATTCAAGGGGCTGCATTTCTATCCCGTGCAATTCAGCCTCTTCAAATAGCCGTTGCAGACGATTAGGCTGAGCCAGCGGATACCGATTGGCTGGATCAATCTTGGCGGCGGCAGGATCCCCCTCCGTAGCGGCGTCCCACAGATATCGAAGCAATTGCATTCCTTCGGCGAAATCCCAGCAATAGACGGCCAAAGTTCCCCCTGGGCGGGAAACTCGAATCATCTCAGTCAAAGCCCGTAAAGGATCCGCGAACAAATTGAACGCCAGACCAGACACCACCACATCAAAATTTGCCCAGTCGTTTGGCAACTGTTGGGCGTCTCCCACCCAAAACTGAGCCGATGGCAAAGCGCCTTGCGCATACTCGATCCGTTCCACAGACGGATCAATACCGTACACTCGCTTAGGACTTTCTGACGCCAGAATCTCCGCAGTTAGTGCGCCGGTTCCACAACCCACATCAAGCCAACACCGATGGGGGGCAATTGATAACCAAGAGAGAAATTCACGAGCCGCTAACCGACTCCATCGCCCGATAAAGGCGTAGTAGGCCATTGAATTGCCATCGGGCTGATCCAACATAGTGCACAGAGATTACACAAAATAATAACCGTCTACCGACAGTTTAAGGAGCTTTAAGCTCTCCCGCTTTAGCATATTGCAGGAAAGCATAGGTCTTTTCCGTGGATAGGCGCATAGAAGCCCCCTTATATTCAATAATGTAGTCTCCTAAAACCTTTGGACAAGCAGTGCAGGTCAGAACCCCTAAACTCAACGTATCAACACTCAACTGATTGATTTGTTCCGCCATCCACTTTTCAAAAGCTGGCATAACAGATTGATCAATAGTGGACATACTCATCACAGCGCCTCCCGACAAATTGTCATCTCCTCAATACCATCTCATATTGAACTGCAGAGTAAATGTATCTTTGCTGAGAGACAGGTTTAAAGTCCCTTAATTAACTCCTGTCTTTGTCTTCTCTCCAATCGCATTGGCCTGACTTAAGTGACAGGCCAAAACAAGAAAAAACCCCCAAACAAAGTCTGGGGGGGAATAGTAATAAAATTATCGGGGGTTTGGTTGAAGCTCCTGACTCCAGGGATATTCAAGTTACTAACTATCATATTTGGGTGTTCAGTCTGTCGCCATCCGCGCTTTAGCGGACCGCCATGGGACATGTGGCTGAGCTTAAATAGCGTAAACAATGGGAGGGTCATTGCATATTGCGTTAAGTGGCGTAATTTGGAGCGTAGCTAATTTCTTCCAGTGAAGCTGCATTCACTTTAGCGGTTTCCTGTAGGAATATTTCCGCCTCATTGTGGGATCCGAAGGTAACAGACTGTTTCCAACAATAAGGGTGTTCACCTGTCTTAGGCTCCCAAATTTTTACGACAGTCCCCCTAGACGTTTGAAACATTTGCCAATACAAACTAACAGAGGAAAGAGTTGAATCGGTGGTAAAAGAGTTCAGCATGATGAGGCGCTCTCCAGTCGAAACGATTACTATTGGCGCTTACAATTTGATTTTCGGACGAATGAGCATCTTATTGGCTCGGCTAATTGGCCGAAATACTGAACATTAAATTAAATCCCTTGATATCAGCCTATTCTGACCCTGGAATGAGTATAGACTGGCCGTCGTAATACCCCTTGTAATAAGTATCGAGACAGTGCTGCATTACCACTTCATGATTAAAGGCAAGCGCCATTGTTAACGCCTTTTCCAACGAAAACCACTGCGCCTGCAACACTTCATCCTTTGAAACTTGTGGCTGTAGCTTGGGTAATTCTGCTTTTGACTCCAAAAAAAACATTAACGGAAATCGGAGCGTGACATTTTGTTTACGGATCGGCTGACTAAAGACATGATAAGGCTGATCGAGCGACCCCAAACACCGATAGTCATCTTGAAGCTGGAGTAGGTTAAGCCCTAATTCCTCCCAGGTCTCTCTGATCGCAGCCTCCCCAGTGGTCTCGTTATAGTCGAGATACCCCCCCGGCAAGGCCCATTTTCCTCGTTCATCCGGCATGCCGTCTCCACGTTTACCTAAGGGAACATAGCCTTTTGACCCGACGATGAAGAATAGGACTGGCAGAACCGTTACGCTTCTGCTGATCCAAATTTCCTGACCATCAATGTGGACGCAGCGATTTGGCATGTTGTCAAATTTCACTCAAACACCTCGAATACCACAATGATGTTTATGTTAGCTGGAGGGGAAGATGGGGGAGATGGGGAGACAGGGAAGGAAAATGTAGAGACGCAACATGTTGCGTCTTGGGGAGATAGGTAGGAAGCCGCTTCCTAAATTCCATATTTTCCCTAGAGAAAATTTCTCCCTTGCAGCTGATAGATTTCTCTGTATCTTGTTTTGTTTTTTGTCCATCCTCCTCAGAGAGAATTTTCTAGGCTAAGTTTTTTGCCTCAATCAATTTATAAACACAACTTGGAAGGTTATAGGGAACCAAACTCTAGGAGAATAAAAAAGTCTTTATCGTAATAGCCAGATGTATTGGCCTTTAGTCGGTATCGCCCCAACGATCCAACGGTTTTTAGCAGCCTACCGAGAGG
>JASJDH010000421.1 GCA_030065175.1 Leptolyngbyaceae cyanobacterium MO_188.B28 | reverse complement strand
CGGGCGGCAGTAGAAGCCTCACAACAGCGACTGCGTCCCATTATCATGACAGCGATCTCAACCTTACTGGGTATTTTCCCACTGGTGATCGCTACGGGCGCTGGGTCTGCGAGCCGTCAGTCATTGGGCACCGCCGTCTTTGGCGGCATGGTTGTCTCCACGGTGTTGAGCTTGTTTGTGGTGCCGGTGCTCTACATCGTGATTGTTAGCTTCTTCTGTCAGTTCAAAGATGGCTGCCGCGGGTTGTCGCCCATAGAAAAATCCTCATCCGTTCGCGAACCTGCCAAAGTGGGTTCTAGTGTCAAGTAAAGGATTTGCTGTTAAATAAAATTCTATCCACCGCCTTCTACCCACCGTCTACTGAGAGTTCGACACCGATTTTGAAAAGTTGTTCGATTCCTCCTAAATTCCTCTTGAAAAAAGCTACCGTGTACACACAAATCAGCAAGTCTCGCCACATCCTGAAAGCCCTCAACCTAAATCCTTCTCCCAAATTGGGAGAAGGACTTTGAGTTTAGTTCCCCTGTCTCCAAATCAAGAGAAGGACTTTGGGTTTAGCTTCCCTTCTCCCAAATTGGGAGAAGGGGTTGGGGGATGAGGGCTTTCAGCCAATTCGAGACATTAAAAATCACTTGCGCATACACGATAGCTTGAAAAAGAGTGCCCTATTGGTTCGCTATTCCTTAATCGAGTCATCTACACTATCTACGTCAATCCTTCTTCCGGCAGCGAGGAATTTATCCATGCGTTTTCAATATGTCTACACCCGATTGAATGTCGAAAATTTTCAAGCCTGTAAAGCTTTTTACCGGGATGTGTTGGGCCTAAATATCAAGTTTGAAGACGATATGGACGAATATGTAGAATTCGACACCGGCGCCATTTGCATCACCCTGTTTAACCGCAAAAAACTGGATGAGTTTATCACTAAAGATAAATCCCTAACTTACGACGCTCATAGCGCCCGGGTGGTCCTCTCATTCCAGGTTGGCAATGTCGAGGAGGCGATCGCCTATTTGCAAACTCATGGGGTAGAAATCCTCAACCCTTCAACCAATTATCCCGATCGCGGCTTTATTTCCACCTGTTTTCGGGATCCAGACGGCAATTTGATTGAGCTAGAGCAAGTTACAGATATCCTGATAACATAGAATTTTATTACTTTCCAAACTTCCCGGTTAAAGTGATACGCTGGAATGAGGCGCAATTGAATAATGGGTCATTTGTCACAGTTGTGGCCATTCTTGAGGATTAGATATCCTTTCCTGACAAAGGTTTCATCTATTCAGACATATTCTGATTTGTTACAAATGACCCAATAAGAGTCTTATTCAATGTTAATTTTTACATTCTAATTATTATTCATCTTGCCGGTGTTTGGGGTAAAGACCTTAAAACTATCGTCTTCATATCTTATTGACGACTCAACCTATTGATTGGATAGACATAGTCAATTTCATCCCTGAGGATTCATGATGGCGAGAGCATTTCAAAAGACAGTGCTGGTAACGGGCGGCAATCGCGGCATTGGCTTTGCGATCGCCCAAGGCTTATTGGCAAGAGGCTACGAAGTCATTATCTCCGCCCGCTCTCTGGATAGCGCCCGACAAGCCGCTGAAAAACTACAAGGCGACGTCATTCCTCTGGCATTAGATGTCAGTGACGATCAATCTATCGAGCAGGCGGTTAATATCGTCAGTCAACGTTGCGATCGCTTGGATGTGTTGGTTAATAATGCAGGGATTTACCCAGACGATAACGTCAACATTCTCACCATCTCACGTGAGGTGCTTGATGCCGCCATGCAGACCAATACATTCGGTGTGATTCGCATGGTGCAGGCCTTCTCGCCCCTGTTGGAAAAATCCCAGGACGCCCGAGTCATCAATCTGTCCAGCGGCATGGGGGCGCTAGACGGCTTAACCGCCACCGCCCCTAGTTATTGCCTCTCAAAACTGGCCCTAAACGGCGCCACCCTCATGCTGGCCCATTCCCTAGAGGCCAAAGGCATTGTGGTGAACGCCGTCTGTCCAGGCTGGGTCAGAACTGACATGGGCGGCGCCGCCGCTCCACGATCCCCCGAACAAGGGGCCGACACCGCCATCTGGCTAGCCGCCGAAGCGCCGCGTAGCGAAACGGGTAAGTTTTGGCGCGATCGCAAAGTTATTAGTTATTAGTCATTCTCTACCCTCACCCCCAACCCCTCTCCCAAGCTTGGAAGAGGGGGAAAATCAAATTCTCTTGACAAAAGACATTTGTGAAAAACTCTTCTCAGCTAATTTTAATCAAAGTCATAACGACTATGAGCTAGAATTTGATTCTGAGTTTGAGGTATTCCTATGGAACAGCTTGCTCAAGCCTTACCGGGTGATGGGATTCCCAATGGCGTGGCGTCAAGCGCCTTGGCGAGTCTGGGGACAGGGATTGGCGCCCTGCCTGTGCTGTTCACCTCGCAACTGAGCGATCGCTGGAGAGGTTTACTCTTCAGTGTGGGCGGTGGGGTGATGCTATCGGCGGCTGCCTTTTCGCTGTTGTTGCCGGCGGTGGAGTTGTCGCGTCAGTCGACTGATTTGTTTTTTGGCTTAGGGGAGGTGGCGATCGCGCTGGTTCTGGGGGCTGGGTTATTCTATGGCCTGGACAAGGTGCTGCCGGAGGCTGAATTGGACCGTCAGGCCGGAGGGCGACAAATTTGGCTGTTTGTATTGGCCATTGCTTTACACCACTTTCCAGAGGGGTTGGCGGTGGGTCTCGGCGCAGAATCGACTCAGAATCTGAGTATTGCTATTGGAGTGGCGCTGCAAAACTTGCCGGAAGGGCTGATGGTGGCCTTGGCGCTGCGACAGCTCGGCTATGGGGCGGCGATATCTATAGGTATGGCGACGGTGTCGGGTTGGTTGGAGCCGGTGGGGGGGGCGGTTGGTGTGACTCTGGCCGGTTGGGGGAGTGCGATCGCGCCTATGGGAATGGCGTTGGCGGCAGGGGCCATGTTTTTTGTCGTGCTACATGAACTGTTGCCAACTTTGAATCTAAATCGGTTGAATAGCAGCGGCGCCATGGGCCTTGCCGTAGGAGTCCTACTGATGGGAATCGTAGGTTTGGCCTCTACCTTTGCCGTTGGCTGTCTCTGCTGAAGAGCTTGCGCTCAGAGTTTCGCAGCTTGACGCATAACAGCAATTGTAATTGGTAAATACTCAATCAGTCCGGCAAAGTTATCTAAACGAGAAAGACCTCTTAACTTATTCGCCCGCAATAACTCACAACGAACTTCGTAGTCTGCAATCTCTGGAACGATAACACGACTCTCCGATTTGATATGAGACTGGAGAGCATAGCGGTTGAGATCCCTGGGTTTTTCAAAAACCCAGGGATCTGGGCGGCGTCATTAACCCAACCTACGCGACAATCTTTCGTAAGCCAATCAACCTAAGACCGCTGTAGCGACTGGGGCGGATTCAGGAAGCGATTCGAAAACTTAAACACCTCCCCCAGATCAGCATCCTCATCCCGATCGCTGTCCAGAAACGTTGTCAATAGTGGATTATCCTCCTTTTCATTCGACGGATTAGACCCTAAGTTGAGCAACATCAAGACCGACAAAATCAGCATCGGCAGCATCGCCTGGACAGTGCCAGCGTCGAAGCCTGTTTTTTGCACAATCCCTTCAACCATCTGTTCCTGAAGTTCCGTTGCAAACATCGAATGAATCACCATCGCCGCCTTTGAAGAACTGGCGGCGTCGCTAATCAAAATCCTCAACTGCTCTTCGCCAAATGAGGTGCGTTGTTCTTGCAATGCGGGGCGGAGCAGTTTGCTCAGGGCAGACATCACCCCCTGCATCTTCGACGCCTCAATCCCACGACTCGCCCCCAGCTCCTGCATCATGTCAATCACCGTTTGCAGTTGGGAAACACTAGCGAGTTGATCGGGATGATTAATCGCACTTAATACCTCAAAAAACAATCCCATTCATTGATCTCCTGAATCATCTTGCGGCCAAACCGATAGCGGCCCTGTATCGTGTTGAACTTGCGATCGCGCCTGTCCAACGGCGTCATCCCTCCAAAGGGGCGCGAATGTGTAAAGAACGGACAACGCTAACCCATTGGTCCTCCTTCGTGACGTATCCCAAATCCGCCAGGTAGTCGCGATTAGGCCGTGGAATAGTCACATGCATATCTTGGGTCTGGTCATCGCAGGGGTACGCTTGGGTGAAATGGGGCGCTTGATGATCCACATCAATGTCGGTGACATCGTGAATCTGCAACGTCCAGGGTTGTCCCAAGGATTCTCGTCGGAAAGCTTTAACCGCCTGGGGAACTTCCCAATAGGCATAGGCCAATTGGAACGTGCAGAGCGTCAGAATAATCCGGCTGGATTCATTCGATTTGATCCGGCTGGATTCATTCGACTCAGGCTCCGATGGCGTCAAACTCACGGCAGGACTCGAAGACTCTGGCGCGTCCTTTGTGACTGGCTTAGAGGCCTCCACAGGGGACGGAGACGGGGCGGCGTTTACGATGGGTTGACTGATAGGCTTCAGGGGTTTCTCTGTAGGAGAAGAGGGCGAGGCGACTTTGACAGGCCCCTCAAACACCGGGGGATCCGCTGCGATCTCCGCCGCCATATTCTGCCGCTTAACATCTGCCGGATCCACCGGCATAGAGACTTTATCGGAACTCGCAAGGAGCAGCCACTTTCCCTGGGATGTGATATACCCTAACTCCGCAAAGTATTTACGGCCGTTGCCGTGAATCGAGAGATGTTTATAGGAGGTGTGTTCATCACATTCGACCTGTTTCAAATAGTGGGGCGTTTGATGCTTAGGGTCAATATTCGAGACATCATAAAGCCGCAGCATATGTCGGCGTCCCCCTTGCTGCTTCAGCGCTTGTAGAGTCGTTTTGTCCGTCTCCCAATAGGCGAAAGCGGCATAGGGGCCTCGGGGAACGAGGATTAACCGACTTTTCTTAGGGATCGTCGTCAGCGCGACTGGCGATCGCTGATGCGTAATCAACCATAGGAGCAGCGGAATCCCCAATAGCAAGAAAATGATGAGCCATCCTCCGAGAGAAAATGGGCTGTCAGTTTCTATAGCAACCCCACCCGCCGCTGGCGCTTGAGCCACCGTTTCTTCATCTGTATCATCCGACTTAGAGGCCGCCGATTGATTGGAACTCGTCCCTTCTGGGTCCACAACGTCCTTGGTGGTGCTAGAAAGCGCCAACTCGCCTGCGATCTCCGCCAGTGCTCCCTTGACCCTAGCGGACTCAACCACCGACTCATTGGCGGGGTCAATGGCGTAGCCTAAAAAGGCTTGTGCGGCTGGGGTAGGGGTAGGCCCCTTGTAAACATAGGATAAAGGTTGAGAGAACGGATACCGGGCGTCATCGGGTAAGACATCATGCATCGGCACAATCCGCACATCTGGATTGTCCTGCACCTGAACAGCAATGGCGTAACTAATGCCATTCCGGCCCAACCGCTTAATCACCGTCTCGGTACTGTCCTCTTGGAGGGTGATTGCATTGTCGCCAGTTTCAAAAGCGCCTGCTTGAAAGATTCCGTAGTTTTGGAATGCTCTTCGAGTATCGCTACTGTGGGGCCTGTCAACCTTTCGAATGGGGTGGACGGGGCCGCCCACTTCAGCCCAATTAGTCAGCTCACCCCGGAAAATTTCGGCGAATTGGCGAATCGTCAGATCCCCTTTAAACGGATTATCCGCGCCGACAATCATAGCGATTTTGTGGCGAGTTAGGGGGACATCCACTAACCCAAGCGCTTTTTCAGTATCCGTCAGCAGGCGGCTAATCACTGCTAAATCAATCTGGTCATCTAACACAGCCTGAAGCGCAGCCTCAGTTCCAGCGTAATTGGAGACAATCTCGGTTGCTGGGAACTGGTTTTCGAACCGTTGCGCCAAGGCTTGATTGATGAAAACCATACTACTATCGCCATCAATCCGCACCTTGAGCCCGTTGGGGACTGATGTGGGCGAGGGGAAGCGGACGGTTCGGTTAGTGTAATGGGCTAGGGCGGCGGGGATTGAGGGGGAAATTTCGAACGGGGAAGTTACAAAAGCGGCTGGAACGACTGCGAATGCTAGCAATGCGGCTAGACCTGTAACGGAAGCATTTTCTTTAAGAGACGACATTGGCGAATGGTTGAATTGACTCCTGAATACTTGAGCGTTGTGTAAATACGAACCCAGGACCTGTCAACGGGGTTGAAAATTGAGCAGGTTGGTAGAAGCTCTAAAATGCTTGGTTTAGTTAGACAGGGGCTAACTCAAGACTCGCACCCAAAAATAAAGGTTTAATCAGGATCCAGCGCGACAAACACTGCCCATCCCAACTTGACGGGGCTAACCACCCTTTAGATATGGATGGCTAATTTCTAGATACTAACGGCTGATTTAATTATGGCTGTAATCTAGAACAACCGACCAGGCCTAGGCCTGACAATTGACGCTAGGCTTAAGGAAGATAACGTTATAGAGCGAAACTGTTTATTGATTTTTATTTCATAGGGATACGGTTTGGGAACATTTGTAGGGATAAAGACACCCACTCAATACCTGATGTGGTTTAGCTATGAAAAACCTTAAAACATGAATTCATTTAATTCCCGCAGGAGAAATAATCCAGAGGCCGAGTGGGCCAGAATTGAGGCCATCATGGACGGCAAAATTGATGCGCCCGCCAAACCAACCAATAATTTCGCCTTTAATCGGTCAAACTCCGGCTCCAACCAAGCCAAACCCAAGGCGTCTGTGACGCTAGAAGTCGATGCGGATGTGCTGGAATGGTTCAAAGCTCAAGGCGGAGACGTTCAAACTCGGCTTAATGCAGCGCTTCGGATTTACGCCCAGGCTCATCAGGATTAACCTTGGGGGCATGTCTCGCAACTACCAGGCCGAATGCTTGGCCAAAGGCTAATGCTCTCCACACGCTCCCCCGTCGCCAGGGTTAAGCGATAGCCTCGACTCCGCTCCCGGATTAATTGGACGGTGGACGCAATCGCAGCCGCCACGCTGAGCGTCACTATTGAAAGCAATAATGGACTCCGTATAGATGTTGCTACGATCTCACTCTGATTCAGGTTCGGATGTGTCAACCGATGCCGCCATCCCCGGCCCAATTGCATAAACCCCTGCTAAGGTGGAAATGGGGGCAGTCTGCAGTGGGCTAATTAAGTTTATGATGACTGATGGCTCAAAGTTTAGGGATTGGCTTAACAATAAAGTTTTGGTCAAGACAGCAGACAAGACAGCAGATGGGTGTATCAGTGTTATTTCTCTGTAGATCTTCTAGGGAGTTTATGGCGAGTGTGAAATAGTTCCCAGGGTAATCTAGGTAGATACAGCACTTGGTAGATAGAGTATGGGCTGTGGGATTGGTAGGCAATGTAACTGAAAACCGCTCCAGATTACGGAGCAGATACACAGTTTTTTGCGACTAAGGATGACTTTCTTTAGTGAAGTTTCAGGCTGACCGGAACTTTACCTCTATTGGCAGGGACAAAATACAGACTTGTTTGGCAAACATTCTAAGGTGGATCGGATGGAACAAAGCCGCTTACCTCGGTGGCATAGCCTTTTATTCGGAGTTCGAACACGTATCCTAGCAGCCTATGGTCTGCTAATACTCCTCTCAACCGTGATCGCCACCTTAGTGATTCGGCATGCCCTCTTAGTCCGTTTGGAAGAGCAGATTGAAGAGTCCCTCCAGCAAGAAGTGGAGGAGTTTCGCTTATTAGAAAAGGGCATAGACCCCAGAACCGGTAAACCCTTTACGAAGGTCGCCGATATTTTCACATTATTTCTCGACCGCAACGTCCCCAAAGAAAATGAGTATCTAATCACCCTATTGCCCGATCAGTTTCATCAATCAAGCCCGGAGCAGTTGCCCCCCCTTATTGGTCAAAACTCCGAAGCGATTCAATACTGGCAAAGCCTGAAGGAGGGTAGGCAAGGTGAAATCGGTCCTAAAACCAACCCAATTTTATATCTGGCTGAACCAGTAGATATCGACGGAATAGATCACGGGGTCTTTGTGGTCGCCCTTACTACCGCCAATGAGCGCCGAGAGGTTGATGAAGCAATTCGGGTGATCATCCAGGTGATGATTGCAGTAATGGTGATCACCCTGGTCCTCGCTTGGGTAATGGCTGGCCGGGTGTTAGCCCCCCTCCGCCTCCTCACGTCCACCGCTCGCTCCATTACCGAAACTGATCTGACACAGCGTATCCCCATCAAGGGCGGAGACGAAATCTCTGAACTTGGCGTTACCTTCAACGCTATGTTGGATCGCCTCCAGTCCGCCTTTGTCAATCAACGGCACTTCCTCAATGAAGTGGGCCATGAACTGCGAATTCCCATCACCATCGTTCAAGGCCACTTCATTGAGGAAGTGCCGTTGATTGACAAAGGCGGACTGGAGGCGATCCAACATAGCGTTGAAGGTAACGCCAAGTTCAGAGATTTCGTCTCCGCCCTTGATGGGGATACGCTGTGTCAGATCAG
>JASJDH010000020.1 GCA_030065175.1 Leptolyngbyaceae cyanobacterium MO_188.B28 | reverse complement strand
GCAAATCCCCGCCTTGGTTCGTCAATACACCGATTTACAGAGAGAGTTACAGGTGGCGACAGAAAGCCTCAATCGATTTTTGGCCACTCGCGAAACCCTCCAAATCGAAGAAGCTCAAACTGAAATTCCCTGGCAATTGATCCAATCGCCAGCGAGGCCTCAAAAACCAATTTCTCCGAATATTCCTCGAGGTTTACTCATGGGGGCGGCGGCAGGCGTCCTCTTAGGCGTCGCCAGCGCCTTGCTGATGGAAAAATTAGACAACGCCTTCCACTCTCCCAAGGAATTAAAGGAAAAGACAAAACTACCGCTATTGGGCGTCATTCCATTTAATCAGCAGTTACAAACCGTACAAGAGCCTACCCGATTTGAAAGAATGGCGCAATTTTTTGAGTGGGATATCCCTGAATTAATTCTCCCACCTCAATACGCTTCAAGGGCCTATGGCGGTTCTAGCTTTCTAGAAGCTTTCCGATCACTCTACGCTAATATTCGTTTCCTGGGCTCCGACACTCCTATTCGCTCCCTCACCATTAGCTCCGCCCTTCCTGGGGATGGCAAATCCACCGTCTCAATTCAATTGGCAAAAGCGGCAGCCGCAATGGGGCAACGGGTGCTCCTGGTAGACGCCGATCTTCGCCGACCGCAAGTTCATGATCGGTTAGGCTTGTCCAATTCACGGGGACTGAGCAATTTAATCTCAACCCAATTGACACTCCAAGACGTCATCCAAACAGCGCCTGACAGTAGCGAACTGTTCGTCATCACTGCGGGTCAAATTCCGCCAGATCCCACTAAACTCTTATCTTCTAAGAAGATGCAACATTTAGTGGAGCAAGTCCAAGGGGAATTTGATTTAGTCATCTACGACACCCCTCCTTTAGTCGGATTGGCGGACGCCAGTTTATTAGCCGCCCATATGGATGGCATGTTACTGGTGGTGGGTTTAGGGAAAACAGATTCTCCAACCGTGATGCAGGCGCTGGATCGATTAAAAGTGTCTCAAACCCAGGTGCTCGGAACAGTTGTGAATAACATCAAGCAAGATATCGCTCACCCTGCCTACGGTTATCATCACTATTACTACCGCAACTCGGAAAGTCCAGTCCATAAAGGCAACGGAGCCCACAATGGGGCGACGACGAATGGCAAACACCACTGAGCGCCCTCCCCAACCCCAGGTTAGTGAATTCAGCTGGGGTTGGGGGGGTGCATAAATAGCGTTGTCACCCGTGAATTATAGAAATTCAGACTCCATATATAGCGTAAATTTAACCTACTCTCCGCACTATACCAAAACCGTTTTGAAATACTTTTTGGGACGCTTAAAATAGAAAATCCAGTTGAGAAAGCGGACCAATGACGGAATACAGAAGAGGATCAATATATTGATTCTGACTCCTGCTTTCTAATTTCTGTATTCCTCAAAGGAGATTTTCCTCATAAATCATTCAATATGAATCGCTAGATCATGAGCTGAATATTTTTTTTAAGTTAATTCATGCCATTTTTTAAAAAATCAGGTATGACTAAAATCAGAATATTCGATGGTGAATCTTCTGTTCATAAACATCAAGGTGCAAACTGGGACAGTTTAAGAATCGCTTAAGCTGGCTTTTTCCGTTGTACAAGGCGTCATGCATGCCCCATCGGATCAGGTTCTAGCAATCAAGAGCCTGATAACAAGCGTGTTGTGTTTTTTGGGTAGGGTTTCCCCTTCCTAGAAAATCGTTTTGACTTGCTTGCTGTACCCGGATTTTTTTTATGCTCAGTGACGCTCAATCACACTGTCCTGTTAATGGCTTCAAGTTGACATTGCATCCAACCAGCGCAATCATCCCCTATGCTTGTTTCAGCCGTTACTGCTTGCGTTTTCGCCGGTTCTACCGCTTGCGGGTCAAACGTTCCAATCCCTCAATCTTGGACTAGCCCACACTCAACCTCGCCGTCCACAGTCAATTCCCGAATTGAGGCAGGTCCTGGGTCGGATCTATCCTCTTTGGCTGAAGCCATCGAAGAGGACGACAAGGATAGGAGCGTCATCAATGATTCAACGCCAGTCCAGAGCCTTCCCTCTGTGCTAGAAACTTCCGATCCGACAATTTCTGGCGCCACCTTGAATGACCTCATGACGCCCAGGGTTGACAATCTCAGTCCTCGGATCCTGGATGAAACCTATCGCCTGGGAGCGGGGGATCTGATTCATCTCGACGTTTTTAACGTGCCTGAATACAGCGGAGAGCATCAAATTCTGGCCGATGGCTCTCTCAATTTGCCCATGGTTGGCAAATTCTCGGTGGGCGGCATGAACTTAAACCAGGCGGAGGAGGCCATCGCTCGTCAGTATACCCCCCTCGTCCGCCACTCAGTCGTCACCCTGCGACTGCTCCAGCCTCGTCCCCTCCAAGTGGCCATGGCGGGTGAAGTCAATCAACCCGGTGTCTACACCCTATCTCTCACCGATAGTCGTCAGTTTCCCACCGTCGTCGACGCCCTAAAGGCGGCCGGAGGCATGACCCAAACCGCTGATTTGCGGCAAATTCAGCTACAGCGTCCCCAAGCTGCGGGTCCGCCCTTACTCACTACTGTCGACCTTTGGGAATTGTTGCAAAACGGCGACTTAAGCCAGAATCCAGCCCTCCAGGACGGCGACACCCTATTCATTCCCACCGCTGCTCAAACCAGTTTGGTGGAAACCCACCAACTCGCCACCGCTAATGTCATCGCGGATCCAAACCAAACCCTTAATATCACCGTCGTCGGACAGGTGCTCCGGCCCGGCCCCCACCAAGTCGGCCCTAGCGCCGGTAGCGGCGCTCAGCATCCTACTGTCACCCAAGCTATCCAAACAGCTGGCGGGATTACTCCCACCGCCGATATCCGACGCATCCAGGTGCGGCGATTGACCCGCAGCGGCCCTGAGCAAGTGATTGATATCGACCTGTGGGCCTTATTGCAAACCGGCGATCGCTATCAAGACATTCCCCTCCAACAAGGCGATACGGTGTTTATTCCAACCGTAGCCGCGCTCAACCCAACTGAATCCACTCAGTTAGCCGCCGCCAGCTTTTCCCCAGACCAAATTCAGGTCAATGTCGTCGGGGAAGTCGAACGTCCTGGCGCTGTGCAAGTTCAACCCAATACTCCCTTAAACCAAGCCCTCTTAGCGGCCGGGGGATTTAACACCCGAGCCCAACGCACATCCGTGGAATTGGTCCGCCTCCATGCCGATGGCGCCGTCAGCCGTCGGGAGATCAAAGTCGATCTGGCCCAAAATGTCAACGAAGAAACCAACCCAGTCCTGCAGAACAACGACGTCGTTATTGTCAAACGCTCTAATCTGGCCAGCGTAACTGACGGCGTCCGGCAAATTTTGAGCCCCTTAAACGCCATTTTTGGCATTCAAGGATTGCTCAATCTCTTTTAACCGAACTATCTTAGAGCCTTGCCCCAAGTTTTCTTGCGCTTAGCTTGCGTTTAGTAAGGATGCATTTGCATGGAGAATCTGTACTCTCACCCGAATCCGCTAAACGGACATAGGACCCATCAACTTCCGTTGCAATTAATTCAAGTACCTTTTGCGCCAACGCCTGAAACAACCGGCGAAGAGTGGGATTTACGCCAATTTCTAACGATTCTGCGACGTCGACTGCTGGTGATTGTCGGCGTATCATTGGCAGTGGGATCCATAGTCGCCGCCTCCACCCTGACCAAGGCTGCTAAGTATGAAGGCAGGTTTAAGATCTTGGTGGAGTCCGTCACAGCCGAAGACGCTGGACTGGCGGGACTCCCCTCCGAGTTTCTCACCCATATCAGGAATCAGCGTTCCAATCTGGACTACGCCACTCAAATTCAGGTGTTACAGAGTCCCAAATTAGTGGCCCCGATTGTCGCCCAGCTTCAAACCCAATATCCTGACATCAGCTATGATTCCCTGGTCAGCGGCCTAGCCATTTTCCGGCTTCAGGACACCAAGATTCTAGAAGTTCGCTATCAGAATTCTGACCCCGAAAAAGTGCAGGCTGTGCTTGAGCAATTGGCCCAAAGCTACCTTCGATACAGTCTGGATGAACGCCAAACCAATTTGCGCCAGGGCTTACGATTTGTTGGCAAACAGTTGCCCGAACTCCGTCAGCGGGTCGACCAGTTGCAGGAAGAATTACAAACTTTCCAACAAGAATACGACTTCATTGCACCGGAAACCCTGGCTCAGCAGCTCACCAGCCAATCCGACGTCTTGGCCCAAGAGCGCTTCGCCCTTAACCAAGACTTCACGGTTACCCAATCTCGCTTAGCCCAATTGCAACAGGAAACTGGACGTATTGCGATCCTGAAGGATGCGCCTATTTATCAACAGATCTTGGGTGAAATCAGACAACTGGAAGCCAAAATTGCAGCAGAGTCTACCCGGTTTACAGACGAAAATCTCGCCATTCAGGTATTGCTGGAACAACGTGAAAATTTGCTGCCCATTCTCTCAGATGAAGCCCAGCGAGTGCTGATGCTGGAGACCGCTGCGGCCCAATCTGACCTGCAAACTTTAGCCGCCCGTAGTCAAACCCTCGCCGAAGCGGAACAGCGACTCACTCAAAAAGTCGAGCAAATCCCCGCCTTGGTTCGTCAATACACCGATTTACAGAGAGAGTTACAGGTGGCGACAGAAAGCCTCAATCGATTTTTGGCCACTCGCGAAACCCTCCAAATCGAAGAGGCTCAAACTGAAATTCCCTGGCAATTGATCCAAGCGCCAGCGAGGCCTCAAAAACCAATTTCTCCGAATATTCCTCGAGGTTTGCTCTTGGGGGCGGCTGCAGGCGTCCTCTTAGGCGTCGCCAGCGCCTTGCTGATGGAAAAATTAGACAATGTCTTCCACTCTCCCAAGGAATTAAAAGACAAAACAAACCTGCCGTTACTCGGCGTCATTCCCTTTTATAAGCAGTTACAAGCAGAACACCAACAGACCCCCTTGGAGAAAGTGTCGCGCTTACTCTCCCGCGAAACGCTAGAATTCACACTCAATGAAACCCAGAAGACAACAACCTATGGCGGTTCTAGTTTTCTAGAATCTTTCCGCTCACTCCACGCCAATATTCGTTTCCTGGGCTCCGACGCGCCCATTCGCTCCCTCACCATTAGCTCCGCCCTACCTGGAGACGGCAAATCCACCGTCGCCATCCAATTAGCAAAAGCCGCAGCCGCCATGGGTCAACGGGTTTTATTAGTAGACGCCGACCTCCGTCGCCCCCAAATCCACCATCGATTAGGGGTCTCTAATCTACGGGGATTAAGCAATTTAATCTCAACTCGATTAAAGTTACGAGAAGCGATCCAACCCGTACCGGGATGTAGCGATCTATTTACCATTACAGCGGGTCAAATTCCACCGGATCCCACTAAACTCCTCTCCTCTAGAAAAATGAAACATTTGGTGGAGCGCGTGCAAAAAGTCTTTGACTTAGTGATCTACGATACTCCGCCATCAATCGGCTTGGCGGACGCCAGTTTGTTAGCCGCCCATATGGATGGCGTTGTCATGGTAGTGGGGTTGGGAAAAACAGATTGTTCAGCCCTGATGCAGGCCTTAGACCGTCTAAAAGTAGCTCAAACTCCCGTATTAGGCACCGTAGTCAACGGCGTCAAACAAGACGCCTCTACCCCGTCCTACCGCTATCACCATTATTACTACTCCCGCGAAAAGCCCTCCACCATCCATGAGCATAACGGAGCCCATAATGGCGCTGTGACGAATGGCAAGCACGCCTGAGCGGAGTAGATGTCCCCCAGCCTTTGGCTGGAAATTATGGTCGGCTTACAACTGAACCAGTACAGTTACTAATGCAAAAATACGATGCATAGGATAGGTTGACCCGCGTCAAGCACAGTTTAACTTACCCGTATTTTATAAAAATAACGAGCACATTCTTTACTTAGACGGTAGGCCATAGGCAGGAGGAATGTCGCCGAGCTAACGCTGACTCCCTTATCCTGTTGTCTGTTTCAGTTGATTTACATCCACAACGCCCTACGCCATAATTACTCCAAGATCAGTGGAATTCAAGTTGGAATTGTTACCCCGCCAACATCGACTTATCCAACAGGCAGTAATTATTCTCGCCTGAATTACCCTCAAGGGTGATTTCAAGGCATAGGCGCAACCTCCAAACTAGAGTGAAGGAGGTGTGCAATGCTGCCAAAAATATCTGAAAAAAGCATGCGCTTGGTTCGCTGGGTACTCGCCATCGGTTGGGTCGTCTTGATTATTTCCCTGTTTTATGACCCAATTTCACCCGCTCTCACCGATCCTAGCAATCATTTAAGTCCACTGAGAGATCCTCTGCTCGATCTCGTCAACGATCCTACACAGTGTGCAAATATCCAAGGTGTTTGCCTCCAACTTGAGCCTTATGGAGCCGGAGCCCGAATTTTCTGGGGCATGGTCGTCCCCGCCGGCATCATGATCGTGTTTGTGTTAGGCCACGAAATCTGGCGGCGCATCTGTCCCCTTTATTTTTTCTCCCAGATCCCTCGGGCGCTGAACATATCGCCTCGGTTAAAGATCGAAAACAATCAGTGGCTGATTAAAAATCACTTTTACCTACAATTCGGCTTATTCTTCATTGGGTTAAACTGCCGAATTTTATTCGTCAATTCAGCCCGCCCCGTCCTAGGGCTATTTCTCATTCTGACGATTTTATCCGCCATCATGATGGTGTTCCTCTATGGAGGAAGGAGCTGGTGCCATTACGTTTGCCCCTTCGGTATGGTGCAAACCGTATTTACCGGACCTCGAGGGCTCCTCGGCAGTGAAGCCCACACAGCCCCGCCCAGGAGCATCACCCAGTCTATGTGCCGGACGATAGACGCCGCCACTGATCAAGAACAAAGCGCTTGTATCGGCTGTAAATCGCCCTGCATGGATATCGATTCCGAAAAGGCTTATTGGGAGCACTTGAGCAAACCCGGCCGCCGTTTGGTCCAATATGGCTACTTGGGCCTGGTCATCGGCTACTTTGTCTACTATCGACTTTATGCTGGCAACTTTTTCTATTACTTTTCCGGCGCTTGGACCCATGAGGCAGACCAATTAGGGAACTTGTTGAAACCCGGATTTTTTCTGCTGAATACCCCCATTCCCATTCCCAAGCTCATCGCCTCTCCCCTAACGCTCGCCTTTTTTGTTGTTCTCAGCCTGTTCATTTGCACCCGTGTGGAAAAGATATACCGGGGGGTCCTCAAAAAAACTCAGCCCTGGGCCAGCCCCGACCAAGCCCTCCACCATATTTTCTCCGTTATTACCTTCCTGTCTTTCAACATCTTCTTCATCTATGGCGGACGGCCAGAAATCAATCGGTTGCCGATTGCAGTTCAATTCTCATTTCAAGGCGTTGTGGCGCTAGTCAGCGCCCTTTGGTTATTGAAAACCTGGGGACGCAGTCCCGAGCAATACACCCGAGAAAGCCTGGTGGATAAACTGCGACGGCAACTTAACAAACTACCCCTTGACCTCTCCTCTTTCCTGGAAGGACGCCCAGTCGAACAACTCAAACCTGATGAAGTGTACGTCTTGGCGAAAACGCTCCCCGGCGCTACTCAGCAAAATCGGGCGCAAATTTATAAACAGGTGTTGCAAGACGCCATTCAAGCAGGGCACATCAGTTCAGCCAACAGCTTAAATTTACTGCAACAATTGCGGCAACAGCTCAATATCAGCGATTCAGAACACTTTCAAGCGCTCTCAGAATTGGCCGACGATCGCGACACACTCCCCCTAATTTATCCCTCCCAAGCAGCCCCCCATCAGATTGCCCGGACCATCCTCAGGGACGACCAGGCCAACCGGGATAAAACACAACTCAGAACCCCGAAAAAATAGTACGGAAGAACTCCGATCACTCCCCCGCTCCGCCCCCTCCCTCCCTCCCACACACATCCATTCAAACCCACTACCGAAGGAACAGGGAAATGCTCAAAGCCAAGGTTGTTAATTACCACACCAGCGAGTTTTATGAAGAGACCCTAACGCCTCAGGCAAACGGTCGCAATGAATGTCTCATTGGCCGACACCCCAATTGCGATCTCATTCTCAATAGTCCCGAAGTAAGTCGTGTCCACGGTCGCGTGCTGTTCCAAAACAATAAATGTTATTTCGCTGACCTCGGCAGCACAGACGGCTCACGCATCAACAATGAAGAGGCTCAGATAAATCAACATTACTTGCTTAAACCTGACGACAGCATTCGGATCGGCGGATTTGTCCTGCTGGTGGAAGAGGTCAGCGCCTCTGATCAAACCGCCTCTAATCAGAAGACTGATTCATCTGACGCTGGGAGCGCCGCCGCTTCGATACGCCCCTGGCCCCAAGGGGAAATCACCGTGCGTTGTGTGCAGATTATCGAGGAAACCCATGATGTGAAAACATTTCGCTTCATGGCCGAACCTAAAATTCTGTTTGATTACAAGCCCGGACAATTTGTCACCCTGAATTTAGACATTGGCGGCAAGTCCGTCAAGCGGTCTTACTCAATTTCCTCTAGCCCTTCCCATCCCTACACGCTGGATATTACCGTCAAACGAGTGCCTGCCCCAACCGATGATCCCGCCGCCCCCCCAGGACTGGTGTCGAACTGGCTGCACGATACCCTAGAGGTCGGTTCCCGTATTCAGCTCAGTGGACCCTTAGGCAAGTTCACCTGTGTGGATCGCCCCATCGATAAACTGCTCTTTATCTCAGCTGGCAGTGGAATTACCCCGATGATGTCCATGTCCCAATGGCTCTGTGATAATGCGATCGCGGCTAATATCGTCTTTATCCATAGCGCTCGCACCCCTCGGGACATCATCTTTCAGCGTCGGTTAGCCCTTCTAGACGCGCAACACTCGATCTTTAAGCTGGCGGTCAACACCACCCGGGTGGAAGCCGGACAACCCTGGTTTGGCTACACCGGTCGATTGAACGCCGCCATGCTGCAATCGATAGCGCCTGACTTTCGCGATCGCACCGTCTATGTGTGCGGCCCTAATCCCTTCATGGCAGCCATGAAGACCCTATTGGCAGACCTCGACTTCCCGATGGAAAACTACTTCGAAGAAAGTTTCGGCGGTCGCAAACCTGCAAAACGAAAGTCAGCCTCACCCACCGTCATAGAAGACAACTCACTTCAGTTCGAGCCAACCGTCCCTCCATCAAATGGCGCCCCCTCGGAACTCACGCTGGCGTCCCCTCCCTCTAAATCAAGCCCCAGTCAAAACACCGCTCAACCCGCCCTTATCTTCGCCAAATCCGGAAAAGAAGTCTTGTGCGATGGCGAAGATTGCATCTTAGATGTGGCGGAGCAAGAAGGCCTCGACCTCCCCAGCAGCTGTCGCATGGGAGCCTGCGGCGCCTGTAAGCAAAAGGTGCTTGAAGGGGAAGTGAAATATGACGATGACCCCAGCGCCCTAGAAGATAGTGAACGTGAAGACGGCATCGTCTTGACCTGCATGGCGTATCCGGTGGGACGAGTAGTGTTGGAAGCATAGAGAGATCAGGGGTGCTATCTTGACCATAAAGTCACACCTAAGGAAAGCGGAATTATGTCGCTGCTTAAAAAGATCGCCGGGGCTTTGTTAGGTCTGGTCGTCGTTATCGTTGGCGCTGGATTCTTATTGCCCAGTCATGTGCATGTAGAGCGCGAAATGACAATTAATGCCGCGCCTGCAGAGGTATTCGCCCTGGTCAGCGATTTTGAGGCTTGGGACGCGTGGTCGCCCTGGGCGAAGATCGATCCGGAGGCGGAGATGACGATTACTGGATCGGGCATCGGCCAGAAGATGACTTGGGCGAGTAACAATCCCCAGGTGGGTCATGGAACCCAAGAGATCACCGCCACAAAGTCCCCTAGTTATCTGAAAACTCATCTTGATTTTGGCGGTCAGGGCGTCGCCGACGCCGCCTTCAATCTAATGCCTGAAGAGGGCGCTACCAAGATAACCTGGTCACTGGATACTGACATGCGGGAAGGAGCGCCGATTTGGCTGCAGCCAATCAACACCTATGTCGGCTTTTTCATGGATTCGATGATTGGCCAGGACTATGAGCAAGGGTTACAAAATCTCAAAGATGTAGCGGAGGGATAAGCTAAACAACATCCAACTTACAATCTGGAGTGTTGGCTTATCCACATATCCCTTCACCCAGTAAGGATGCAGACTATCCCACAATCCCTCTCCCAGATTGGGAGAGGGATTGTGGATGTAGAACTGGCTCTTCTCGTTCGCTTTTGGCGTTCCCGAAGGATAGAGTGGGCGGAAGCAACTCCGGGTCTCGACAGAATTAATCACTCCGCGGGTCAAAATCACTATCCATCCCCATAAACTCCATTCCCATAAACAAGGCGAACATCACCCACACACCTGACTCGCAATATAACTTCACAGAGTGCTGTCAGCGAAATGTAATGCAATGCAGTGCGAATATTTTTGTTCCTGGAAATCTTCTTGTGCTCGAGATTGTTGTGATGAGAGGGCGCAAATATCACTCTCTGTAGCAATACAGATCATATCTGAATCTAATTCAGATCATTTATGAATCAATTATGGATCACAAAAGATCATTAATCTCAAAAAATTGAGCGGCGGCGAGTGTTTAGAATCTAAGTAGACCGCTTTTCAGAGCGGAGCACCGGATCATAATTCAGAGGACCGTTTGTGGACACGCCGCTTAATTTAACCCGAGACCGCGCCATTTCTCCTTTTCAGTCTGGGGATCTGATTCGTCCCCGCACGCCTCGCCATCCTTGGCGAGCGCATCGCATCCAAGTTAAAACGTGCTATCAGGATAAGAATGCTCGTTGGGTTATGGAAATTCGTACCTATATGGGCGACACTTTGACAACTCTGGCTCCTGCAGTTGACTTTGAGAAGGCGCCTTCCATTAGATCAGTCAGTTAACCCCAAAATTTCGTGCTAACGGTCAAGCGCTGAAGTCTTGATTTCGCCTCTCACAGAATGCAACGTTTCAGGGTGCAGGCCACGTCCAACCAATTCCCAACATACCCTCCATTGCTTGGGTAGAGTATAGGATAATTGAATTTTGACTTCTATCCCCGGGTCAAGGCTTTGGGCAACACATCCCGATAAATGGGATTGGCGATCATTAAACCGTCCCGCTCATCCAGCCGACACAATCCCAAGTCCAAGACATACTGAATATCGTCCGGGGGCACATTGCCCAAATTCCGCCCCGCCATCATGGGCTCAATAATCGACCGCACTCGAGGATCCCTTAACCGCTCCGCCAGACTATCCAGATGCGTATCCTGCCGCTGGATCAAATTCTTCTCTGCCTGGTTGATGTGCGCCCGGGTAATCTCCGTTTACAGGTCCCTCAACCACTTCCTTAGCCAGGGTATTGACCAGCCAAGGCTGTCCCTGAGTCAACTCAAAGGCATCGCGGATCGCCTCATCGGAGAAGTTTTACCCAGTGTCCTCCATCAGTTCAATTCTAGGCGGAGCCTAGGATCGAGAGAAAATCCTTGTATTTCAAAGATTCAGCTTGGAAACCTGCTGATTAAACCAAGCAGCCGCGCTGATATTACTCCCCTTCCCCAACTGCCTAATCGTTTCTTCCAGCAGGCTAATCGGTAAACTCGCTAATACCTGAGACTGCTCACAGACTTTGTATTTTCCCTCTGGTTGCAAACTAAATGCAAAAATCCGCTGTCCCCGCACATCCACCACCCAATATTCGGCGATTCCGAGCGCTGCATAGAGTTGCTTCTTTTCATCTAGGTCGGTCGGAAGAGAGGTATCAGAAATTTCGCCCACTAGATCGGGGGCTCGCCACTTATTCAGATCAATCCGTCTCGGTTCACCCGATCTCCATTGAGGATAGTCATCCCCTAAATACAACACCAAATCCGGCGCACCTGACTGGTCGGTTTCTTTTTCTAGCAGGCATCGTCCTAGCGAACTGGCTGTTTGCTCAGAATGTAGACCGAACCAGAACCCAAAGATAATGATGAATAAATCACTCAGCGCAGCATGATCGATCCCTTCCCAACCCATTTCAACGATGAGTAAATTGCCCTGATGGAAAAACAGCCGATATTGATCGGGATCTAGCCTGTCCCGATACTCTAAATAGTCTCGCCAGCTTGCTTTATGCCATTGTCCAACAATAAAAGGCTGTTCAGCGGCGTTGAGAACAGAGGAGGTCATGGCGCTGTCCAAACGGAATTGCCTCTTGCTATTTTATCTCAACCCTCGTTGAGGAGATTGATGATCAGTCCATTAACCATTGTTTGTATGACAGATCTGTATAGTCTGAAGGACTTTGACGATTCATCCCTCTTGGCAATTGACGATAGCGGTTCCGTAGGTGGAATCTAGAAAACCGCAAAAATACATCTGTAAAACAGGAATTTCCTGCTGGCATCTTATCTTAACTCTGGTGTAAAAACAGGAGAAACGAACCCACTGATCGCCAATATCAACGACAGGATAAGTGACGATGGGCATGAGTCAAGATGATCTACTGGCGCTGATTGATCAGGCGGCTGAGAAAGGCTGGACGGAGCTAGATCTGTCAGGCCAGGGGTTGACCGCGCTACCGCCTGAAATTGGCAAATTGACTCAGCTAGAAAAACTGATTCTAGGCAAGGTAGTTGAATGGGAATATCCTGAAGGGCGACCCACGCCTAAGCTGATTACCAATGCCCTGAGTGCTCTTCCTGCCGAAATCGCTGCCTTGGAGAGCTTGAAGGTTCTTGAGTTGAGTGGTAATCCGCTGGAACAGATCCCAGAGATTGTTTTTGAGTTTAAATCGCTCTCTGAATTTTATGCGATCTCCATTAACCTACCAGAAATCCCTGACTGCATCGGCCAGCTCTCAAACCTCACATCCCTTGGGCTCGGCAACAATCAAATTTCACAGATTTCCGATTCCATCGGCCAGCTCAAAAAACTCGCCTCCCTTGGGCTCTCTAGCAATCGAATTTCGCAGATTCCCGATTCCATCGGCCAGCTCTCAAACCTTACTCACCTTGGGCTCTCTAGCAATCGAATTTCACAGATTCCCGATTCCATCGGCCAGCTCAAAAGACTTGCTGAAATTGCGTTTGCTAACAATCGAATTTCGCAGATTCCCGATTCCATCGGCCAGCTCTCAAACCTTACTCACCTTTGGCTCGGCAACAACCAAATTTCACAGATTCCCGATTCCATCGGCCAGCTCAAAAAACTCACTCAACTTGGACTCCCTAGCAATCAAATTTCTGAGATTCCTAATTCCATCGGCCAGCTCTCAAATCTTACCCACCTTGGGCTTGATGGCAATCAAATTATTCAGATTCCCAATTGTATTGGCCAGCTTACCAATCTCACTCAACTTTGGCTCGGCAACAATCAAATTTCACAGATACCTAATTGCCTTAGTCAACTCACCAACCTCACACTTCTGATTCTTAATAGTAATCAAATCACCCAGATTCCCAATTGTATCGGTCATCTTACCAATCTTACCCAACTTGGAATCTCTAGTAATCAGATTTGCCAGATTCCGGAAAGCATTGGCCATCTCACCAACCTCACTCAACTTTGGATCTCTAGAAATCAAATCACCGAGATTCCAGAATGCTTTAATAAGATGACTAACCTCACTCAACTTGCACTCTCTAGCAATCAAATCACCGAGATACCAGAGTGCCTTGGGAAGATGACTAATCTCACCGAACTTTGGTTCTACAGCAATCAAATCACTGAGATACCAGAGTGTATTGGGAAGATAACTAACCTCACCCAACTTATACTCTCTAGCAATCAAATTTCAGTGATTCCAGATTGCATCGGTCAACTCACTCAGTTAGAGAAACTTGATCTAGACAACAACCAAATTGAAAAGTGCCCTGAGTGTCTTAAACAGCTCCCCCACCTCAAAACCCTCGATTTACGCAGAAATCCGCTCCCGATTTCACCAGAGATTCTGGGACCAAAGGATACCAATCAAGATCCCGGATCCATCGCCGAGATTTTTAACTACCTGCGTCAACTGCATAGCGGCGAAGTCCGCCCCCTCAACGAGGCTAAACTTCTCCTCGTCGGCCAGGGCAGCGTCGGCAAAACCTCCCTGATCCAACGATTAATCGATAACCAATTCAATCCTAACCAACCCCAAACCGATGGCCTCAGCGTCCGCGATTGGCAAATTCACGTCAATACCAAAGATGTCCGCCTCAATGTTTGGGACTTTGGCGGCCAAGAAATATATCACGCCACTCATCAGTTTTTTCTCACCAAGCGTAGTCTCTACCTCCTAGTGGGCAACTGCCGCACCAGCGAAGAAGAAAACCGCCTGGAATATTGGCTGAAGTTAATCCAAAGCTTTGGCGGGGAATCGCCCGTCATCATTGTTGGCAACAAATGTGACGAGCAACCCCTCGATATCAACCAAAAAGCACTGCGCGATAAATATCCCAACATCAAAGCGATTCTTGAAACCTCCTGCCAAACAGGAGAAGGCGTTGAACAGCTCCGCACCGCGATTCTGCAAGAAGCCGCTCAACTGCGAGAGGTGTATAACCTGCTCCCTCTGTCCTGGTTCCAAGTCAAAGAACAGCTTGAGATCCTGGACCGAGATTTCATTACCTACAACGAATACATCGGCATCTGTCACCAGAACGCCATCCCCGACGAAAAAAATCAGGAGCAACTGATCGACCTGCTCCACAACCTGGGCCTGGTGTTGAACTTTCGGGAGCATCCCCTCCTGCACAATACAAACGTCCTCAATCCCGCCTGGGTAACAGAGGGCATTTACGCCTTACTCAGCGATGACGACCTCAAAGTCAAAACTAAAGGTCAGCTAACGTTGGCGGATATGAGCCGAATTTTATCTGCAGATCGCTATCCGCCTGATCGCCACCACTATCTCAGAGAGCTGATGAAAGAATTTCAGCTTTGCTTTGAGCTGCCCAATTGCCAACCCATCCGCCACCTCATCCCCGGTATCCTCCCCAAAGAAGAACCGGACAGCACTGATCTGTCAGGCGACATCCTGGAGTTTCAATACCACTACCCAGTCTTGCCTAGCAGTATTATTTCTCGCTTTATCGTTCTCACCCACGAAAAAATATACCAGCAAACCTACTGGCGCAGCGGTGTCATGCTGGCCTATACCGAAGGCGATGCAGTCTACAATACCGCCCGCATTAAAGCCGACCCCGCCGACCACAAAATCTTTATCGCTGTCGGTGGACAAGAATCCACGCGTCGTCTGTTCCTTGGCATCATCCGCGATGTGTTCAACAAAATCCACGCCAATTTCACCCAACCCACGGAGTGGGTCCCGATTCCCGAGCATCCCGAGCACCCGCCCCTTGACTATCAAGAACTACTGGGGCTAGAAACCATGGGTGTTAACGACTACCCTATCGGCAAGCTCCGGATCAAGGTGAATTTACGTCAATTGTTAGACGGCTATGAACCCATTGAAACCCGACGTCGCCGACAACACCCTGAGTTGGATGAACTAGAATCAGACTATGGATTTCCACGGGATCGATTTCAGATTGTCAACCAGATTATCAATACAAATCAGCAACAACAGACTCAAAAACGTGAGGACAAGTCCATGACTGACATCACTAACAACCTGCAAGGGGCTAACATTGGCAATCTGGTAAACGAAGCGAAAGATAACGCCCAAGTCACCGCCTCTCATTTCACCCAAACCAGTGGAGCCAATACCGCTGAACTGTTGCAGATTATCGCTAACCTACGCCAAATTACAGCCCAATTTCCACCAGACGTCCGAGAAGATATCACCATTGATCTGGACGATGTTGAAGCGGAAATCAACAAACCTGATGATCAACGCAGTCAGGCGAGATTAAAGAAGCGCCTACTGGCTCTGCTTGCGGCGACCTCAGTACTTGCGGGGTCTGTTGCACAGGTAACTGACTTCGTTAACAACATTACAGATTTGGGTAGTAAGGTGGGGATTGAGCTGCAGTTGCCTTCGTCGCCTTAGGGAGTCGTGTGAAAATTAAATCCCAGTAGAAGGCAGTGGATGGGTGGATGAGTGGATGGGTGGTTTTTCTCGGAGGGTTCGTTAGGCTGCGGAATCAAGTCAGCCATTTCCGTAGCTCTCGGATGGCAGCTCCTGTGTTGCGGGCATAGGCTGCTTCAAAACACCGGACCGTCAAATCCATCACATCCATGCCAGGAAAATATCGGCTATTTGACTTGGCGATGTAAGTCCCCTCTTGCAATTCATAGATATGTAAGGCTTGCTGTTTCAGCAGCCAAACTTCTGGAATACGATAAGGAAGATAGTCCTCAACCTGAGTAAAGCTGGTCACATCCACCTCAATCACCAAATCCGGCGGCGGATCCGTCTGCCAATTGATTCGTTGCTTGCCTGCGGCTGCTTCCCAGTTATTGATGTAAAAGCAATAATCGGGTTCGATACCGCCTTCTTCGGGGAGTTCAAGCGTTACGGGGGTAAAGGCTTCATAGTCTTGATCAAGATGATCTAGCAGTGCTTTCACAATATCCGCAATAATATTGGCGTCACGCCCATGAACGGGTAGAGGCGACATCAATAAAATCTCTCCGCGACGGTACTTTAAGCGGGGAATGGAAGTATCTCCCCGCTGCTGAGCTAGCGTTTGATAATCCCGCCAGCTCCCCAGCAAACGTACGATTGTTCCAGGCGACATTTGAACTTGGTCAGGCGATACGACGACTTGCATATCCACTCTGCTCTAAACCTGATTCTATTGTAAGGAAATTATAGCTCTCATCTCAAGCAGCTCTCCCAAGTTTGAGGGCTACCGTGTACACAGATCTCGAAACGGGCTGTGAAAGTTGCTTGATCCCCCTAAATCCCCCTAAAAAAAGGGGGACTTTGAGCTTGCCCCCCTTTTTCAAGGGGGATTCGGGGGGATCTCACCCTTAGCGGAGGAGATTAGATGACTTGTATGTACACCGTAGAGTTTGAGAGAGGGAAGAAAAAACAATTCCCCTTCTCCCAAACTTGGGGGAAGGGGTTAGGGGATGAGGGCTGAAAGACATCACACCCGAAATCTCTCTTGCAGCAATATACAGAAGTCAGAAGACACCCAAAATGTGCTTCCCGACTTCTTCTCGATCGGCGCCTAAACTCAAAGGTATTAAAACTCAGACACTGACCTCAGAGCGATTCACCCAGATGTCCACACTGGTGAATTCCATACCGGAGGACACTCGCCATATACTGAGGAGCCGATCGACAACCCACTGATTGGGAGCCCCCTTATGAATTCACAGTTAAAAACTTACCAAGATTTAGAACTTATACCGGACTCAGACCTGGAACCCCAAACCACTCGATCATCATTTATCTCCCGTCTTGACACCCTGTGGAAATCTTTGACAGGGAACTATCGAGGAACAGGCAAGAGAACTCTTCCCCCTGTAACCCATCGCACTCACTACTTGAGTGTGATTATCCATCGATTGACCGCTGTTGATCCCTGGGACCAACCCTTTGAACATGACTGTAATTTCTGCGTTTGGCTCAATATCAACGACGCTCTAGGCGGCGTCGCTGGCATCGAAGGCGATGGAGACCCACCCCACTGGCAATCTAGCCGCATCACCATCAAGAACCCTCCGCCGAACTACCAGGCGCCCATTGTCATCAGCCTAATCAGAACCGATGATTCTAGCGATGCGAAGTCAATCGATATTGCAGAAACTCAACGGATAGAACTTGCTTACAACCTGGAAACAGAAATGGTAATGGGCTCAGGCGTAATCGGACGCCAAGGACGCCCAATGTTCTACGTGAGCCCATTTAATCCAGACAAGCCGTTCAATCGGATCGGCGTCTGGTTTAGTGTGCGGCATCAATCGGAGTAAACCTCACCCATTTTTCATGGCGTTTAGCAAGACCGTCAGCGAACTATTAACATCCAAATTGATATGCTGATGTAAAATTGCAATCTTAGTCGCTTGAGACAGGGCTATTTCAGCCACATCTGGATCCAGATCCTCCGTACACGGATCAATAATTTGGGGATTTTCTAGGGCTGATTTGACCCCTTTCAGCATCGATTCATCGGGGTCAATGACACGAAGATGCGGATAAACCGTTTCCCAAAGCACATCCTGATCAGGGGAGCCTGACCGGATCAAATGCGCTAAAATCTGGTGGACTTGCTGTTGTTGATCGGGGGTAATATCTCGGTACGTTGGCGGTTTGGATTGAGCGTTGTCGATACTTTGGCGCAGATTATCAATCACCTGCCTCCATTCATCCGAATCCGTATAGTCAGGTTTACCGACTGTCAAACATATGTGAATTTGGTCAGAGTCAGTCCCTATGCGGGTCACTTGCGCAGGAATACCCACATAGTTCAACATCCACTCTTTGACCATTGAACTGAGTTTTGATTGGATAGAGGAGGTTTGACCTAACTGTTGGATTTTAGTGTTAACTAACGGCCTTAAAACCTTAACAACGATATTCGCCATAGTCGCCATACTTGTCGCAGAAAAACAGGGAAGCAAACACAAACATGAATGCTATTAGACGGTGACAAACCCTGAGCTGAGAAATCGATGACGCTCCCTCCGGAGAGTGTATTCAATCCCCGAATACACCGACGAGTTAGATCGTGGCACAGTTCCAGGCAATCGGTCTGTGATGGCCGTGAATATTCTTAGTAGAACAAACAATTATGAAATTTGAGTAATGATCCGGGTGAAACAACTCACCTCAAGTGAATTGTTTCATTATTGCTTTCCTTTCCCTTCAAGTCGAGTCCGAATAGAGTCCAGTTCACGCTGAAGCATTTCTAAATCACGCTGTGGAAAAGGTCGCTGGCGCTGGGGGAAAGGCTCTCGCGAAGGCGGAGTGGTTTGAACAGGCGGCTCGATCGCATCGGGTGGGGAGAGACGCGGTTTAGAATCATCCGCAGACACCCAATCTGGGGGCTCCGATCTGGGCCGACCCACAGGTTTAGTCAGATCTAGAATAGCTTCTGGCTCCGGCTCCGGAGGAATCTCTGACGACGGCTCTAAGAGTTCTGCGGGTTCTGGATAGCCAGGATCGTCATCAGTCTGTACTTCATAGTCCTGAGCATAGTTTTGTGCAATATCCAAAACTGATTGGGCATGCGATAAAGCGAGTTGGGCCGCTTCATAATTTCGAACTGCTTTTCGCCATTGATAGACAGAAAACCCCGCTAAGCTGCTTGTCACGATGACAGCCAAGATCGCCCAATGGGTAATGCTCGCCCTTAATTCCAGCTTTTGGCGGTTTTGCTCCTGCTGCTGGAGGCGATCGCACATCGCCCGCCCAGCCTCGATAAATTCTTTCTGCAGATAAGTCACAGCGGGTTTTTTGGCCTGGGCTTCCGCATCCTGGAGCCAACTTTCCGCAATGATCAGCTCACTGCATCGCAAGAGTAAATCTTCATTCCGATCTTTTTCCTGCCATTCCAACGCCCGCTGCAGCCACTTCGTATGCTGCTGCACATGCTCCCGGTCTGTATCCAGCGTTCTCACCAGCTGATTGAACTGGGAAGTAAATCCAGGCTCTGCTTGAGTGAAATCAATCCAATGCGCCTTAAAATCCCCCATTTGGTGGGAAAAGACACCAGTATCTCGGCCAGAAAGCAGTTGATCGCTGGACCCAATGGGTTCAAGCGGACACAACAAAGGCGTCAGTTTGGGATGCAGATCTTTGGGATTGATGGAGCGATGCAAAATCGCAATCACTCGCTTATTCAGCTGAGCTGCATACGTCAGCGCGTTGATACAGGTTGAAGACTTTACAGAACTCGGTGAGAGAAGAAACAAGAAGTTATTTGATCGTTCAACTCCACGAGACATTTCTTGCTGAAAATTGGCTCCGACAGCCATATCTTCCTGGGCGAACCAGGTGGTTTTCCCTTGCCCCTGGAGTGCGTCGTTTAACCGACGCGCAAAGCCTGAATCCACCTCTGAATAGGCAAAAAATACATCTAGCGCGGTTGCAGGCGGTTGTCTCAAACTCTGCTGGATAAAACCGTCCTGCAAAGCAGTCGGCGGGTGTTGCGTTCTCTGCTGGGCGATTTTCAGCCAACCCTCCGCATCTTGTAAGTTATGACCCCGCAATAGGATGCTAGGGTTGCGGCCCTGTCGCTCCCACCTGAGCGCTTTCACCAAGAGAATCTTGTGCTTCTTGTAGTAAGCCGCGTCCTGCCACAGAATTTTCAACAGTTGACTTTCGTCCAACTGGTAATCCGCCGCCTCAACATTGTCCGTCAGGTTAATATATTGCAAATCCCTTAATGATTCTGGAATCTGCGCCGGATCCAGCGGTCTGGCCAACAATGGAATAATCCGTTTATTGAGGGACAGCGCATAGTTAATTTCATGTTGGCAGTAGTTCGACTGAAGCGAAGAGGATGATAACAAATACACGACATTATCAGCTTCTTCAATCGCCCGATTAATCGCCGCCTGGAAGTCTTCCCCAGTTTCAATATCCCGCCGACTGGTCCAAACCGTGATGCCCTCCCTGATTAAGCTGCGGTGAACCTGTTCGGCCAACACGGCGTCTTCTTCTGCATGGGCCAAAAACACCTGACTCATCCGGTTATCGGCGTGCTTAATACTCTCGGTGATAAATTCACAGTGCAAATCGGTTGGGATGCAAGGCGGCTGGTCATACTGAAAGTGGATCTTCAACCAGTTTTCCGCCTGTTGCCGCTCCTCCCCGATCAGCAAATAACGAGATTGCTTGCGATGCTGTTCCCAAGTCAGGGCCTTAGTCAGCAAGTCGGTATGCTGATGCACATAGCCCCGATGCCGTTTGAAAATATCAAAGAGCCCGGCAAAAGACTGTTCAAAATCATCAACGCCTTCACGGAAATACACCCAGTTGATTTTACGAACTTCTGGATGCATATTTTCCAGAATAACGTGCTTCCCAGCTGCTTTATATGCTTCCCATTCCTGATCGGTTCCGTTGGGATTGCGCTGTCGCCAGGTCGCTTGATTAATCTCTTCAACATGCAAGAGCGGAATAATCCGCTTATTATGCTTAAGGGCGTGTTCAATCTCCTTACAGCAATATTTTGAATTGACGGATGAAGGGGAAATAATGAACAAGACGTTATGGGCCTTTTCAATTCCCCCATTAATTTCACTCTGAAAGTCTACCCCTAAAGGAATATCTTCATAGTCAAACCAAACTTCTAGCCCTTCAGCCATTAACCGTTGATGCAATTTGGCTGCAAAGGCTTTACTATCAGCACGTCCATATGAAATTAAGGCATCTTGAAAACCAGTCATGGATCTTGGCGCCTCAGGGGAAAAAATGCTAATAACCTACCTCAAACAACAAACTGATCACGCAACTTTCCGTAAACAGTCTATGGTTAGTTAGCGGGTATATTTATAGTTTGAATGAAGTTGAGTAAAGATGACAACAAGGGAGCCAGTTTCTAGATCGGTCCTCAGAAACCCGAACCCTACTTTTTTGGCAGCCATGTACGACACACCTTCCCAGCTCTCCTTGCTGCTGGTGTTTCAGGAGTGACTAAGAGAGGATGCGCCTGCAGGCGATCGCACCCCAAGCCTAACCAAGTCAGCAAATCACCCCCCTTCCACCGTTTCAGGAGGCCGTCATGGCCGCCGCTGACGATAAACTGGCCATTGGGACTGAAGGCCACCGCCCGAACGGACCCCTGATGGCCCCTAAACGGCTGTCCCACTGGAACACCCTCTAAGTCCCACAAGCGAACCGTTTGATCGCGACTAGCGCTGACGATGAACTGGCCATCGGGGCTAAAGGCGACATCCTGAATCGTACTCTTATGACCCCTAAACGGTTCGCTGATCGTCCCATCAGCCAATTGCACTAGGCGGAGTGTCTGATCGCGACTGGCGCTGACAATCGTTTGACCATCGGGGCTAAAGGCGAGGGCGTTGATGTCATCCAGATGGACTGAAAAAGAGGGCCCGATCAGATTGCCCTCTACATCCCATCGTTGAATGACGCCGTCATCACTGCCGCTGGCCAGGGACTGCCCATCCGGGGCGAAGGCGATCGCATGAACCGCATCCCCCTCCACCTTGAAGGGTTGCCCAATCGGTTTCCCCTGGCGGTCCCACAGACGCACCGTTGCATCCTCTCCAGCGCTGGCGATCAACGGCTGAGACGGATGCAGGGCCACCGCGTAAACCCTCCCCCGATGGCCCTGAAAGGGCGGCGCCATCAGATTCCCTATGCGATTCCATAAGCGAACGGTTTGATCGGCGCCGCCACTGACAATCGTCTGGCCGTCACCGCTGACATCAACCGAGAGAACGGGGGCGGTATGGCCCTGGAATGGCCGTCCGACCGGTTGTCCGTCTGGACCCCAGACCCGAATCGTGCGATCCACACTGCCGCTGACGATGGTTTGACTATCCCCGCTAATCGCCACAGAGGCGACGTCTTCTGAATGGCCCCGCAGGGGATTGTAAAAGAGAGCGTCCTGGACAGGCCACAATCGCAGCGTCTTATCCTCACTCCCACTGAGGAGCGTCTGGCCATCCGGACTAAACGCGACCGTATAGACATAGAATTCGTGGCCCCGTAGCGGGCGACCCACCGCGCGTCCCTGCCAATCCCACAGACGCACCGTATTGTCATCACTGGCGCTGGCGATCAGCCGCCCACCCGGACTAAAGGCGACGGCCATCACCGCATCTTCATGGCCCTGGGCCGTTTGACCGAAAGGATTACCCTGCAAATCCCAAAGGCGGATAACCCGATCAGCGCCGCCGCTGGCGATCAGCCGCCCATTCGGGCTAAAGGCGACGGAGTTCACCGCCTTCTCATGCCCCTTAAAAGGTTGACCGATGGGATTGCCCTGCAAATCCCATAGACGGACCGTCTTGTCAGCGCCGCTGCTAGCGATCAGAGTCCCATCAGGACTGAAGGCGACGGACAACACCATCCCCGTATGCCCCCTAAAGGGTTGGCCAATCGGGTTGCCCCACAAGTCCCACAAGCGGACCGTCTTGTCAGCGCCGCCACTGGCGATCGCATCTCCACCTGGGCTAAACGCAACGGATTTGACATGATCGGTGTGGCCTTGGAAGGGTTGGCCAATCTGTTCTCCCCGCAGAGTCCACAGCCGAATGGTCTTGTCCGAACTGGCGCTGGCGATCCGTTGGCCATCAGGACTAAAGGCGACGGACCAAATCTCCTCTGTGTGACCTTCAAACGGTTGGCCGATAAGATTGCCTTTCAAATCCCAGAGCCGAATCGTGCGATCAAAGCCGCTGCTGGCGATCCACTGTCCATTGGGACTAAACACTGCTGACCAGATGGCGTCTAGATGCCCTTCAAACCGATTTCGTTCTACTGGGACGGCGATCGCATCCCGCAAGCTAGAGCGGACCGAAGGCCGAACGGTTTGAAGGCGCGCTTGACTTTTCCCCACCAGATTGAGCGCCTCCAACAACCCGTCAACCGGCTGGGTAGACAGCAAATTGACGGCCTCATCGGCTTGCTGATCTAAGTCCAACTGGGTACGCTGCCGCCAAACCCACAGGCTCGAGACCACGGAAATGCACAGCAACACACTCACCGACCCGAGTAAAGATTTAAGAACCAGCATCTGCCGCTTTTCGCGCCGCCTCTCCGCCTGAATCGCCGATTGGCTAGCAGCGATAAATTCCTGTTGTAAGTCGGTGACGGGCGGATGTTTCTGCTGCTGCTTCGCTGTTTGTAGCCACTGGTCTGCGATCGCAAATTCGTTGCCCCGCAGTAATAAATCGGCGCTTTTATCTTTCTGGGACCAGGCCAGCGATCGCTGCAGCCACTGGGTATGACGGCGGACGTGCTCGCGATCCGTGTCCAGCGTTCTTACTAACTCACTGAAGTTAGCGTAGAAATCCCCGCCATGGCGATTAAAATCAATCCACTGCAGATTCGCCAGCGATGGCGGCAGGTCTTTGGCGGCGACCATGCGGTATAACACCGTCACCACCCGCTTATTCATCTGCTGGGCATAGGCCGCCTCGTCGGTGCAGTAGTTCGATCGAATGGCGGTGGGGGAAATAATAAACACAAAGTTATCCGACTGTTCAATGCCGCGCTGGATCTCCTGTTGAAAGTCGGTCCCCGAAGCAATGCACTCCTGGTCAAACCAGGTGGTTTTCCCTTGGGTTTGCAGCGCATCGTTAAGCTTACGGGCCAGATCGGAGTCGGCGCGGGAATAGGAAATGAACACATCCAGCGACGCATCCGCCGGTCTCTGGGCGCTGGCTTCCAGAAACTCAATTTGTAAGGAGATGGGGGGATAGTCCTGACGCTGCTGAGCGACTTTTAGCCAGGACTCGAAGTAGTTCAAGTTATAGCCCCGCAATAAGATGCTGGGGTTTTGATCCTGCCGTCGCCACTTCAGGGCTTGCACCAGGAGGGTTTTATGTTGCTGGTAATGGGGGGCGTCCTGGTTTAAGACTTTGAGGAGTTTATTAGCGGTCAAGGCGTATTTCGCCGCATCTTGATGGGCCGTACAGTCAATCAAGATGCGTTTGTACAAACCCGATACATTGACCCTAAGCGGCTCAATGAGCAGGGTGATCACCCGTTTGTTCAGGCTCATGGCGTACTCCAGCTCTTGCTGGCAAGCGGGCGATCGCAACGCCGCCGGGGAGAGCAAGAAAACCACATTATCGGCTTGTTCAATACCGCGCTCGATACTTTCCTGGGGGTCTACGCTAGTTTTTTGCAGGTCGGTCTGCCGCCGCCAGATGGGAATCGCCCGCCGCATCAGCGTTCTCCCCACCTGATTGGCGACGGCTTGGTCGGCGTCGACATGGGAAAGAAACACCTGAGTCATCAAGTTATTGGCGTTCTTGATGCTTTCTGTAATGAACTCGCTGTGCAGGTCGGTGGGAATGCATGGCGGCTGCTCATCTTTGAACTGTTTTTTTAACCAGTCCTCGGCCGCTTGACGCCCTTCGGCGATCAGCAAATGCCTGGACTGCTGCTGATTCCGCCGCCATTCCAGTGCTTTGGTTAGGAAGAAGGTGTGCTGATGCACATAGGTGCGGTCCCGATCAAAGATTTCCAGCAGGCCCTGCAGGGATTGCTCGAAGTCATCAATCCCTTCTCGGAAAAAAACAAAGTTAATTTTTGCGATCGCGGGATGTAGGTTTTGATAGCTGGAATGCAGTCCTTTGGCTTTGTAGGCTGCCCAATCTTGATCGGTCCCGTCAGGATGCCGTTGTCGCCAGCTTTCCTGGGTAATTTCCTCCACATGCATCAGCGGAATAATCCGCTTTTTGCGTTTCAGGGCCCGGGTAATCTCTTTGGCGCAGTAGGGCGAATTGACGGCATGGGGGGAAATTACGAACAGGAAGTTGTGGGTTTTATCAATCCCGTCGTTGATTTGATTCTGATAATCGACGCCTAGGGGGATGTCTTCGAAGTCGTACCAAACGTTCAACCCTGCTGTAATCAATCGCTCGTTGAGTTTGGCGGCGAAGGCTTTGCTGTCGGCGCGGCCATAGGAGATAAAGGCGTCTTGGAAAACAGGCATGGGGGTGGGGGCTGATAGGGACTGATTCTGGCGTCGAACTCCTTGAGAAGGTTAATTCGCTAGATCATTTCCATTATCGGAAATCGTATCCCCATTGAACATGCCCCTCCGTGGGTATATTTCTGAGAGAAGTTGTAGAGTTGGCAGCGATTTAGTTAACGTAGACATAGAATAAGGGAAGTCTTGGGGCTAGTGAATCGCCAAAGCTTTTTGAAGCAGATGAAATTTTTTGATGAGAATGACACTAACCCTTTTGGATGAAAAATTTGGAATTGATGGTCGATTTTTAGCAGCATGAAGAGCGATTTTACGATTACGTTGGATTCGGAGCTGAAAGCTGCGCTTGAAGCAGCTGCGATCGCCGCAGGACAGTCAGCGGAAAACCTGATGCATCAGGCTATCAAGGATTATCTATTTACTCGTCAGTTTCGAACCTTGCGGGCGTATCTCATCGAAAAACCGCAAGGCGCCTACACGGATGAGGATATTTTTGAAATGGTGTCGTGAAGATTGTACTTGACACCAATGTCCTAATCCAGACGACGATATAGTTTTAGCAACAGCTTTTGCTGGAAATGCTAACTGTATTGTGCCTGAGGATAAGGATTTGCTGGTGCTGAAGCAGGCCAGAGATGTTGAGATTATAAAACCAGCAGATTTCTTAGACTACGAAGAATCTTTTGAGTCACTACAAGAGAGAGGCTGAAGTGGTCAAATAGTGAACTTGTACTTAGCGTAGGCTATCTAATTCTTCGGCTGTAAAGGGATCCTCGCCAGCCCGGAGCGCTTCAATCCAGCGTTGTCGTTGCGCTTTCGCTTCAACTTCATTAGTCCAATCCACAAATGCCTGGAAATCCTCTATAGCTCCTTGAGTATAACCTGTGAGGGCTCTGGCCAGTCCACGGCTGTTTCGAATACCCCCATTTTTAGGCGCTAGGCTCACTGCTTTCTCGCAGGCGTCTAGAACATCAGCGGCATGGCCTTGCAAGCTGCCAAACCAGCAGAGTATGTTCCAGGAGCTAACGGAAATTCTGAGTTCTGGATCAATGGTTTGGGCTTTGGTGTAGGTTTCCATTGCTTCATCAATCTTGCCTCTGAATGCAAAGGTCTCTCCCTTTTTAATCAGCACTGGAGCAGCAAGCCTTCTCGCCTTAGTTTCTGGATCAAAATTTAAGCTTGAATCTATTTCAAGAGCTGACTGGAACTTAGCGACTGCCTTCTCAAATTCTCCGTCTTTAGCTAATTGCTCCCCTTCTCCAATCAGCCGATATTGTTGCGCTCTGACATCTGGATTGATATCCAGGGTGGCGTCCCATTGCAGCGCTGTGCGGATTTTTTCAAGCGCCCCCTTTATATCTCCACTTTTTGCTGCTTTTTCTCCTTCTCGAATCAATTTAGGCGCTGCCTGAGCAAGAAAGTTTTTAGTGTGACAAATTTCTAATTCTTCTAAAGGCTCAGGATGACTCACAAAGTAGTTTTCAAACCAGGTGCAACCACGAGCCACCAAATTTTCAGGATTTAGATTCCAGAGTCTGACGGTGCCATCGTCACTAACAGAAGCAACAATTTGGCCGTCAGGACTAAAACTCACGCTATAAACCCAACCGCTATGCCCTTTGAGCGTTTGTAGTTCTGTACCGTCTAGACCCCACAGCTTCACTGTGCCGTCATTACTACCTGATGCAAGGAGTTGACCGTCAGGGCTAAAACTGACGCTTCTCACCCAACCGCTATGCCCTTTAAGGGTTTGTAGTTCTGTGCCATCTAGCCTCCATATCTTCACTGTGCCATCCCAATTGGCTGATGCAAGCATCTGACCATCCGGTGAAAAACTTACACCATTGATTTGATCCGAATGTCCTTCAATTGTTCGGAGTTCCTTCCCGCTAAGATCCCAAAGCTTTATCGCACCATCTCTGCTAGCTGATGCAAGCATCTGGCCATCCGGCGAAAAACTTACACTCCAAACCCAATGCGAGTGCCCTTGAAAGGTCTGAATTTTCTGACCTTTCAAATCCCATAACTTTACCGTGTTATCACTGCTAGCTGATGCAAGCATCTGGCCATCCGGCGAAAAACTGACGCTATTGACCCAATCCGAATGACCTTTGATGGTTTGGAGTTCTCGACCATTCAGATCCCACAGCTTCAGTGTTCCGTCTACGCTAGCTGATGCAAGCATCTGGCCATCCGGCGAAAAACTCACACTTACAACACTATTTGAATAGTCTTGCATTGTTTGCAGTTCCTGACCATCCAGATTTAATAGCTTTATCGTTCCATCCCTACTGGCTGATGCAAGCATCTGACCACCGGGAGAAAAACTTAAGCTAAAAAGCTCATCCGAGTGGCTTTGAAGGATGTGGTGTTCCTTACTACGTAAGTCCCATAGCTTAATTGTTTGATCTCCGCTGGCTGACACAAGTATTTGAGCATTTGGTGAAAAACTCACACTATTGACCCAATGTGAGTGGCCTTGGAGGGTTTGGAGTTCATTGCCTTTAAGATCCCACAGCTTCACCGTGGTATCGTTGCTAGCTGACGCCAGGGTTCGACCATTTGGTGAAAAACTGACACTGAAGACTTGCCCTGAATGGCCTCGAAAAGTCTGGATTTCCCTACCGCTAAGGTCCCACAGCTTCACACTGCGATCGTCGCTGGCTGACACAATCATCTGGCCATCTGGTGAAAACCTCACGCTATTGATCCCGTCCGAATGCCCTTCTATACTTTGAATCTCTCTACCGTTAAGATCCCACAGTTTTACTGTTCCATCGCCGCTAGCTGACGCAAGCATCTTACCATCTGGTGAAAAATTCACACTCCAGATGCGATCGGAGTGTCCTTCAAGGTTGCGGAGTTCTCTACCGCTAGAATCCCATAGCCTAACCGTTCGGTCAGCACTAGCTGACGCAAGTATTTGACCATCTGGAGAAAAACTCACATCTGTGACCTGCTGTGAGTGGCCCCGGAGAGTTTGGAGTTCTTGACCATCCAAATTCCAGAGCTTAATAGTACTGTCTACGCCAGCAGATGCAATAACCTCACCATCAGGGCTGAAGCTCACATCGGAGACACCTCTATAATGACCTCGAAAAGTTGTTAGTTCATGTCCCTCTATCGTCCAAAGCTTGATAGTTCCATCAGCGCTGGCCGACGCAAACATCTGACCGTCCAGACTAAAACTTACGCTTAAAATGCTCCCATCATGACCACTAAAACTATTACGCTCTCTAATGCTGTCAACAACCTGATTTATCGCATCCAAAGCTTGCATCCGCGTACCGGTTTCAACAAGCTGGGCGGATTTCTCAACTTGCTGCCAAGTCTTTAAGCCTTGGATCAGC
>JASJDH010000420.1 GCA_030065175.1 Leptolyngbyaceae cyanobacterium MO_188.B28 | reverse complement strand
CTAGAGGGAGATTGCAATCTCCCTCTAGACATGGGTTGTAAGCTCCCACAGTTCTTTTCCATTGTGGCGGTTAGACAAAGCCGATTAAGGCTATTCGATAAAATCGCTAAAAGTCTCTTATCTACAAGAATTCTGGCGATTTTAAAACCTGATTTTCACGCATTGGTGCAAAATCTGGATCAAACTCCACAACTAATTGAAGTACGAACGAAATCGTAAGAGCCCCTATTATTATCCAAAAAACTTCTCGATCTGCCTGTTTCATTTGCCTTTTCTCTCAACTAAGTTTCAAAGCTTTACGTGAGAAGCTGTCGGTTAAATTGATAATGCCCTTTCTTTTGTTGGTCTGGCCTTGGGCGTTTTTACCGCCAAGATATGGTGATAGAACAGGGCTGCGGCTGCTCCGCCTGCAAGCGGTCCTATCCAATACAACCAAATGTGCTGCAGTCCTCCGCCCAAGAGTGCTGGGCCGAGGTGCCGGGCTGGATTCATCGCCGCCCCGCTCAGGGGCCCGCCCATTAAGATATCCAGCACAACGGTCAAACCGATGAATAACCCGCCCATTTTGGGGGCGCGCGCGTCAATTGCGGTTCCGAAGATGACAAAAACCAGGAAGAAGGTTAGAAAAAATTCGACTACCAGCCCATTCAGCGGACTCACGCCAACCCCTAGTGTGGGAGTTCCCATATCTACTGTTGTAAGGGTTTCACCCGGAATGGCGAGTTTGATCAAACTTGCAGCAAAGAGCCCTCCCAAACACTGGGAGATAACATAGCCAACCGCATTGAGTCGATCAATTTTGCCGGTGAGCCAGGCCCCGAAGGTAACGGCGGGGTTGAGATGTCCACCGCTAGTGGCGGCCGTGGCGCTAACCATCACTGCAATTGTCAGACCATGAGCCAGGGCAATCCCCGTCAGTCCCAGCGCTCCCTCAGTTAGGCTGTTGGCTGCGATCGCGCCAACACCAATAAAAACCAAGGCAAAAGTACCGATAAATTCAGCCATCAAAGCTTTACCATTCATTTTATTCATAGCTCTGATCTCCTTTTGGAGACTACATCTTTAAATCGTCGTAAACCAGAGGAATCTACCTCTCATAAAGCCGTTAACGCTCAGTAAACGGTAGCGTGATGACAAACAGCGGTCTTGTTATCTTCGCTAACGCAAAAGACTCAATCACAACGGCCATCGAAAAAGCTGACCAATTTGTTCAAGTGAGAGTGGAGCAATGGCTCACAATTCAGTCTGATATCGCAATATCGGACTCAGTCTTGAACCTGCTTGCGGCGAAATAGTGTGGTCATGAAAATCCCAGTCATTAACATTGCAATGACACCCAAGCCATTCAACAATACGTAAAACACCCTGAGATCTTTACCTAAGAATGTTCCTTGGTGGATATACATCAAGAATTCTCCGACTTCATCTGACGCTCCAAACCAGCTTCTGGCGATCCGATAGCCAACACCAGTTAGGGATGTAACAAACAAAGGAAGGAAAATTATTGGCGCCACTTTGCGATGTAGCTTGCGAAGCATCCGTGTATCCATATGAAACTCAATGACCTCCTGAGCGAGCGTGTCAACGAAAGATGAACGTCACTGACTTGATTGTGTTGTTGCGATCAGTGATTGGTGTTAATCATTAATCTAGAACTCAAAAGTGAGGGACTGGAAAAGAGGCAAAAGTTTATACACTGGCCTTGAGGTCACTTCCCCTGATTAACTGGTCTTGATCTACATAGCTATTTTGGGGACGATCTTGAGACTGACCGTGAATACTGACGGCGTAGGGGATAAGATAAGTCAACCCTACAGCCATCCAAGCGCTACGAGTCATTTTTCCAGTCAATATTGCTGACCCATAGTTAGTCATCGATATAAATGAGCCGACTATTAAGGCAAACTTGATTGCGGTGGGAGTCAACTCTCGATTGATAAACTTCAGACAATACTGCTTAGCAGGGCTCATGTTCAGCAAACTGCTCTCTGAAGGATGGCTCTGCTTTCTATGTTGTTGCATTTGTCTTTTTCCTTAAAAAAGTGTTGGACATTGCCCAGTTTGAAACCAAAGACTCAACATCGTTTATTCGCTCACTAATGGACGACTGGTGATGAGTCGAGTGTGCGCTGATTAGCTCAAATGAGGGGTAGATAGGCGATGGCGATTGCAACCGCCGAATCCTCGTTCATTGAGGTTGCAAGTAGTTTCTGAAAATCATTTGCAGCATTTCTTCCGCTTTTTCAGGCCCCGTTAGAGGCAGATTAAGCTTCCAAATAAACGATTTTTTCTGGAACAGGCTTGAAGAACAAGACTCCCAGACGATAAGCCTCCAGCCGCCTCTATTTGATTGGCGGATTTCATGCTGAATCTTTTCAGGTGGAATAGGTGCGGATAATGCCATAAGAGAGTCAACGAAAGATTGAGGCATACTTGGCTTTTCAGACTGAGTGCTTCCAGTTACCAGGAATGGGAAAGTACAGGTCTAGCCTATTTGTTACCGCTGGGTTAGCGACAGCAGACTGTTTTCTGGAGGGGTGATGGCTACAATAAAGATTGTCTAGTTCAACTTCTAATTCCTTAGAGGCTCTTCGATAATGGCCCTCAAGGTCTAAAATCACCCAGACTTCCATCGCGTTCTTACCATCTGAGATCCGGTATTTCGAAGCGCCTTTATGGTTTAGCGCCTGACATTTTTCCGAGGGAACCATAGCTAGCAGATCCCAGGTTAACCACGAGGGCATGAGGTGATCGCAGACATCAACTGGGGTGGCGAATCGTTTGGTCATGATTTCTCCAAAGTATTCTGGGCTCTATATGAAGATCTTGCAATTCTAGCGATCGTCCCCTGATTCCTGCGCTAGCCATGCCGTCATGAAGAGGGAATAGACTGTAGCAGTCCAATATTCTTCTGAATTTGAGAGTTAACCAAGATTAACGGCAACGTCTGGAGCGCCTTGTTGCAATCCGTTATCGCTGCTAACTATGAATCTAGAGCCCAAAAGTGAGGAACTAGAAAAGAGGTTTTTCTCTTTGTTCAGGTGATATTGGGAGGCGGCGCTTCACCCTCACGATACAATCCTGTTCAGATAAATCCGATCAATTGCACGTAGAGACGGTGCATGCAACGTCTCTACGTATCGTTGGAATTTCCAAAGATCGTTCACCGAACAGTCTTGCCCCGTTATGAAGAAGGGGTTGCTGGCAACTGGACTTGAAAATGGCTGCCCTTTCCTAACTGGCTGATCACAGTGATGTCGCCGCCATGGGCTTGGGCGATCGTGCGAGCGATCGCTAACCCCATTCCCGTCCCCTCTTCTCGATGGGTACGGGCCTGATCAGCGCGCCAGAAACGGTCAAAAATTAAAGGCAGGTGTTCAGGCGAAATGCCAATTCCGGTATCTTGAACACTGACCACAATCTCTTCCGATAGCTGTTTCATCGCCACAGTCACCGTCCCGCCCTCAGGAGTATATTGCAGCGCATTTCCTAACAGATTAGTGAACAGACGCTTGAGTTGTTCAGCATCTCCTAATACCGAAATTTCAGGTAGTAAATGAGACTTCAGGTTAATTTTCCGCTGACTGGCTTCAATGTCAGCCATTTCCATCATGTCTTCCAATACCTCATCAATGGGAACCGCCCGCCACTCCTGCGCCATGGTGGCGGTTTTTCCGTCTAACCTAGCTAACAACAGCAAATCTTCGACTAACCGGGCCATTTGGTCGCAAGCGCTGGCGGCGGTCGCCAGTTTCTGCGCATCAGTTGGATGGACCCGCTCGGGGTGATTTTGCACCAGGGCGATGGAGGCTTTGATGATTGTTAAGGGGCTGCGTAGCTCATGGGCCGCATCCGCCGTAAATTGCTTCAGTTGTTCAAAGCTGCTAGCGATTGGTTTGAGGGATTGCGCTGTCAGCCAGGTTCCGCCGATCGCCGTCAACCCTAACGCCACCACATAGCCCAAGCCTAAGCCCCAACCCAAGTATCTGAGTTCAGTCTCCAGCGATGCACTCGAGTGACTGACGCGGATATAGCCGGTCATCAGCGGTTCGCCATCTTGCTTGAGTATATAGGTGGGCAGTGTAAAGGTGCGAATACCCTGCTGAGTGATCGTAACGCCTGCAGGCGCAATGGTCTCAGGCAATGCCCAATCGGCAAACAAAGAGCCTTCCCGAATCAAGAGCCGACGAGTTTCGTCATACCACTCGACCCCTTGGGGGGCATAGTGGAAATTGTCTGGAAAGATGCTGGAGACCGTTCCCTCATATTTTTCCATCAACTGAGCCAAAGTCATGGGCAGAAGCGCCCCGTCTGGATTTCGCTTACCGTAGGGGCGATAGTGCTCGTTGGACTCCAGCTCTTCATATTCATGTTTGACAATATCCATCGTGTGGGCCGAGGAGGAGGCCAGACTCAGCAGGTGATCGTCCATTTGTCGGTTTAAGCCATAGACGACCGCTTGGTAGGCGGCCGCCATTCCAGCCCCCAGAATCGCCACCAATACGCCCAGGAAAGATAAGAGTAACCGCAATCGCAGTTTTCGGAACTGGGGGTTAGAGGTTAGGGTTGAGTCGATATCCAAGGCCATAGACATTTTCAATTAGATTAGAGGGGGCGCCCGCCGCTTTTAACTTCTGTCTCAAGCCCCGCAGGTGGGTCTTGACAGTTTCCTTGTTCGGCAAGTCATCAAAAGTCCATAACTGTTCTAGAATCACATCGTAACTAAGCACGCGATCGCCGCTGCGGAGAAATAACTCGAGTAACCCGTATTCCTTAGGCGTGAGTTTGAGCAATTGCGCCCCATATCGCACCTCGCAATGGCTCGGATCAAGCCGCAGCCGCTCCCACTCCATCACATTCGGCCCTGTCGATTTCCCCCGCCGCACTAAGGCCCGAATACGAGCCAACAACTCTGGTGGATCAAAGGGCTTCACCACATAATCATCGGCGCCGACATCGAGCCCCGCCACCTTATCAAGGCTGGTGTCCCGAGAAGTCAACATCAAAATTAGTGTCTGGTCTCCGGTTTGGCGTAAGCGTTGGCAGAGTGTGAGGCCATCGATCTTGGGCAGCATCAGGTCCAGCAAGATCAGGTCATATTGGCTCGCTTGAGCAAAGTTCAAACCCGCCTGACCATCCTCCGCCACTTCAACAATGTAGTGTTGATCCCGCAAAATTTCCGCCAGAATATTGGCAATTCGCCGATCATCTTCGACCACCAAGATTTTCATGCTTTAACAGAATTGTCTCTATCTGTGAACTATGCGCCGATTGGACTTTTAATCATATGCCCTAGAAAGTGGAGAACTAGAAAAGATTAGGCTAAAAGCCAGTCAGCGATGAAAGCCGCATATCAACTTACTCATCTGGACTCACTATTTTGACGGGAATAGGCAAGGGGATTCCTCTAAGAGGGTGTTTGAAAAGCTCAGTGAGGTCAAATTTTATGCCAATCGCCTCACCATAATCCGGATCATGGCGAGGTAGATAAATGTCTCTGAGGTTTCTGGCAATAACTCATAATCTCTAACCAATCGTCGACATCCCATCAGCCAGCCAAAGGTCCGTTCCACTTTCCAGCGCTTTTTAAGCAATACGAATCCTTTGGTTTGCTCTGGTCGCAGCACTACCTGCACGATCCAACGGCAGAAATCCATTACCCATTTCATGAACGGCTCCCCGTCAAAGCCGCCATCCACCCAAATCGTATGTAGACGAAAGACTGCTTTACCCATCTGCTTGACGCGTTTGAGGGCTTGTTTGCCGCCTTCTCGCTCCCCAACACTCGCGGCGGTCACAAATACCCGTAGAATCAATCCCAAGGTATCGACGATGATGAATCGTTTTCGCCCTTTGATTTTCTTACCTGCGTCATACCCCACCGCTTTATGGACCATGGCTGCGCTTTTCACACTTTGGCTATCAATGATCGCCTCCGATGGACTCGGCTGTCGCCCCTGCTCAATCCTTGACCACTCCCGCAGTTGGTCGTGGATCTTCACCCAGGTTCCGTCTTTGCGCCAATTACGAAAATAGGTGTAAACCGTCTGCCAAGGGGGAAAATCACCGGGTAGGGCGCGCCATCGACACCCTTCCACCAGCACATAGAAAATGGCGTTGAGAATCTCCCACATATCGACTTCGCGGGGACGCCCCCCTGGTTTCGGTGGTGGAATGATCTCACAAAGAAACTCATATTGAGCGCGAGTTAGGTTGCTGGGATAAGCTTTACTCATGTGGCTCTCTCAGTACTGCGTATTTTTTCATTAGCAGCTTACACTGAGAGAGCTTTTTTACGACCTCACCGGCTTTTCAAACACCCTCTAAGCATCACTTCTGAATTTAAGTGCTGTATCGCTTCATAATTATCTTTATCTCTGATCATAAAACAACAGCAAGTAGCTCCTTGTGAGGCTTGCATTTGTGAAAATCTGACAAAATCATCTACAGACCAATGACAGAAATTCTGAATGTACTCTGCCTTGAAATCAATTCTTTTCTCAGGATTTCGTGTAAATAAGACTTTTACTTCCTGAGTATTTACTGCAAGTTTCAACGATCGCTTCCGCTTTCGTCCCATTACTTAATTTTCCTTATGATTTTGTGCAATAAGGTGCTTTTCTACTATTCAAATTTCTTAGCCTATCCAGTCTGCGGGGTGTTTTTCTTCACCCTCTGAGCTAAGGGATATGCGTCAAAATAGAGCCCCAGATAAAGGCTGTGGAATGGATGGGATGTATCCGCAGAACTCCAAAGTTATGAAAGCCAATACGTTACTTCTTGGATGTGAAGACAATGATGAGAATAATCACGATAATCATGACGATGGGGAAGATGAAGAAATATATCATTTTAGATTTAAAGAAAACGTATGATTGACGCTACTGCCTCACAGATTCCACCGTTTTATAGATAGAGGAAATTTTATTGCTTATTTCCCTCCCGATGGGTCAGTTAAAGATAGAAAACTGCTAACCAAGAAGGTCAGCAGTTGTGCTCAAAACTGAAGACTTGTTGCATTCTCGAATAGAAAGATGACAGAAAAATGACAACGACTGTATTTTCACTGAGGCAGAATGGGCTGATATAAAGTTGATGGTCAAATTGAATTCTGGCTTCTAATATGGGTATACTTTCTGATACACAATTTTCTACTTTAATCGGATCGCTCTGATTGTCGGATATTGAGACAGTTTGCTCTAGGACGATTTCCGTATTTAAAGTTATATAAAATACGGAAATCTCCCTTGGTTTAAGTAGTTACACTTGCATTATCTTCAAGCAGTCAGGCCAAATATTTCCACTCTGTCAAACCGCTATTTTGGGTGTATAGATCTGGGTGCACAGATCCATAACTAGTCATGTCGCAGCGCATGCTTAAAGTAAGGCTGACAGGGGATAGGAACGGAATGGTCGGCTCTGGAAAGATCACTTTTCGGGTTGCATAAGATGAGTAAGGAGACCGACGGTGAGTATCCAAGCAACGACGCTCAATCGCCACCTTTGGCAGCAACATAAACTGTTCAATCAACCAATAGGCCTCTCCATTTTGATGACGCAAATGGGATTTGCGGCCAAAATTTTATCTCGCGAAATTAGTCTTGCGGCGCTGGCGGGTAAGCTAGGGCTGGCGGGTGAAAACAATACCACAGGCGATGCTCAAAAAAAGCTGGATGTGTTTAGCAATGACGTGGTTATTGATGCCTTTTCCGACACGGGGTTAGTGGCGGCGATCGCATCCGAAGAACTCGACCAGGTTCAGTTGATAGCATGCGGCGGCGACGCCCAATATATCCTCTGTATCGACCCGCTAGACGGTTCTTCCAATACTGACACGGGCAGTCCGGTCGGCACCATTTTTGGGTTTTATCGTCGTCACACCACCAGCTATTGCAGTGATGAAGAAGATGCCTTGCGACAAGGGGCGGATCTGATCGCCGCTGGCTATGTGCTCTACGGAGCCAGCACCGTCTTGGTCTATAGCGGTGGCGGTACAGTCGATGGCTTTACCCTAGACCCCAGTGTTGGGGAGTTTCTTTTGTCCCATCCCAATATCCAGTGCCCCCGGGATGGAAAAATCTACAGCGCCAACCTCAGTTACTATCAGGAATGGTCGCCCCAAATTCAGACTCTGGTGGATTATCTGGGCGATCAACATGCGACGGACCATGATCCTTATTCCATGCGTTACAGCGGGGCGCTGGTGGCGGATGTGCATCGCATTTTGCTAGAAGGAGGACTCTATTTCTACCCGCCCACCCGTAAGCGGCCCAATGGTAAGCTGCGCTTGCTTTATGAAAACGCTCCCCTCGCCTTCGTAGTGGAACAAGCGGGAGGACGTGCCAGTACAGGGACGCAGCGCATTCTAGATATCAAAGCAAACTCTATCCATCAGCGATCGCCGCTGGCCATTGGCAGCGCATCGGAAGTCACCCTCTATGAGCATTTTGTGAGGGAGGGGACGCCGATGCAAAGAAAAATTGCCTAAGGGTCTGTGTAGGAATAACTTCAGGGAGAAGTGAAGAGACTGCGAGCATACACAGCCCTAAGTCTATGAAGTTATTTTTGAATGCCCCCTAA
>JASJDH010000419.1 GCA_030065175.1 Leptolyngbyaceae cyanobacterium MO_188.B28 | reverse complement strand
GGATCTAGTTGGTGTGGCCTTCGTCATGATGCTCTCCCTTGCTTGTTTGGGGTTAATTCAAGCTTATGGGAAGGCGGTCGCCTGACGATTGCGCCACACTATCCACCATAGGGACATCCACCCTCTTTACATCAGACGGCGTTCCCTAATGCAGAAACCCTACTCCAGGGGGAAACTCACACTCCGATTCCCATGGGCTTCGGTTGGACCTGCCTCAGGACTAGGCTGCATTTCAAATTTTGAGAGCGCACTCCGGTCAATCTGAATAGAATCAGCCACTTGTTCAGGATCAGGCGCGTCGGTTAAGGGGCCTCCTCCAATGGAACTAGAACTAGCCCCGTGGGTAACTAAATCAGCTCCAGTCAAAACCGGTTGTTCCACATCGTTGAGATGAATTTCCGGTTGGTCTTCGGATGCTTTGACAGCCGGGACAGCAATAGTAGACGCCAGCAGCAGCGATAAACCGCCGATGATAAAGCGATTCATGGTAGTAGTCTCCTAAGGGCAGTATTAATTGAGAAAATCCTTATCTATAACCTAGGATGAAATACGCGGCTGAGGGGGCTGTGATGGAAAAATGAGGCCAATATGAGAAAAAATGTAACCTTCTTATGCCTCAAAGACGCGATCCCCACGATTGAGCCGATCCGCCATCTGGTAAGTTTGCCCCTGGGATCGCATAGTCGGCGCATGGGCGGCTAAATATCGCGCGGTTGCAATCAGAATGGGGACGCCTGCCTCAGTCTCCCTTAGAGACTGATATTGTCGAAAGGCGGCTTCAATATTTTGGATTGTGTGGAAGTCGCGGTCTTCTCGCAGCAGTAATTTGCCCAATATCGCCAATAGTTTATCGACATCCCCGCCACTGTAGAGGTAGCGGCCCACTAAAGCGCCCACTTCATTGACTTGCTGCTGACGGTCCAGTGAGTCAGGGAGTTCAGTCAATAATTTCTCTGGATGATCAACGTGATCCATCGGTTTTGGCAATCGCGCTGGGGGGACATTCAAGAAACGATCGAGATAGACCGTCATGGCGGCGTCAAACACCCCCCGGAGTAATTCAGGAGAAGGTGCTCGCCGCAGGCCTTGGTGAACGGCATTGGCGAAGGTAAATGTGTGATGGGCTGTATCCCAGTCTCGAAAGTCGTTATTGGTGTGGAAGCGGGCGATCCTCAAAGCCGCTGCATAGGTGACCGCGCCAGCCAGTTCAACCTCTGTGCATCCCTCTCGTAGAGCTTCCAGAAGAGAATCTGCGATCGCTTGGGGATCCTCTCCCAATAAAATCTCCACTAACTGTGCTTGTCCTGACCAGTTGCCTCGCTGACTCCGCCCTGTTTCCAGCGCCGCGTGCAATGCTTCGAAAGCGCACTCTAGGATCGCCACCAAATCAATTGGGTGACGCCAAGCGTTCGACTCTTCCCGACGGTCAGCCTGGGCATACCCCCTGACTAAGCTAGTCAAGACCCATTCTGCATTCTGCCAGTCAGTCATATCCAGAGCTTCCAGCGCCTTATTGGTAAAGTCCAGGGTATGCCCGCCATCAATATAGCGATGGTCTGTGGCAGCGGCGAACAGCATCTCAGCAATTTGCGATTGATCCGTCCCCGCCCTCACCGCTGAGACCAAACAGCGCTCCGCCCCTTGTGCGTCCCGGACCTCGATAAATTGGCGAAACCAACCTTTGAGCATATGGGGATCGCTAGGCGTTGAGGGTAATGGTTGAATCGCGAACCGAGGCGGCGCTCCAGCGCATTCGCGGGCGACGGCGGATAGGCCATGATACAGCGCTCGGGGTTGATCTTCAGCATCCAAATAGGGCAACAGGTTCATCATGCTGGTGTGGATAGTTAGGCCGGCGCCCCATCCCTCTCGACGGTAACGAGCGCCAAAATCTAATCCAACCTGGAACGGATCCGACGGGTTGATGTCTTTGTTCAGCAAGGCGATCACAGATTTAGCGATGACTAGCGAAATGCTTTGCTCCAATCCATCCACCAAGCGCTGACGTTGATGAGCCAGTGGATCAGTATGGGGATTGAGATCAACCCAAACAGACCCATCTTGCAACTTGACCGGAAACGCCCGGCCATCGTCCGCCCACATATCAAATGTTCCACCGCTAGTTAAATCAAATCGAGCATGGTGCCAATGACAAGTCAAAATACAGTCTTTCACACTCCCTCGATGCAACGGGAAACCCATGTGAGGGCAGCGATTATCAATGGCGTAAATCTTGTCGTTGTGGCTGAAAAGCGCGATCGCACATCCTTCAGCCTGAACCACTAGCGATCCCTTTTCTCGAACATCTTCAATTTGAGCAACTTCTACGTAGTGTTCACTGGTTGGCGGCATGGTTAACTCTCCGAATTTTGGATTTTAGATTTTGGTCACTGGTCATTGGTCATTGGTCATTAGCAAGAAACACCTTAGAACCCACCTATCCCCCCATCTCCCCCTGCCTCCCCATTCATTTCTAAAGAATTATCTATATAAAGTCCATTATGAGGCGCCATAGGAGTTGATGTTGATTTTGTAAAGTTTTTTCTTTATATTCTTAAACATGGGAAGTAAAGCGAAAGAAAAATCCACCCGTACGCGTCGAGCGATCATCAATCTGCTGAAGCAAGAAGGGGCAATGGACGCATCGGTATTGGCGACGCAGCTGCATGTTTCGGCGATGGCGATTCGTCAGCATTTATATGCACTGCAGGCAGAAAAGTTGGTCACTTATACAGAAGAGCCTCGTCCGATGGGACGGCCTGCTAAGCTTTGGCAATTAACTGCTGCGGCTAACGACTTATTTCCGGCGGGGTATGCGGAGTTGACTGTAGGGTTGCTCAGCGCCATGACAGAGGCGTTTGGAGATGAGGGGTTAGATCGTCTGCTGGCGGTTAGAACCCGTCAACAAATTGCCGCCTACCAGTCGCAGGTCAGCGGCCAGGAGTCGCTTTCGGCGCAAGTGCAGGCGTTGGCTGACTTGCGTACAAAAGAAGGGTATATGGCGGAGATTCAACCCTTGGGGGAGAATTCCTTTTTGCTGATTGAAAACCATTGTCCGATTTGTGCAGCGGCGAGTGCTTGCGCAGGCCTCTGTCAGAGTGAGTTAGAGGTGTTTCAAAGCGTTTTGGATAAGGCGAAGGTGGTTGGGAGAACCGAGCATATCATTGCGGGGGAACGACGGTGTGTTTATCAGATTTCGGGGTGAGAAACGCTTTAGCGATTTTTTTTGACCTGCAATGAGTTTTCTATCGTATACAATAAGCGGGCATGTCAAACCATTGAAAACCTGGGAGAATGCATCGATATCGAGTCTTCGGAAGAATACGGATTCAATTGCAAATGAACATAGCAAGGGGAGGCAAGTATGCCAAAAGGTACAGTGAAATGGTTTGATGCGCAGAAAGGCTATGGATTTATCGCACAAGAAGAGGGCAGCGATCTGTTTGTGCACCATTCAGAAGTTCAGAGCGCCTCTTTGAGTGAAGGACAAAGTGTCGAGTTTGAGGTTGGTGAGGGGAGGAAGGGGCCCTGTGCAATAAATGTAAGAACGGCTTGAGGGACTCAGGGCAGTCATAATTCCCGGTAAAAGGCGGTAACTTTTTGGATAGGTGGATGTTTCGGCATTTAGATGTTGTTCCATCCGCGCTAGCCCCCTTATCTGCTGGCGAATAAGGCTCCCAAACTAACTCTCTGCTTCTGGCCAGGCATTTAATTCTCTGGCCTTATTTTCCTGCGCTCTATCCACATAGTTTAGGAGGCAAGGAGATGGCTGCCCACCATACCTAGAGACTGCTATTTTTAGCTCATAGGGAATGACAATGTTCTGCTCGTGCTAAATTAGCTAGTCTCTTAATGATTTCTCATCCTTAGATTGAAAGCTATTGGAGTCATAAATTAACCTAAAAATTTCAATAGCCATTAGCCTAAATCCATGAGTTCATTACCCCTTGCGGAACTAATTGATCTTGACCGGCAACATGTTTGGCATCCCTATGCGGCCATGCCCAATCCCCTTCCGGTGTTTCCTGTGCGCTCCGCCAAAGGGGTTTGCATTGAACTTGAAGATGGGCGCACGTTAGTGGATGGCATGTCTTCTTGGTGGACTTGTATTCATGGCTATAACCATCCACGGTTGAACCGGGCCGCCCATGAACAAATTGAGCAAATGGCTCATGTGATGTTCGGCGGTCTCACCCATCAACCGGCGGTGATGCTTGCCCAGCGGCTGATTGAACTGACTCCAGAGCCGCTGCAACATGTTTTCTTCTGCGATTCGGGTTCGGTTTCAGTCGAAGTCGCTATGAAGATGGCGGTTCAGTATTGGTGCAGTCTAGGTAAACCCGAGAAGCATCGATTTCTCACCATTCGCAATGGATATCATGGCGATACCTTTGCAGCCATGTCTGTGTGTGATCCTATCAACGGGATGCATCACCTGTTTCGTGATGTATTGATGGGCCAGTATTTTGCTGATGCGCCCCAGATTCCATTTGAAGGAGTTTGGCGTGAAGAGGACATCGCCAGTTTCTCTGCGTTGCTGGAAAACCACGGAGAGGAAATCGCGGCGGCAATTTTTGAACCGGTGGTTCAAGGTGCGGGCGGTATGCGCTTTTACAGCCCTGAATATGTGCGTCGCGCAAAAGAACTTTGCCAAGCGCATGATGTGTTACTCATTCTAGATGAGATTGCAACAGGTTTTGGACGGTCCGGTAAACTGTTTGCTTGTGAACATGCTGGGATCCACCCTGACATCCTCTGCATTGGCAAAGCGCTCACAGGCGGGTTTATGTCTTTGGCGGCAACGTTGACAACTCGCGAAATCAGTCAGACGTTCGCCAAAGGGGAAGCAGGGGTATTTATGCATGGTCCGACATTTATGGGAAATCCCCTGGCCTGTGCGGTCTCGCTGGAAAATATAGCTTTGCTTCACAGCTATGACTGGCAATCTGCAATCGGATCCATCGAAGCGCAACTCAAGCAAGGACTGGAACCTTGTCGCATCCTTCCGGCGGTGAAAGATGTTCGAGTTTTGGGCGCTATTGGTGTCGTGGAATTGCATCACCCAGTTGATATGAAAGTTGTGCAACCGCAGTTTGTTGATCAGGGAGTTTGGCTGCGTCCGTTTGGCCGACTCGTTTACACGATGCCGCCCTACATTATTGGACCGGAACAACTCAGTCTGATCACGGGCGCAATTTACAAGGTTGTTTCAGCGCTCTAGTAGGCTGTGAAAAAAATCAATCCTATCTTTAGTTTGGGGTTGGGGAAGCGTGAAATTGAAATAGTTTAATTTGCATTCCCTCAAGCCTACTCAGGATTATCAGGGATTGTGAAATAAAAGGTTGAGCCTTGGCCAAGTTCTGATTCAACCCAGATCATTCCCCCGTGACGTTCCACAATTTTTTTGCAGACCGCTAAGCCAATGCCTGTGCCTGGATATTGGCTTCGAGTATGCAGTCGTTGGAATATGGTGAAAATGCGATCTTTATACTCTGGATCAATTCCAATGCCATTGTCACGGACTGAAAACAGCCAGCAATTGTCTGATTGGGAAGGGAAGGGAAGGGAGGTAGAACCTGTTTCCCCGCCATTTCCTCCTTCCCCTTGTTTCCCCAACTGTTTGACCGCTGAGATATGTATCTGGGGAGGAGAGGCGCTCTTAAACTTGATTGAATTACTGATCAAATTTTGTAGCAGTTGGATAAGTTGTCCTTCATCCGTCATCACCTTAGGCAATGGGATAGAAGTAACCTTAGCGCCAGCTTTGCGAATGGAAATCTTTAAATTCGCCAATACCTTCTCTAAGACATCATCACACGCGGTTAGCTGAAACGCCTTGCCTTTTGTACTAATTCGCGAATAATTCAACAAGTCCTGAATCAATCGCTGCATGCGATTTCCGCCATCCACAATGTAGTCGAGATGCTTATTTGCCTTGTCGTCGAGTTTACCTGCATAGCGTTTCGTCAACAGTTGGGCGTAGCTGGTTATCGCCCGCAGTGGTTCCTGCAAGTCATGGGAGGCTACATAGGCGAACTGTTCTAGTTCAGCATTTGAGCGTTCTAAATCTCGAGTGCGTTCTTCCAACTCCTCCTGGGTTCGCCGACGCTCCAGAGCATTTGCAAAAATCTCCGCAACAATTCTCAAACGAGTAATATCTTTTGCACTCCAATGTTTTTCGGCTTGCACGGCCTCAATGCTGAGCAAGCCCATTGATGAAGCGCTGCAGCCAATCTTTAACGCGACAAGTGACTTGATACCATGCCCTTGACAAAATGTCTTTTCAAAATTGGCTTTGGGCGGCAAATCGGAGGGTGAACAGATTCGCGCCATGCCAAACTTTTGAAGCTGGTCCTCTAGCCAATGCGCTTCTACCTCCAATAAACCCACTTTAGGGTCTGGCTGCATGGATTCAATGTCTGGAGAGCGCCATGTGTAGGCATAACGAGGGGATTGGCTTTCGTCAGAGGTTAGAATAAAGCACCCTCTATCAGCTTGCATAAACTGGCTAATGGCCTGTAATGCGTTCGTGATTTCATCATCCACCGCATCTGGACCTAGATTGATAAATTTGCTGGAAATTTCACTAATTAACTTTTCTAACTCAGTTTGATGCTTGAGGGATTCTTCAATCTGCCGACGATGTTGGATTTCTCGGGATAATAGCTTATTGGCGATTTTCAACTTCGCGGCTTGTTCTTTAACCTGCAGCTCAATTTCTGCTTGCGCCCGCCTTAGCTTGGCTTCTGTCCGTTTTTGATTGACTTTGGCATTTCGATGATCGACAACTTGTTGAATCGTTCCTATTGCACAAAACATCTCCCGAATGTTTAGGGTTTGCAGGAGATTGATGGGAGTAATAATGCCCACTAATTCTTCCTGCTGCCCGGTAACTACTAAATGCCGGGTATGAAGACGCTGCATTTTCTGATTAACCTCCCAAAGCGAATCTTCAGGATGGGCGGTAATCAGCGGCGCGCTCATCATTGCTTGTGCTTGGATTTGCTCCAGATTCCTTCCAAGCGTTAAGTGTTGAACAATATCACGTTCGGTAATAATGCCAAGGGGAGTTAGGGAATGAAGGGGGGAAAAAGAAAGTTGGCGCACGCTTTTTCTTCGGCCTTTCCCTAATTTCCAATTTTCAGTCCTCTCCTCTACTATCACCACATAATCAACCCGTTGCTCCGCCATCATCTGAGCTAGGCTCAATCCAGACGCAGTAGGGGGGGCATAACAGACTTGAGTTGTCATTACATTGAAAACCCGCTGCCATTTGAGCAAATTAACGGGTTGGAGGATACGACAAATGCTTGTCGGAGTAACAACTCCTAACAGCTTATTTTGTCCATTGACAACGGGGAGGAGGCGAATCGAATTTTCCTTAAGTAAGGAGATTGAAGTGAATAGGTTTGGGAATTGGGATTGAATGATGGGCGTTATATTCCGGGTCATTACGTCGGTGATCGCCTTTTCCGAAAAATTGACCCCAGCTGCGGTAAGCCCTACAACATCACGTTCTGTAAAAACCCCGACAAGCTGATCAGACTCCACCACAAAAGAACAGCTTGTGTTGTTCCGACCCATACGCCCAATTATGACTGGCAAAGCTATCCTAGGAGAAACTGTCAGGAAACAGCGCTCCATTGCCAATTCCAAATCAGATGACTGAATACTTAGGTCGATTGACTGCATGACAGCATTTCTGCTTCTTGTTAAGACATAAATGATAGATTGCCCATTCAGTAAAAAAATAACCCTAAAAAATGGGAAGAAACCCTTAAGATGAGGAGCGGCGGCATTTCATATGCCGGTAAATCCCCTCTTGATGGTAGGGTTTAGATGCTTACGCTTAACAATTGTCTCGGGAAATTTTCCCTAGAAAGGAGTACAGAAGTCAGGAGTCAGAATTCAGTTCCTGAGAGACTTCTATATCCCTTCCCCGCCAGATTGTCCCGGCTTAAATGATAAGCCAGAGGCTCAACTTGACGTGGGTTTAGCTATCTTAGACTCGGTTCGTAAATTCCCTTATCCGTTTACTGGTTTTGATGTTTTTTAAGGGTGGGCTTAAGTAATCTTAAGGATGGTTGTGAGACGTAATAAAGATGATCCTAGAAATCGCTATTCAACTAATTGACTAATTAGCTGAATAGTAATAATTTAACCGATTCAAAGAAGCTAGGATATTCTCTGATTCATCCATGTGAGGAATTTCAGCCGCGATCGCTTCAATCATCTGTTGCGGTTCTATATTGGGGCGTTCAGACAGAAGTTTGTTGATTAAATAATCCGCCTTTGAGCCAATATGTTGCGTCAGTTCCAGATTCAAGCGCGCCAGGAAAGCTGAGCGAGGGGTTGAGAAAGTCTTGAAGGTCTTTGATGGTGTTCTTGACGGGGTGTTTTTGGCGGCGACAAGGGCTGGTTTATGATTCAAGACCTTTGATTGAACGCAAGAATCGGCGGCTAAAACCTGGGTTGCCAGGATTTGAGGAGTCTCAGCCGTATGATTGCCCTCTGAAAGGGGTAAAGAGCCTTCATATAGGGATTCAAGCACTTCGATGTGAGATGAAATGTCCTTCTTATTGGCGTTGGACTTATTGGCGTTGGACTTATTGGCGTTGGA
>JASJDH010000418.1 GCA_030065175.1 Leptolyngbyaceae cyanobacterium MO_188.B28 | reverse complement strand
TGCCACTCACTATGCTCCACCGGTTACTTGTTACTTGTTTTATCACCGGACTAACCCCACACCTTGATCCAAACTGGGTTGAATTTAAAAAAAGCGGCAAGTGACTCGGCCAAGGATATGTTCGGGGGTGACCCAGCCGAATGTGCGGCTATCGGTGCTGGCCTGCAAATTGTCTCCTGTCAAAAAACAGGCCCCATCCGCAGATACGTCTGTGACTCGTTTGATTACCCGTAAATCTAATCGATCGGGACGGCGGGCGATCACAATATCGCTGATAGAAGGGGGCGATCGCCAATAGGCTCTCGGGGCGATTAGGATTTCGTCTCCTGGTTGCAATAGAGGCTCCATCGAACGTCCGGTCACCCGAAAACGTCTCCGCCGTCTCAAAAGCCAAAGGAGTAGGTCGCCCAACGTAATGGGGCTCAATTGCTTATCCATTCCAACATTGGAGAGGCCCAGCAATATTGCTGAGCCCACATAACAGTCACTACAATTGACTCTCCACCCCCTCCCGCCTTCCTTCGTGGAGATGTCATGTAGTTAAATCAGAATTATTGGTCTAGCTAGCGGTGTACCAAGTAATTGGGCGATCCTTGGTAGCCCAGAACATGTCATGAACTTTCTGGACCGCCGCCATCAGCTCTTGGGCATGTTGCAGACTAACCTCAACTTTGCAGGCAGAGCAGAGTTTAGCCGCCTTCCAGAAGGTATCGTGAAGATCGGGATATTTCTCTAGATGAACTGGCTTGAAGTAGTCAGTCCAGAGGATGAGCAATTCCTTCTTAGCCAATTGAGCCTGTTCTTCCTTAATCGCAATGAAGCGAGAGAGCGTATTTTCATACGCAATCAACGCTGCCTTATCACCCTGAGCCGGCGCTTCAAGGTCCAGGATTTTCTTGGTCATTGAAAGAACTGCCTCAGCATTGATTCGGGCGGCAGAGGGATCATAAACACCACAAGGGCCATCACAGTGGGCGTGGACCTCAGGTGCGGGGAACCAAACTTTGAGCTTAGAGATTGCTTTGTTGAGCATAGTCGTTATGGCTTCGCTTGCTTTCAGAGCAATTGTAGGAAAAAAATGAACGTTAGGATCTGGATATAGGCAATCATTATGAATGCCCATTTCAAGAGATATCCCGTAAGGTTTTATCTTGAAAGATCTCTTTAATGATATATTCCATCGGTCAAACTGTTTAAGTCAGGAGGGATGGGGGGAAGGGATGTTCGGGATGTCAAAGTAAGGTCAATCCCAACACCACCGCCACACCGGTCAATGTCAGATTGTCAATATCCCTAAAGGGGAGCGCTTCCACGACGGTGGCCGCCAATGCGATCGCTCCAACCGCCGCCGCCGTTGCGGGCAAATTCAGCGAGGGTTGAAAATTGCCAAAGGCGTTAAATAAGACCAAAAAACCAAATCCAAATATAAATCCGCCGCAGAGCATCGCTGCTGATCCAGCCCAACTCTTATTGGGATTGAAGGGCAACTTGTGCTTACCTAATCGTCTACCGACAATATCCGCCAGACCATCTCCGCCGCACATCAGCATTAGCGCCAAGATCCCGATCGGCGAAGACCGCCAGAAGACTAAGGTGCACATCACAAAAACCAGGCCATAGTAAACAGGACCTCTCAGGATCTCGCGGGGATCGTTATGTCGGGTCATAGCCTGAACAGCGGCAGGATCCTGAATTAATTCAAGCCCTACCGCAAAAAACTGGAGGGTAATTATCAATGGGGTGAGAACGGCTAAAAAGCGGGCTTGAGGACTGTCGCTGAATAGGTTCCAACACAGCACAAACATCGGTCCTGTACCGATATGAATAAGCTTGCGGCTTAACGTCTGCTCGATCAATCCGCCAAGGGCGAGGGCGTCCATTATGCGTAACCAGCTCAGGGCCAATATCAATGTCGCCAAGGATGCAAAAATATCCCGGCTAAGGGTATTTGAAAGGAAGGGGGAAAGCCACATGAGACTGCCTGTCATGATCATGGGCCAGTATAAACCGTACTATGACAGAAATCGTAGTTTCCGCCTCCGCCCTCAATTTTGTTCCGGGTTTGGGAGGAAAGTTTTAAGAAATTACATAAATTTGCTGATGACGATTCGGTTAACTGTAGAGAGTCATAGGAAATAGTTGAGGAAGCCTAATAAAAAAAGTTTAATAACATATTTATCGCCATGTGGTCTTGTATTCTTCCCCCTAGGAATCAAAAGCAATGAAACTAAGTTTCTCTAGCACTGGCTATCCCAACAATCATGACTACAATTTCAATCTGCTAGATGGTCTAATTCTTGGTCTGATTTTTTCTGGCTTGGTGATGAGCTTCTGCTTGCTAGCCCTGGGCTATACCACCACACGGTTGCTTATCAGTTTGGTGCGTCCTATTGAATCTCCAACCATTTGCTAAGGCCTGATTCATTGGTTAAGCAATCAATTAACTGAATATTTAATGGATTGAATTTAATGGATTGAACATTTACAGGAACTTTTACATCATTATTGAGACGCCCATGACTTAATCCGTAAGCTGCTGCGCCTAGTTCGATCTTTCTCGCCTAGCAGCCAAATCTCACCGCTCCATCCACATCCAGAACATCCCTCTCCATGGCATCCTGAACAGGTTAGGGAGTCGATTAAGGTCCATTGTCTAGGGTTGTAGTACCCATAAGACGGAACTTGTAGCGTTTGTGGATTGTTTCTGCTCATAGGTTATGGGTATCTGCGCTTGTGGCTCCGTATTATGGGTCAATCATCGCCTTATCCCCGCTCCTCGGCTAATGGGCGCTCAGCTAGCGGGCAATGGACCTTAAACCAGCATGACGTCCCCAAAAAATAATGGGAACGGTAGTTATACAGATTTTGTCTGCCGAGAGAGGTAAATAAGCTGGCAATACATTCATCATGCATTTGTATTGTTTTGATGTATTCGTAATGACTGTGAGCGAATGTCAGCCTCCTCGTTAGGCTGGTATTGATGGACTTATTTCCAGATGATTGCTCTGGAAATCTAGAGTTTTCAATAAAGAAGGTAAATTTTTGCGGATTCTCTTAAATTTGGGATTAGGAGAAGTTAAATTCCTGGTGGAAGGAAGCGGGATGGGTGGATGAATGGATGGGGGTTTATGACAAGATGATGAAAGGCGTTAGTTGTCATCTGTTTCCATGTCTATAAACAATCAGCCTCTTGATCAGCCATTCCGACGTTTGCGTGAGGTTCGGAGCAAGTTATTTCGCTTGCATAAAGCGCTGTTAAACTCTGAGAGAAAGGTTTACGAGCGGCGCTACGGACGCATTCAAACCAATGGAGAGTTTTTTCGGTTGGTTATTGGCGATGGATGGTTTAGTTGGCTACGGCCCTTCTCCCAATTTATTGTTCAAATTGATGAAGAATTAAGCGCCAAAGAAGTGATTACGCTCCAAAGAGCGAATGAATTATTAGAAGAGGCCCATGCATTACTGAGACCCTCAGAAACTGGAACAATAGTGGAAAAGCGATATTATCAGGCCATTCAACGTGATCCAGATATTGCGCTTATGCATGCGGAGGTGTCTAATTTTCTGGCGACTGAATCCTAACAGTGAAAGCGCTCCCCCTGTAGTGCGCCTTGCCCAACGGGCGATGACTCTCGAAGTTTTCCTGACCATCCGAAATCCTACCGAGTTGTGGTAGGTTATATCGCCGCCAAAACTGTTGAAATTTCTCGGGTTGAATTAATCTCCAAACCATGAATCCGACAATCACAAACCCTGCTAGGGAGATCACGAGCGAAACCAGTTGAGACAGGGCGTAGAATCGAGAAATCTTATGGATATTAGGGACGTCCCGGCGAGAGGGAGAAACCTTGGGTTTTCGAGTTTTGGGGCGAGCGGTTACAGAGGGTTGGGCTGACGGTTTAGCGGCAGGTAAGTTTTGCGCTGTTTGCCGAATGGATGTAGGTTGTCTAATAGATGTAGGCGAGCTGACATTCTTTGGTTGGACATCCTTTTGTCTAACCTCAGCTGTTCTCTGTCTAATTCCCGCTGTCTTCATGGAGAGACAAGCTTGGTTAATCGTCTCAGGCCGATTTCCGGATAGACTCCACTGCTTCAGAGCGAGTCCAGTTATCCCGCAAAGATTGAGGACCTGTAATGCTTGCATCCGTTTTAGCAAGGGTTGATAATCACTCACCAACACCACCAGTTGCTCCGGGAAGTGCTGAGAGACGCCGTAGGCGCATTCGGCAATTGCTATCACCTGCCTAGCCCGTTTGCTTAATTGCTGGCCTGTTGGAGGTTGGAGTGCGGGGTGGGACATCGTCTCATCCGTCGCCTGCCAATTACTATCGGGATAGAACCGAAAGAACTCTCTGGCTATCTTTTCCTGAGACGGGTCTGGAGCGCGGTTCTGCAAAAAGCGTGCTTCATCCAAAACGACTTGAGGCAGCCAGCAAGCCCCAATCTGTCGATAGCCTCGCCACAACCGAGTGCTCCCGTTGAGAATAACGGAGATGTCGAAAAGCAGTAAGATTTGGGGGAGACTGCCTGCCATATGATATTACGTCCCAATGCCAAGATGCCCCGCTAAGCTGGGGGTTAAAGGCAACAAAGTCGCCAACATTAAAAATAGCGCCAATAATCCTAATGCAGCTCGCGTGTCGTCAGGTTCAGTGATCTCGTTCAAGCTAGGACGTTCCAGATTGCGCTGTAGAAATAAGATCAAAACAGCCCAATACAGCGCCAACGGATTGACAAAGGAGACGATCGCTAAGATCACCAGGGTGATCACCGTGGTTCGTCCCGCCACCTTACGACCATAAATCGCTTGAATAACTCGGCCGCCATCTAACTGACCCGCCGGCATCAAGTTGATGGCGGTGATGACTAATCCAAACCAACCGATAACCGCTAACGGATGAATATCAACCAGCGCCTGTTGTAGCGCTGAACCTAGCACCACCCGGGCCAAAGCTCCCACCAATATGGAGCCTTGAAAAAATTCAGCCGGGATTTGGAAGAAACTCCCTGGATGAGATAGCAATAAGCCTAAAATTAACAGGGTTAAGGAAACGATTCCGCCAGCCGCAGGACCCGCAAAGGCGATGTCAAAAAGCACTGACCGATTTGGCAGCAAGGATTCGAATCGGGTCAGTGCGCCAAAGGAGCCAATCTGCCAGGTGGGGATGAAGAAGGGAGGGCTCAGCTTTACCTGATGGCGTTGGGCCAAAATCCGATGCCCTATTTCATGGGCGATTAGGACGGCGATAACGCCAAGCGCAATCGGGATGACTTCTTGGATTCGACCGGGCTCTTGAAAGAAATCAAACTCCATCAAGATACCGCTTGCTTCTAAACAGGTGCCTAGGGTGGCTACGCCTAGCACCGCCGCCAGAAATTTCTGCGTCCTTGTGGTAGGTATTGGATCCGAACTGCTAGGCAGGACGATCACAACAGGTTTATTTTCTGGACTTTCGATCAACATTAGGCGATAGCGATCGCCCAGTTTTGCTTGCAACGTTGCGGACAATTTAGCGTAGGTCGCTTCCGGACTCCCCCGTAAATTCCCTCTAAAGATGACCCCCTCTTGGTAGGGAATGGTTTCGGTTCTGAAAAAGGAGTCGATCCCAAAAATATCCTCAATCAGGCTGATATCTTCTTGCGGGATTGGCGTTAATAAAGGAGGCGACTCCGCTTCCTGGTCTGATGTTTTGGGGGGTTGGGTTTCCTGACCCTCCTCTGCTTCCCCCTCAATGCTGCGGGAGGCGTCGTCCGCCGATTCAGTGTCTTTGGCGGTGTCAGTCAAGGGCGCGGCGCGCTTAATGTTTAACTCATTCTGTCCCATGATTCGCAGTTGGCGGCCCAGGTAGATATAAAATCCAACTGAGATCACAATCAGCAGTAAGATACCCGCTAGGTTTAGGTAAACGCCAACCGCAAACAATCCAAAAAATAGCAGCCAAGGAGCCATCAACACCACTGACTGGAACCAAGCTAGCAGCCCTAGTTTTCCGTGGGGTCTAGCCCGGTAAAAGCCTGACACGAGGATCACGACCGCAGCCAGAAAAATAAGGGGAGTAAATTCTGAGGAACTCATGGGCTCATTTAAGGAAACGGGAACGGAAGCGGCAATACTTGCTGATACCTATTGATACTTTACAGGGGTTCTTGGTCCCATGACGGATGGTTTGAATATCCACTGATCCCTAACCGCGCCCTACAATTTTCGCCAATTCTGGTTTTAACTGGGGGGGCGCATACCCTAAGGCGAATGCCTTAGCGCTATCCATGGAAACATTCTTGGGGCGGGGAGCTGGCATCGGCATATCCTGCTGAAGGCAGGGTTGAAGCTGGTGGGGAGAAAATTGACCCGCCTCGGCCAATAATCGGCCAAATTCAAAGCGAGAAATCGTATCATGGCCGCCTAGATGAAGTCGGCCATTAACCTTGTTTAGCGCCAGCAGGAGACCCGTGGCAGCGGTGTTAGCGCTGATCGGCGTACGGAATTCATCCGTGAACAGCTTCAGGGGTTTTCCCGCCCTTAGCGTCTTCAGCCAAGGCTGCAGAAAGCTCTGGGCGGTGGGAGTTTTAGCGCCAAACATGAGGGGCATGCGACAAATCGCCGCCTGGGGATACGCCCTTAGAATTTCATCCTCCGCGATCGCTTTTTGTTCGCCATAGTGATTGATGGGACACATTGGATCAGCCTCTCGATAGGGAGGGTTACGGCCATCGAAAACTAAGTCCGTGGAGGTGAAAACGTAGGGGATCGCCGCCTCGGCGCAGAGATTCGCCAAATTCACTGAGGCTGTAACGTTTATCGGGTAGGTTTCATCGGGATGGGTCTGGCAAAAGTTAGGCTTCGATTGAGCGGCTGTATGGATCACCGCATCAGGCTGGATCTGCTTAAAGGCTCGCTTCACAGCGGGGTAATCCGTTAAGTCCAACTGAACCAGATTAATTTCTGGCGTTTCAATCGATTGGGTCCAGTATGCGCCCCAAACAGCCCAGCTCTGTTTGGTCAGTTGGCAGAGATGCCATCCCAAAAAACCGCTTGCCCCCGTCACCCATAGCTTTTTCATTCTTTTCGTTACTTGGTTTAGCGAATTTGTTTGGCGAATGTGTTTAGCGGCGGAAAGTAACGGCTAGGATAAGGCAGGATTTACCTGCTCGATAAAAAACGGAACCTGGCGGCTGAGCCAAAGTCATGACCCAGAATCCCAACCCCTCGAATCCGAGGTCATCTGAACCTAACCCTATTCATCTACCTTATCCGGTTGAATCCACTGAGAGATCATCGCATCCTTCCGAAGGAACGGATCATTCCTCTCCGAACGGCGGAGAAGCGTCAGAGGCTGACCCGACGGATTCATCCCTGCATCAGCCGATGACATTGGGCTCTGCTAATAATGGAGGCTCTAATGAGCGCTCAGACCGACCCGCTGTTCCTGAGAAGGGGGTCCCCACAGCGGCCAGGACTGAACCGTCGGGCGATAGCCGACCCCCGGCTACGCTGATTGCAGTCGGGGCCATCCTAATTATATTGATGGGGCTGAGTTTGGATAATTTCTGGCTGACGTTGGCTGGATCCCTGGTCGCCCTCACAATTTCCCTCCGACTCATTTGGCCCTCTTTGCAGACTTTGCTGATAGAGCTATCGCCGCAACAGCGATCGCTATTGATCGCGATTCCTGGCGCCCTGTTGGGCGGAGTCGGGTTAATGCAGATCAGTGGTTTAAACGGACGCATTGGTGAGTGGGGCAAGGGGATTCGTTGGGACATTGTGGGTTCGCTTGGGGATTTCTTAGGGGCGTTCGGCCAAATTTTGATTGCCGGTATCGCCCTCTATGTCGCCTGGCGTCAGTATGTTATCTCCCGGGACCTGACGGAGCAGCAGAACCGAATTACTCAGCAGCAGACCATTGACTCTTTTTTCCAAGGTATTTCTGATTTGGTGTTGGATGAAGAAGGCTTGCTGGAGGATTGGCCCCAGGAGCGGGCGATCGCTGAAGCTCGCACAGCGGCTATTCTGGGCAGTGTGGACGCCGTGGGCAAGGCCAAGGTGATTCAATTTCTCTCTCGATCCAGGCTGCTATCTCCGCTGAAGCGCGATCGTCGTCTAGGACGGCCCATTTTAGATGGAGTGGGCGGCTATGCCGAGGATCGCGACCACGGCACCCGCGTCATTGATCTAGGGGTGATGTTGGCGGCGAGCAACCTTTCAGGCACTGATTTACGGTGGACCGACCTGAGTGAAGCCAATCTGATCCGGGCCAACCTTCAGGTCGCCGATTTAGTCCGCGCCAATCTGTCCCGAACAATCTTAGTTGATGTCATGTTGAAGGGAGCGGATATCATGGGGGCCCGTTTTTTCTATGGATCCGTTGAGACTGCTTCTCCGCGCAGTCGAACAGAGAGTCCTGATTATCGAACTGGCGCTTTCACCGGAGCTGTCGTGGAAGGCGCTGATTTTTCAAATGTGCAACGGATGTCGGAAAACCAACGCCAGTATTGCTGTGCTTGGGGCGGCAAAAAAACCCGATCCACAATTCCAGGCGGATGTGAGGGTATTCTAAATCGGTTAGAACATGAGCGGTCTGGGAGGGGATAAAGCCTTGCTTAGGGTGCTGTATAGCCCAAGGGTCAC
>JASJDH010000417.1 GCA_030065175.1 Leptolyngbyaceae cyanobacterium MO_188.B28 | reverse complement strand
GAGTAAACGACCTCAAACTCATTCACTGTTAAATCTTCACCGGAGAAAACTAATGGCAAAATGTCAGTCTGCGACTAGACCACCTCAGCATAAAGATGGAGAAGACTATGGGGGTATTGAGGCTGGCATATCTCTATTCCCCACCTGCATCGGTATACGGCCAATGTTTGTTTGAGTGTTGATAAATTTGTCAAGATATACCAGGGTTCTTTGGGTCCTTTTTTTCGATACTTCCGTTTCCAATAAACCGCAATATTGAACGGTCCTAAACCATCTCCCTTATTGCACTTTACACCCATATAAAATTTAGACATTCCAGGCTTGAATTCTTGGTCTTTAAGGATTTGATACTCTTCCCCAGCGTGTTCTTGGAAATGGAGGTCCTTCTTCTGGCGTAAAGCAAAGTGTACTCCCATACCATCAAGCCATACGGCGAGTTTTGGGCTATGGAATTCTCGGTCTCCCAACACCAGGACGCGAGAGTTCTTCAGCAGCGAGAGCGCCACTTTCAACAAGCGCTTTTGAGTCTTTAGATCACTATTTCCTACCTGGTTTAATACTTCCCAATAGAGGGGTAATGCATGAGTCCCCCAGACGATTGTAATCATAAAGCCATTCCGACCTTTCCACTGTGTTCGGTCAATCGCAATCAACCAATAACCATATTTTTGATGTTTTCTCTTTTTTAGATATCGACGCTGTTCTCGATTAAGGTTATGTCCTGTTTCTGCTTGTCTAATCCACAATTTTATCAACGGAAACCACAACAATTTAACGCAGAGTTGGGGCAGGTCTAAAAAACGTTGTAGGTTGCGTTTACGACTCGGAGATTTAATGGGTTGAGGAAATAAACTGGCTAATGTAGAGAGTTTGACTTGCCGATGGGCTTGTATCAATAGCAACAATATCTCCAGGGTAAGATACTGCTGTTCAGTTAACAAATGTTTATGTTCAGTCATAGGCGCGAGCGCGCCGCTAGCCACCCATTGCGCATAACTACGATAAGTCCGCTGCTCCATTTTTCATTTTCTGCTCATACTGACCTTTGTTTAGATCCCAAGAAAATTTGATCGGTTAAGCTTATTGTCGCTTAAAATGCCGTTCCTCCTCATTAACCCCATGAGATGCGCAACGATGCTCCAATTGACTGTGACTGGAATGCCTGACTTTGAATCTCTATTGCAATTGATTTAGTCGGCATTCATTAGCATGTTCAATGGTGTTGTCAGTAATCTGTTTTCCTTAAGGCTCAGGATTGCGTAGGTTGGTCATGGATCTCGACAAACTCAATCCATGTGCCCGCTGGGTCTTTGATGTGGAAGAATGTACGGTTCAAGGTCTCATTGGAAAGAGACCTGCGTAGATTTCGACGCCGCGTGCTTCCAACTCAGCCATTGCAGCTTCGGCGTCACTCACTTCAAAGCAAATGTGGGCGTATCCTGCCCGAGTATAGTCCTCCTGCATGGTTGTCGGTTCTGGCTGGATACTGATCGGACTGCCACCGCCAGCCACCTCCAGAACGAGACCGTCGAATTCGAGGTAAGCGAATTTGAGATCGGGATCTATATAAGGTTGCGCGTTCCACTGAATGATTTCCTGAGTATGTCTAAACTCTGACTTTTAGGCGCTGGAGAAAGATAGAGCTGCGCATTCATTTTATTATAGAAGAGCTCTATGGAGGCTGTGAAAGAGTAGGGGGAAGGTCTAACCCTAAACTTTAAGTTGTTCACAATGTAGATGGTATGCAACCTAAAGCAGCACAAGTCTCTGTCCAGGCATGGGAATCCAATGGCATATTGCTAGAGCAATATGCTTACACATCAGGCGCTGTTAACCCCCTGCCCAAGCATGCCCATGCCGAATACCAGTTTGGATTGAGCTTTGACTGTCAGGGTGAGTACTTCTATCGCGGGGCTCACCATGCAATTCCCAAGGGCAGTCTAAGTGTTATTCATTCCGGTGAGGTCCATGCGCCTAGCGATCGCGCCTCTCTACCGAAACCTGCCCATTTTGGCATGGCGCATATTGATCCAATGTGGTTACAGCTTGTAGCTGAGGAGATGGCCGAAAAGCGCACCCGTGATCCCTTTTTCCCAACCGCCTTCATCACTGACTCTGAGTTAAACCGCTTGTTTCTAACGCTTCAAGCAGCTACCGACAGGCAAAATTCTAAGCTTGAGCAAGAAACAGCGCTCTGGGATTTTCTCACTTATCTGATTGCAAACCATGCTTCAAATCAATCCGCTGTCCAACCAGTAAAGCCAGTTCATAAAGCCGTAGAGCATGCCCGTGATTATCTCCACGCCCATTACGCCGATGACATCTCCCTCGAAGAATTGGCTGCGATCGCAGGTCTAAGCCGATTTTATTTTTGTCGTGTGTTTAGCAAAACAGTGGGCATCTCCCCCGGTGCTTATCAAACTCAGCTACGCATCGCCCAATCCAGAAAGCTTTTGGCCCAGGGTCTCCCCATCGCTAACGTCGTCGAAATGACTGGATTCTACGATCACAGCCATTTCGGCTGGCATTTCAAATGTCAGGTGGGGACCACTCCCGGCAATTATGTTCGCAAGATTATGTTTGCAAGATAGCAATATCTTCATAGTCTTTTGGGCAATGTTGGTCGTAGGCTTTAATTGTTTATTAAAAATTAAACGCATCTGAGCCGAGTTGAACACCGTCTTTGAACGTAGTCTTTAAGAAATCATGTCAAACATCAATCGACGCAAAATTCTAGCGACAGGCGCCGTCGCCACTGCCGGATTGGCCGCCGCTGTATCAGCGGGTAAGACCAATGCGCTCGACCAATCTGAGTCTGAAACCATCGCAGCTAAACCAGCGGGCAGATTTGCCGGACAGGTCGTGTTGATTACCGGGGCGACCTCCGGCATTGGTGAAACAACCGCCAAAGCCTTCGCAAGAGAAGGGGCTAGGGTTGCCTTTAACGGGCGTCGCGCCAACCTCGGACAGCAAGTAGAAAGCGACATTCGCGCCTCAGGTGGAGACGCCGCTTATATTCAATCTGATGTGCGCGACCCGCAACAAGTTGAACAGTTTGTTAACGCCGCCGTTGAACAATATGGCCGCTTAGATATCGCTTTCAATAATGCTGGTATCTTCATGACCCCCGTTGAGATTCAAGACATGGATCTCAACAACTATCGCGACATGATCGCCACTAACCTTGACGGTGTGTTCTATGCGATGCGGTACGAGCTACCCATCATGATCGAGCAAAACAGCGGCATCATCATCAATATGGCCTCAGTTGCTGGGCATCGAGGGTTTGCCAATACGCCCCACTACAACGCCAACAAACACGCCGTCATCGGTTTGACCAAAGCAGCCGCCACGGCTAATGCCAGCCGCAATATTCGCATCAATTCCATCTCTCCTCTGGCGGTTGATACGCCAATGCTGCGACGCTCTTTTGAGTATCAAGGATTGACCTATGCGCAAATGGCGCCCAATTTTGTCACACCTCGCATCATGACAACTGAAGAAATGGCTCGGGTCGTGATGTTTCTGGCTTCGGATGAAGCGACCTCTATCAATGGCATGGATCTAGACGTAACCGGAGGGCAACTTGCCTAGGATACTCAGTTTAATCATTACTTTTTCCTTTGCAGCAGAATGCGAAACAAGCCTTGATCAATTTTGCACCGAAACAACGAGGAGATATAACCGTGACTGACTTTACTCGCCGTCGGATTCTCACCACTGGGACGTTCGCTGCTGCGGGCTTAACCACGACTGTTGCAGCGGTTGGTCAAGCCAGGAAGTCTAATGCCAGCAGCACATCACCTGAGCCGGTAGCGATGGCGGCTAATCCAGGGGGTGGATTTGCCGAGAAGGTTGTTCTCATTACCGGAGCGACCTCCGGCATCGGCGAAGCCACTGCCAAAGCCTTTGCCCAGAAAGGCGCTAGCGTCTTCTTTTGTGGTCGGCGAGAGGACCTGGGTCAGCAGGTCGAAGCCAAGATTCGAGACATGGGGGGCGAAGCAACCTACATGAAAGCAGATGTGCGCAATGCCCCAGAGGTTAAGACTTTTGTAGACAGTTGCATTGCTAAGTATGGCCGTTTAGATATCGCCTTTAACAATGCTGGCATTGACTATCCCCCGGCGAATATTGCCGAGACTGACATTGACGAATTTGATGACCTGATGAGCACGAATGCCAGAGGGGTTTTCCTGGGCATGAAGTACGAAATCCCCCACCTGCTCGAAACTAGCGGTTCGATTATTAACAATGCCAGTATCGGTGGTCACCGGGCCTTCCCAAATATTATTGGCTATGGGGCTAGCAAAGCTGCTGTGATTCACATGACGAAGATGGCCGCTCAAGAATATGGCAAAACTATTCGGATCAACGTGATCGCCCCCGGTGGCGTAGACACCCCTATGTGGGAGCGAGTGCAGCGCGATTGGGGCGTTACCGAAGAACAGCTAGTCGCCCCTTATCCGATGCAGCGGGTTGCTCAGCCAGAAGAGATTACCAATGCCGTAATGTGGCTGGCATCCGATTCCGCCTCCTACGTGTCGGGTATGCGGTTTGATATTGATGGAGGCGGGTTGGGCTAGGGTTTTGCTCGGTCTATGGGCAAGCAAACTCTAAAGATTGTCTTACCAGGTTGGGACACAAATTGAATATCTCCTTGATGCTGCCCGGCAACGATGCGGCGGGCCATGTCAAGTCCGAGGCCAGTGCCTTTGCCTACTGCATATCTAAATTTGGTTGCGCCGCGAGGCTCGATTTGTGTCTTATAGTTGCAATTTGGCGCAGCAGCATCGTTATTGCTACGACAAGTTACACAGTAGTCCGCCTACAGCGTCGGAGAATCGTGACATTGAGCCCTGTTAGAGAGGAAACGAATGAATTTAAAAATTTACATCCAGTTTTGAAGTCAGGCCTGGGGGCGGCTATTCAAACTACCGCCACCTCCACATCAACATTGCCCTGAATTGCTTTTGAATAGGGGCAGAGCTTGTGCGCCTGGGCAATCACTTGTTCAGCTTTTTCGCGTTCTATACCTGGTATTTGGACAGTTACTCTGACAGCAAGCATATATCCACCGTCTTCAGGATCTCTACCAATGGTCACAGCACAACTCACTGTCGCTTTAGATGCGTCAATTCTTGCTCTCCTAGCAACTAAAGCAAGCGCCCCATGAAAACAGGCAGCATAACCCGCAGCAAAAAGTTGCTCTGGATTAGTGCTTTGACCATGACCACCCAATTCAGTCGGAAAAGCAAGATCTAAGTCTAATATCCCATCAGAACTGCGAGCATGACCTGATATCCGGGCATGTCCCTCTTGTCCTGGCTCTACCACAACTACGGTCGTATACAGTGATTGCAACTCAGTACCTACGTACGGCTGTTCTAGCTGGTTGAATAACTTAACCGCGCACAAAACACCCGCATTCGTGATTTGGTTGTGCGAACATGGTGTTTTACGACTCTATAAGCCTTTGGGCGGCAGTTGGCTCAATATGGCTGAGTTCATCCAGAATATCCTGAAGAAACGAGCCTTGGGCGGACAAGATCCAACCCACCCCCAACACGTTATCGATAGCTTTGAAGTCGTTACTCATGTTTGGAATCAGTATCCAACTCATTTTTGAGTGGGGTGGAAAGTGGGCTCGGCGGCGGCAACAGGCATGCTTACGAAAACGGCGTCACGTAAGTGCTTCAGGAGCTTGTATCCGATATCCTATCCATCGCCACCCTCGTTACTTGAGAAATGGCGATGTTTATGACAAATGACCCACTAATGGGAGTTCCGGAAATTCTGGCCGGAGTAATTCCGAAAGCCACAGTAATGGTTGTGTACCTTATGGTAAGCCAGGCTGCTGACTTCTTGCAGAGGTATATCGAGCTCTTTTGCGATCGCCTGCTCAATATCCTCAGGCGCGGTGAGGGAAAACCGAAGCTTGCGTTCCCGCAAGCTTGGTTCATCGGAAATAATCTTGGCCTCTGAAGCACCGGATTCATTACAGATCTCCACCTTGATGGCGGCGATCGACTGTTGTGTGATGTCTTTGGGCTGGACATCGGTAATGAAATAGCGTGAAGTCTGATAAGTACGCCCCAGAATTCGCAGCGTCATCAGCTGGCCGATGGTCCAAAAGGCAAACCCCAGCACCAGCAGCGATAGCCAGAACCGCAGCACTCTCAAATTCAATAGCCAAAAATGACGTAGTTTTCGCAAGTTGATGATTTTTGACTCCCAATTGGTTGATTGTATTCGACAATTAGAGACATCATATTTCTGTTATATTCTTCGCCCAAACTAGAAAGCCGTAAGTTCTATTTGCATGTAATGGGATATTACCAATGATTATCCTGCTGGTTGAAGATGACCCCGCCCAGCTCCGACCACTGCGTATTGCTCTTTCCGAATCGGGTCATTTAGTCGATGGGGTCGAGGACGCTCAAGAAGCCCAATGGCTGATCAGCAACAAGGACTACGATCTATTAATTCTAGACTGGATGTTGCCTATGGTGAGTGGCGTGTCTTTGTGTCAGCAGTACAGAGCCCTAGGCAAAATAGCGCCCGTATTGATGCTGACAGCCAAGGATACAACTAAAGACAAAGTATTGGGTTTGGATGCTGGAGCCGATGACTATTTGGTGAAGCCTGTGGACATCCCAGAACTGCTGGCTAGGGTGCGAGCGCTGGGTCGACGATCGCCCCAATGGCATGGGGATCTCCTCAGCTTGGGCGACCTGAATCTCCATGTTTCAACCCTCACACTAGAGCGCCAGCAGACACGCATTCGTCTCTCCAGCCGAGAATTCCATTTGATGGAGTACCTGATGCGGCGATCAGGTCAAGTCATCACTCGCGATAATATCGAACAAACGCTGTGGACTTGGGGAACTGAACCGGAAAGTAATGCTGTGACGGCGCTTATTTGGCGACTGCGGCAGCGGTTGGATGAGCTGGACGCAAAAAGCTGGCTGGAGACAGTTTACGGCATGGGCTATCGCCTCAAAGTTCCTGAGAAAACTTCGTAGGGGGGTTACGCTAAAACGCAATGTTCAATCGCAGCCGACTCAATCTGGCTTACTGGTTCGCCCTTTCAATGGGGAGTATCTTGATTGTGTTTACCGGCGTGGTCTACACCTTCGAAGCTGAGGACAGACTCCGAGCCTTCGATGACGATTTGTACGCGACAGTTAAGGGAGCCGACAATCGATCCTATTATCGTCCGGAGCAGGGAGACTGGCTTTTAGACATAGAGAAGGGGGCAACTCTGATCGGCGAGAATGCTCCGTCCCCGCAGAACGAATTAGTCTACATCCGGTGGTACGGTATTGATGGAAGGTTGATACAGTTCGTTGGACTCACACCTAACCGTCAGCAGGGTTTAACCTCAAAAAAACGCTTTCAGACAATTCATCTCGACAGTGTCGCAGCAGGTGGCCGTTCGGAAAATCAGGTTCTTCGTCAACTGACAGCTCCGATTAAATACAACAATCGCATCGTCGGATATCTTCAAGCCGCCACCCCGTTAGCCCCCCTACAGACCGACCTCAACCGGTTGCTCGTCGTCTTGACCCTGAGTGTTCCTGTAACCCTTGGTGTCATTGGCCTAACCGGATGGATTTTAGGCGGCATCGCCATGCAACCCATCCGCCAATCCTACGATCGCCTACAACGATTTACAGCTGACGCCTCCCACGAATTGCGCAGTCCGTTGGCCGCCATCCTCAGCAATGCCCAGGTTGCACTTATCCCTAATATTCAGGCGAGTTCTCAAGCGGACTGCGTTAAAGAGATCGAGACCGCAGCCAAGGCGATGAGTGAGCTGATCGACGACCTCTTATTTTTGGCCCGCCATGACGGACCTATCGCCGGAGCAGCGCTCAATGAACGGATTAGCGTACAGGAACTTCTCACGCCTCTGGTTGACTACGGCGCAGCCCAAGCATTCCGGCGGAATCGCAAATTTATTCATGACATACCGACACACATCGCTATGGTCAAGGCCAATCCGCAGCTTCTGCGCCGGGCCCTGACCAATTTGTTGGACAATGCCTTCAAATATACAAAAGATAGCGGCGTCGTTCAGCTCCGCCTCCGATTGCAAACCCATCATGTGCTGATTCAGATTGAAGACGATGGCGTCGGCATTCCAGAAGCGGATTTGCCCCACATTTTTGAGCGATTTTATCGCGTCGATGCAGCGCGATCGCGTCATACAGGCGGATTTGGACTTGGCCTGTCGATTGCGCAACAAGTGGTCCATGCTCACGGTGGGCAGATCACCGCAACGAGCACAGTGGGCCAAGGCAGTACCTTTCAAGTCCAACTGCCGCTACAGAAATGAAAAGTGTTGTTTCCGTGACCTATGGCGATTTCCAGAAAAGGTTGCACCAAATTTCTGCGCACTAAGTGGGTAGGCAGAACTAATTACAGAACAAAGCCGCTGAAACCGCCTGAATGTTTGAATCCAGTCAGTAAAAGTCATTGCACAGGTACTTAACGCTCTTCAATCACTCTAAAGGGACAAAAATTAAGCTTAAGGTGTGAAGCGTTTGGTGCGTCTATGTTTGGAGCAAGAATAGCGAAGCCCACCGTGAGCTTTGTGGATGATTATTGTGAACTCTATAAATCCC
>JASJDH010000416.1 GCA_030065175.1 Leptolyngbyaceae cyanobacterium MO_188.B28 | reverse complement strand
CATAGGTAGTGTCAGCGGGGGCGGATGCATCTGAAGAGGCGGTCATGGGCAGGGAGTATTCGTCGGACGATTTAAGGACTTATTGTAGAACCGTTCGGAAAGCAGGGGGATGGGGTGGATGGGGGAGATGGGGTGGATGGGGAGAAAATAAACGTCTGAATGATGAATGATGAATTCAAGAAAATGGGTGGAGGAGGTAAAGGAACAATTCTGCATTCTGCATTCCGAATTCTGCATTCAACAAGTGGATGGATGGGTGGATGGGGGAGCAGAAGGTGGATGGGGGGGCAAATCCAAAATCCAAAATTGTTGGAGGAGATAGGGAAGATGGGAGAGATGGGGTGGCAAGGGGAACAAGGGGGGGCAGGTATTTCCTAGACTATTCAAGCGTGTCATCTTAAGCTGAGGATGCCTGGTGGGGAAGGAAAAAATAATAAAGGAGATGGAAGTTAGTGGAATACTTGCGATTATGTCTCTTTAATTATTTCTCGGGAAGAAATTTTTCAATATCGCGTCTCTATGACTTCTCTCCATCTTTCCCATCTCCTGCCTTCCCAGCTCCCCCTGCCTCTCCATCCCCCTATCTCCCCTATCTTCCGTTGCCTCCCCAGCTCCCAACCGCCCCATCCCGAAGCGTTAAGCTTCATTGCGGAGTGCTAAGTCAGTTCATACAGTGTGATAGTTTCAATAACGTTGAAAGTTGCGAAAGTTATCAAGGGAGAGCGTTTTGGCGTCACAATCTGAACAGCAACCCAATTCATCTACCGCCCTGCGGGAAGATTTCAGTGAGTACGTAGCCCATCTTCAACTTCATATGGCTCTGCAGGCTCGCAATCTGGTTCCAGGCCTACCTAGTGCAGGTAATCGCCGCGAGGCTTTGTTGCACCAGACTCAAGCAAACTTCGAAAAAATCGTTTCCCGTCAGGCTCGATAATAGAGAATCTCTTTTTTTAGATAATTTGTTTAATAGTCCTTGATGCTCTTCCAAAGCTGAGTTTTGAGCTTAGCTTTGGAAGAGATTGTTTGTATATCAACTCATCCACCCATCCACTGCCTCTATCATTGTTTTGACACAAATACCCTTATTTACAAGGATCAACGGGCTCCCGTTAGAATCATTAGATTAGAGCTTTAGTTGCCGCATATCATGTCTTCCTCCCCTGCAGTAGATTTCCTGGATGAATTTGACGTTATCGTAGTGGGCGCTGGCCATTCCGGCTGTGAAGCGGCGCTCGCTTCTGCGCGTTTGGGAATTCGCACCCTGTTGTTGACCCTGAACCTGGATAAGATTGCCTGGCAGCCTTGCAATCCAGCTGTGGGCGGTCCGGCTAAATCTCAGCTCACCCATGAGGTGGATGCATTGGGGGGGGAGATTGGCAAGATGGCCGATCGCACCTATCTGCAGAAGCGGATTCTCAATAACTCCAGAGGACCCGCGGTCTGGGCGCTGCGGGCGCAAACCGATAAGCGGGAATACGCCGCTGTGATGAAGGATATTGTGGAGAATCAGGAGAATCTCATCCTACGGGAGGGGATGGCGACTGACCTGGTGCTGGGGGCAAACGATGAAGTGGTGGGGGTTCAGACCTATTTTGGGGTGGCCTTTGCCTGTAAGTCGGTTATTCTCACCACTGGCACCTTCTTGGGGGGCTGTATTTGGATCGGCGATAAGTCCATGGCGGCGGGTCGAGCCGGAGAATTTGCGGCGGTGGGGTTGACGGACACCCTCCAACGTCTGGGGTTTGAAACGGGCCGACTCAAAACGGGAACGCCAGCGCGGGTGGATAAGCGCTCGGTGGACTATAGCAAACTAGAACCCCAACCCGGCGATGAAGACGTCCGCTGGTTCAGCTTTGATCCAACTGTATGGGTGGAACGGGAGCAACTCCCCTGCTACCTGACCCGGACAACCGCGCAGACCCACCAGCTAATCCGCGATAACCTCCACCTCTCTCCTATTTATGGTGGTTGGGTGGATTCCAAAGGGCCCCGCTACTGCCCCAGCATCGAAGACAAAATTGTCCGCTTTGCGGATAAGGAAAGCCATCAGATTTTTATTGAACCGGAGGGACGGACGACTCCAGAACTCTATATTCAGGGGTTTTCGACGGGGCTGCCGGAATCTTTGCAGTTGGAGATGCTGCGATCGCTCCCGGGTCTAGAACACTGCGCCATGCTGCGCCCCGCCTATGCGGTTGAATATGACTATCTGCCCGCCACCCAATGTTTTCCCACCCTGATGACGAAGCGGGTGGAGGGGCTGTTCTGCGCCGGCCAAATCAACGGCACTACCGGGTACGAAGAAGCCGCCGCCCAAGGTTTTGTCGCTGGCGTCAACGCAGTCCGCTTTGTCCGGGGAGAGGAGATGCTGATCTTTCCGCGGGAGCAGAGTTACATCGGCGCTCTGATTGACGATCTCTGCACCAAAGATCTGCGGGAGCCCTATCGAATGTTGACGTCGCGGTCGGAATATCGGCTGCTGCTGCGGTCTGACAACGCCGATCAGCGTCTGACGCCCCTCGGTCGAGAAATTGGCCTGATTGATGATCGCCGTTGGCGGCTGTTTACCCGCAAACAGGCCAACATTGCGGCTGAGAAAGAACGGTTGCATACAACCCGAGTGAAAGAACACGATGACCTTGGGCAAGCTATCTTCCGCGATACCCAGCAGCGCATTAAAGGCTCCATTGTCCTGGCCGACCTGCTGCGTCGTCCCGGTTTTCACTATTCTCAGCTGGAGCGCTACGGCTTGGGCGACTCGGATCTGACCCGGGCCGAAAAAGAAGGGGCGGAAATTGATATCAAATATTCTGGCTACATCCATCGGCAGCAAAACCAGATAGATCAAGCCGCTCGTCAGGCTAATCGGGTGTTGCCGCAAGACCTGGATTACAGTTCCATTGACACCCTTTCTAAAGAGGCCAGGGAGAAGCTGGATCAGATTAAGCCGTTGACGGTGGGCCAGGCGGCCCGCATTGGCGGGGTTAATCCGGCGGACATCAACGCCCTATTGGTCTATCTCGAAATTCAGGCGCGGCGGACAGCGGCTAGTCAATCTAGCCAGGTGTTGGCTTAGACTGCTCGATCGGGCTGTTCAAGCTGATAACGCCAATCTAGGCAAGTGTTGATGTAGACTGCTCAATCAGACGATTAACACCGACCGACTAATACCGACAACGCCATGCTGATTGACCGTTTCCATCACTGCCTGACTGCCCCCCTGTCAAAGACTTCAAAGGCTCAGGCGAGATTCTGGTTCGGCATGAGTCTAATGGTGGCGCTGATTTATGGATTCCTAGGGTTGCAACAGGCATTCAGCGGCGACTATGTGGTGCAGGACGACGCTCGTCAGCATGTGTTTTGGATGCAGCGCTTCCTAGATCCTGATCTCTTTCCCCAGGATTGGATCGCCGACTATTTCCAATCCGTTGCGCCCGCAGGCTATCGCTGGGTCTATCAAGCGGCGGCGAGTTTGGGGGTGAATCCCATGGTGTTCAATAAATTACTGCCGACCGTATTGGCGCTGGTTACGACTGGTTACGGCTTTGGCCTCTGCCTCAAGCTGTTTCCGATTCCAGCTGCGGGATTCACCGCAACGCTGTTTCTCAATCAACTGCTCTGGTCCAAGGATGATTTGATATCCGCCACCCCCAGAGCCTTTTTCTATCCTCTGTTTCTGGCTTTCCTCTACTACTTGCTGCGGCGCTCCCTTTGGCCCTGTTTAATCGCCCTTGGACTTCAGTGTTTGTTCTATCCGCAGACGGCGCTGTTGAGCTGCGCTACTCTCTGTGTCCGACTATTGGGATGGACGGGAAAAAAACTTAGATTTTCGCGCGATCGCGGGGATATTCAATTTGCGATCGCCGGTCTTTGTCTCACGGTCATTTTATTACTGCCCTTTATTCTCACCACCTCTGAATTTGGTCCGATTATCACCCTGGCTGAAGCTCAGCAGATGCCAGAGTTTAGTCCCAACGGCCGCGCTAGTTTTTTTTTAACAACAATCCCGGATATTTTTGGTTTATCCACGAACGCAGCGGCCTTTTGCCCGATGTCTTGAGGGCTCCCCTCGCCCTGACCGGGTTGTTTCTGCCCGGGGTGTTGTGTTTCTCCCAGCGGTTTCCCTCGACCCGAAAATTGACTGCAGATGCGGTTCTTTTGCTGCAAATCCTCTGGGCCTCCCTCGCCCTATTTTTCCTCGCCCATGGGGCGGCCTTCCGGCTGCAGCTCCCCAGTCGCTATACCCACCACAGTTTGCGGGTAATCTTGGCGCTGTCGGCGGGAATCCTCCTGATTATTTGGGTGGATGCTGGACTGGGTTGGATCCGCTATCGTTGTCGCCGCTGGCAAATATGGCGACAGGGATTGGTGATCGGAGCCTCCATTTTGCTCAGTATCGGGGTAATTACGTACCCCGCCCTTTGGGAGGAATTTCCAAGGGGAATTTATCATGTGGGCAATGTCCCCGCCGTCTACCAGTTCTTCGCCCAACAGCCTAAGGATATTTTGATTGCGTCTTTGTCTAGGGAGGCCGATTTCATCCCCTCCTTCGCCCAGCGGTCAATTTTGGTGGGTCGAGAATACGCTATTCCCTACAGTAAGGGGTACTATCAACAGTTTCGACAGCGGGCGCTCGATTTGGTTCAGGCCCAATACAGTCCAGATTTAAGCCAGGTTGAAGCTTTCATTCAGCAGTACGGCGTTGACTTTATGCTGTTGGAGTCTGGCTCCCTTACGCCGGAATATATTGCCAATAGTCAATTGATTCAACAATATCAACCGGCCGCCGCCGATGCACAGACCCGCCTAGAGCGGGGAATTACGCCAGCCTTACAGTCTCTTCCCCAGTGCTCGGTTCTATCCGTTGAGTCAATGATTGTGTTAGACGCCAACTGCATCCTAGCCCAAGCCTCCCCGATTCAAGCCCCTTAAGGATCTGCAGACAAATAACATCCCATCCACCCATATACCCATCCACCCATCCACCCATCCACCCATCCACGGACTTTTACTGGGATTTTATTGCGACTCAACTCCCTTAACCCTGCGAGATCGCATCATTTCCCCATAAATCAGAACACTGGCCGTTGAGGTATGGCATTACAGCTAAGGCATTACAGCTAAGGCATTACAGCTAAGGCATTACAGCATATATACCCATTAGTGATTTACGCCCTTCATGAGAAGGGGAAACGTCTTACATTTCATCGGTTTCTTATTTTTGGGGGAGGGAAAAGCGGCGAATAGACGCAAGATTCTGCTTTCAAGGCAAGATCAGCCTAGAATAGTTATTAGGAGTTATGTTTCAGTCTTAACTCCAACCTAGCATCGTTCCAGGGTTGCATGTATTAAATTATACGTTGGTTGACCTGAAATCGCTGAAAGCATTTTGGCGCATAGGGTACAGGTATTTTGATAAGACCTCATGAATGATTCAGGATAGTCAGGGTTTAAGCTCTGTCATGCCTGCTATGAAAGATGTTTCGCATAAACGAGATTGATATAGAATACCTATGGGGGGTCTGACCCCCGCCCAGGAATGTCCCTGACAAGATTGTCACCCTCGATCGACTAGATCAGAAAATTACCTGATGGCTTGCCTGATTAAATAAGCCAAGATCAGCTGAAAGCATCAGATTGCTGATAGCGATGTTATCAACCCTTAAATGCAGCACGACAAAATTGACTAACATGGCTGATCAAACTACTAAAGCCCTGCGCACCAATCCGTTTGACGCCTATCGGGATCCCGCCACTGGCCGATGGGTAACCGTTGTTCCTGCCTCGCAGTGGCAATGTCATATGGTTGAGCGCCGACCTAAAGGAACCATCAAGATTGCCGATTTAAAATCCTGTAATGCGATGAATCTTTCCTAACTCTATTCGTCAATCGACTGGGTGATGCTCCGGCCAGGTTTGAAAGCTGAAGTCGGCGCTCAAGCATCTACTCCAGTTGATTGAAGGTTAGTTTATGGGAGCGGTGGAAATAGGCGATGCAGATTCAACCGAAATCGCTGATTATCATCGGCGGTCTAGCGACGGCGCTGGTGATGGGTTTGGGGCTAGCGTCGTTTGCCTTCAGGAAAAACAGTTCGGCGCGACAGAGACCGCATGACGGCGTCAAAGCTCAGGCGTCAGAAAAACTTTTGTTGAAGCAGGCCAAAGTCGCCCTGGTTAAAGAAAACGCGGCGTTAGCGGAGGAATCCCAAGCGCTTGTGGATTTAAGGGATGCTTGTTTATCCCTGCGCGCCCTAATTAACGCGTCATATCCTGCGCTTTAAGCAGCGATCGCAAATACCCCTAATCTGTCCAGCGACCCAGAGGGTGCTGTCATTGCCTTTACCGTCCTTCACGCTGAGAACAGAAATCAGACCGACCAAGCGGAGGCGCTCATCCGGGTTCGGGATAGCTGTTATGAACAGTTGGGGCCTGACTATGCATTAGATGAACGAAAGTACTGGTAGTTGGCAGCGTATAACTTAAGCCGAAAGAGTCTTTTATAGAGGGAATACAAGAGACAGAAGTCAGAAGTCAGAAGCTAGTCAGGAACTGAATTCTGTCTCCTGACTCCTGACTTCTTGCCCCATCAGAACGTCCCGACTTGAGTTGATAACTCTATACTGGCGCAGACAAGTAGTGTTGGAAGATTGTAAACTTACGTTAAGTAAGTTCAGAATCCTTTCCTTCACTGAGTTTCAATATGTCTCGCCGTCATTTGCTCAAGCTCATCTTTTCCCTATGCTTTGCTGTTTTGTCAGTGTTTAGCGTTTCCCCGTCAGCCCAAGCGATGGGGGGACCGCAGATCCCAATTGGAGATCCCGCCCCAGAGTTTACCTTGCCCACGAATACCGGAGATGGAGAAATTTCGCTGTCGGATTATCGGGGCCAGTGGGTAGTTGTCTACTTTTACCCCAAAGACTTTACTTCGGGCTGCACCCTAGAAGCTCAGCGTTTTCAGAAGGACTTGCCTGAGTATATTTCCCGCAATACCCAAATTCTAGGCATTAGCGCCGATGATGTGGATTCCCACGCTGAGTTTTGCGACTCTGAAGGGCTGAAATTTCCCCTCTTATCCGATACCGATGGCAGTGTGAGTAAAGCCTATGGCTCTTGGATGGGCTATGTGTCTTTGCGACACACGTACATCATTGACCCCAATGGGATTATGCAGGAGCGGTTTCTGGGGGTTAGACCGGTTATCCACAGCCAAGAGGTGCTAGCCCGCTTAGATGAATTGCAGGCAGCTTCTTGATTTATACACGGGTTCCATTGGATGGAATGAATAGCTCTAAACGTCATCTCAGAAGCGTTTAATCGGTTTTTCCATAGGACGGAACCCGTTCCCATAACCTCAATTATTCAATTTCCAACACATAACGATAAAGAAACAAAAGTGCGCTTAAGGCTACGTTCTGAGTCGAAGCCGCCAAGTTTTGATTGACTGCAAGATGTGTAAGATAAGCTCGAATTTCGTCTGCTCCCATCTCTTTGGGATGGCGCTTGTTATGAAACAAAATGAAGTCTCGAATGTAGTAGACATAAGACTCTCCGTTTTGAGACTGTAGTGCTTGAGACGGAGTGTTTGGCGCACCTGATCTAGCAAACGAGGCGGCTGTGGTGATTCCATTGGGAGACGCAACAAATGTCCACCCTAGCTATAGTTCAGCAACGAGCAAATCGGTATAAATCTTGAATTTGGAGTATTAAACGTTAGATCTGACAGATACTTTCCTGAAAAGTGGGTATTAGACGACAGATGTGGCGAATAATACCTAACAAGTAAGTATTAGACGACAGATGTGACTGATAATACCCCTAAGTTCGGAGTTAGATGTCAGATATGTCAGATAACATCTGGAATCGCAGAGTTAAGTATCAGATCTGACGGATAAACCTCTGATTGCAGGGATTAGATGTCAGATCTGACGTTGAATTACAAGTTAGCTAGATAAGTTGGAAAATATTCCATCAGCTATGGATCCAGCAGTCATTTCAGCCATAATTGCAGCATCAATTGCTTTCATCACATCAATTCTCTCGCTGATTGCCAGCTATTTTAATAATCGGCGTCAGCAGCTATCTGCAAGAAAACTAGAAATGTTGAAAGCTAACATCCAGAGTGAACGAGATGAAGATGCAGCTAGAAGAAGCTATATCTTTGAAGGCAAAAAGAGAATGTATGAGGAGTATGAACCTATTAGATTTCAGCTTGCTGAAGCGGTAATTCATGCTGCTTGGAGAGTTCAGAGTATTGCTCGTTCTGCCAGACGAAACGATATCAAGACCAATGGAGATGGTTGGCTTTCATCTGCCAATGATTATTATCTAATGGTCTTAATTTATGATCTTATGCTGCCAGCGGCTTGGTTTCGCATCATGAAGAAGAAGCTGACCTTCATAGATTTTAGTCTTGATAGCAGAATAGAATGGGAATATATCCTGGCAAAAAGCTACTATCTGAGTTTCACGGATGATTTTTTGTTAGCTAAGATTCCTGGTGCTGAACTTGAATATGATCCCAACCACAAAGATTGGCAAAATCTTCGAAAAACCAATCCTTCTGTTTATTGGCGTCAGGGTGGCAATTTCCCAATAAGTCCTGGTAGGCAGCAAGTTATACCCTGACTTTCAGGTTGGGATGCTCTCTTGTGGTGGAGTTGATGACAGACTTCGAATCAGATCAGGCAA
>JASJDH010000415.1 GCA_030065175.1 Leptolyngbyaceae cyanobacterium MO_188.B28 | reverse complement strand
ATCAGATTACTATTAAACAAATTGCGCCCAGTCATCACCACTGTGCCCAGCCCATCCCGCAAACCCGTCATTTCCGCCGCCAGCACCGCCATCCAGGCCGCAATAAAATTTAGCCGCAGGAGGGTAAACACCCCTGGCAACACGGCTGGAACAATCACCCATCGCCATCGATTAAAACTCCCCCCTCCCAAATTTTGAGCAGTCATTAACAAGGGGTCAGGGATGCGTTTAATCTCCGCTACCGTAGCGATCGTCAGTGTGAAAAACACCCCCATAAACACGATGAAAATCGCCGTCAAGTTACTCACGCCAAAAATGACCAGAGCCAAAGGAATCCAGGCAATGGGGGCAATCGGCGCAATCAACCCTAAAATGGGCAAGATAAAAAGCTCTGACCACTTCGAAAGACTGATTAAAAGACCACAGACAATAGACCCAATAAAGGCCGCCATCATCCCCAACAGAACGCGGATCAACGTGACCGCCACCGATTGATAAATTGAAGCCGCCTGAGAACCCAGCCCAATCTTAAAATCACTCTCAAACAAGACGGGCAAAAACTTCGACGGCGACGGCAACACCTGGGTGATGGGATTCTCTGGATCGCCGCCAATAAACTCCCATAGTCCCACCAAGACAACGCAGGAAAGCAGACCACATCCAATCGACAACAACGATTGTCGCCAGACTTGTCGATCCTGAATGCGATTTTTCATTGATCTACTCTAGCGATTTAACCAAAGTCGTATCAAAAATATCTTTGGCGGGGACATTCGATTCAATGTACTTTAGATCCACCATTTTATCGACTACGGTTTGGACAGCCTCTAAATCCGGCGTAAAGGTAATGGGAGCTGGCTGAGTTTCAAAGGCGGTTAACAATACCTCGTCTTCAACTCGATAATAATTTCCACCCTTCAACAATTCAATTGCTTTGACTGGGTCGGTATTAATAATCTTGGCGGAGCACTGTAACCCTTTGATATAGGACTCCACCACTTCTGGCCGTTCACTCAGGGTTTTCTCTAGAACGCTCACCACAGTATTCGGCGTCGTGGGAGACCAGACCTCGGCATTATCGGTAAGTACGGTTGCTTCGCCGCTGGTCACAAATTGAGTCGTGTAGGGTTTAATGTGACTGAGAATATCGACTTCACCGACTCGGAAAGCGTCCACCATGGCCAGCAGGTCGTCAAAGTATACCATTTCAAAAGCGTCAGGAGAAATACCCGCGTCTTCAAAGGCGTCCACCAAAATCAGCTCTAGGGTGTCGCCCCGCAGCGTGGCGATCTTGAGCTTTGGCTCGGGATTCTCTGCAACAAAGGCGACTAAATCCGCGATGGATCCCACCCTATGCTCATTGTTAATAATTACCTGCATAACGCCCCAACCCCCTGCCGCCGCCACAGTCTTAATGGGCACACCGCTATTCGCCGCAAAAAATGGCAGGGTAAAAGGATTGGTACTGAAGTCAATTTGCCCCCCGGCCAGGGCTGCATTGTTATCGCCGGGGTTCGTAAAGAAGACGGTTTTAACCGCTAGCCCATTCTCCTCAAAACAGCCTGACTCCACCCCCACAAATAGAGGCGCCATATCTAGAGCCACCAGATGGCCTGCTTTGACAGGGATTAATTCGGCAATGACGGCATCAGCTTTATAAGCCTCTGGAGAGGCTGTTGGGTTAGATGAAGAACAGGAAACCCACAAAAGGCTACCGACAGATAAGGTGGCTATTCGCCTTAGCAATGCAAAAGTAGAACTCATGATGGGCTCCTCAGTCGCCAACAACTGCCCCTAACTTACTCCATTGACTAGAAAAATGAACGCTGACTGTTTAACAGTACCCAGAGGGTATATGACCCAATGAGGATTTTTTGTAAGCGAAGAAACATTTTCAGTGAAAATAGGGCATACAGCTGCTTAATCCGTAAAATAAATGGCGGCAAGCTGCGAATTGAGCAAGTTTGATGCCTTGTTTAGAATTATTGATGATAGGCGTAATGCGCTTCTAACTTAGGCCGAAGCGGCTTCAAAAAGCCTGGAGGAGTGAGCGACCCAGCCTAATACCCCGCCTTCTGACTGGAGGATATGCACCGTGGCGTCATGATCCCTGGGATCGAAGGCGGCGCAGCAATCCTCCAGTAGCAAACAGTAATACCCTAAATCACTGGCGTGGCGATAGGTCGCCAAAACACAGCATTCCGTTGTCACACCTGCAATCAGCAAATGGGTGATGTTATTCGCCTGTAATATTCGGTCGAGGGACGTGTTTACAAAGCTAGAGTGGGCTGGTTTGTCGAGCTGTTCCTCTGAAGGCAACGGTTGCAGCTCATCAATGATGGCGGTCCCATGCTCGCCTCTGACGAGAAATTGGCCCATTTTACCGACCTGTCCAATGGGTGAGCCCGCATTGGTATAGCGTGTTTTTTTACTTGGGGACAGATCTGATAGATCCGGGGTATGACTTTCACGCGTAAAGATAATCTTGAGTCCAGTTTGCCTTGCCCAGTTCACCAGGACTTGAATCGTAGGAATAATTTTTCGTACAGCAGTCATATCCAGACCTAACTCACTGCCATTGAACCCATCGGGGTGACAGAAGTCATTTTGCATATCAATGACCAGTAAAGCCGTTTGATTGAGTGGAAGATTGAATGGATGCGTATAGGTATTAACTACAACCATGGAATACCTCATGGGGGCAACTTGAATGGGATGGCCACGTTGTCTTGTTAAACTTTTGTTCCGAAGACTATTCTCACGTAAGCTTCTTGAGATTTAATCTAAGCCTGATAGGGTCGTTTGCTAGATTATTCTCTCTAAACAGCCTATCAAGTTTAATTTATCGGGTTGTAGTGAAACTCTCAATTAAGGGGAGCCATGCCGTCTCATCACCATCGTCCTGAATCCGAGGTTGCTCTGCGGGTCAAAGCAATTGAGTCGCTTTTGGTTGAGAAGGGGATCGTTGACCTAGCTGCTCTTGATGCCATTATTGACACCTATGAGCATAAGGTGGGTCCCCATATTGGGGCTCAAATTGTTGCGAAAGCCTGGGTTGATCCTGAGTTTAAGAAACGACTATTGGCCGATGGAACAGGCGCTATTTCCGAGCTGGGGTTCACGGGCTTTTCCAGTGAGCATATGGTAGTGGTTGAAAATACGCCTGAGGTTCACAACCTGATTGTCTGCACCCTTTGTTCCTGTTATCCCTGGGCGATATTAGGGTTGCCGCCCACCTGGTACAAGTCCTTCGCTTATCGTTCTCGCGCCGTCATTGAACCCCGTAAAGTTTTGCAAGAATTTGGGTTAGAGATTCCCGAGCAGGTTGAAGTGCGGGTTTGGGATAGTAATGCAGATCTGCGCTATCTTGTTCTGCCGGAGCGGCCTGATGGCGCGGAGGGCTGGTCAGAAGAAGACCTGGCGACCCTCGTGACTCGCAACGCTATGATCGGCGCAGCTAAAGTTCAACCGCCTGCCGCCGCCGACTCTCTTGTCGCTTAGACATAGTTTTAGGGACATATTTTAGGAGTGACTATCATGAATGGCCCCCACGATCTAGGCGGTATGCATAGCATGGGTCCCATTCCCATTGAGGAAAACGAACCTGTATTCCACAGTGAGTGGGAAGCCAAAGTATTTGCCATGAGTTTCGCCACCTTTGTAAATTATTTTCCAGTGGATGAAACTCGCCACGCTTCAGAACGCATGCCCCCTGGCGAGTATTTAAGCTCCAGTTATTATGAGCGCTGGCTTTATGCCTTAGAACTGTTGCTCGCCGAACACAATTTGGTTACCCCAGACGAGATTGAAGCCAGAATTGCTGAATTCACCCAGGCAGACTCCTTAATTGATTAAATGACAATCGAAACATCCAATCAATGCATGACTGCTCAAGACGCCAGAGTTCTGTTGGCTAAAGGCTTAAGTTGTCAAGTTGACAGTAATTTACCGGCCAAATTTCAGGTGGGTGATCACGTAAAAGCAAAGGTCATCCACCCCAAAACCTATACTCGCTTACCCCGTTATATTCGAGGCAAGGTGGGAACAATCGTCAAAGATCATGGTGTTTATGTTTTTCCAGACACCATGGGGCAGCGGCTATCTACAAAACCTCAACATGTCTATAGCGTACGTTTTACGGCCCAGGAGCTTTGGGGGTTGGACGCCTCACCGAAGGATAGCCTTTACATAGATTTATTTGATGACCATTTAGAAGCTCTCTAAAATCACACAAAGCATACAAACAAATTTATGTCTCTTTCTTCAAACAGTAACTTTTCTCTGTCCGCTCCTCCCCGCAAAGACAACAAATCCGTCTTTCAGGCTCCCTGGGAGGCCAGGGCGTTTGCCATTGTTAATCAATTAGCCAATGCTCAGGAGTATAGTTGGTCAGAATGGACCGAGCAGTTTGCCGACGAAATCTCAGCCGCTGAGCAAGAACCGACCGATACGAGTTCGTATTATGAACGTTGGGTGCGAGCTTGCGAAAAGCTATTAATCGCTAAAGGCATCCTTGATCCACGGGCTGTCGATCAGCGCATAGAAGAACTTCTGATTGAACAGAGGACTGCCGTAGGTCATGAGCATTTAGATCATAAGCATTCAGACAGATAATTTAGGGCCATGTCTTTTCTTTATCGCCGGGATTTTTGGGGATATGGTCCCAAGCCGCCCCATCCAGAATGGCCTAATGATGCCCGTGTAGCTGTTTCCCTTGTACTCTCATAGTCCACGAATGATGACGATCGGTTTGCATCCCCGTATTATTGGGCGTCCAGGGCGGATTTGGGCGCTTAAGCAGTTTCTTAACCATATTAGTCAGCATTCTCACGTATGGGTGGCTATGCAGGATGAGATCGCACTTCACTGGCGTCAACGAGTTGGACTGGACTGATCTGAACTCTGAACTATAAATAAATGGCTTCTAACATTAGGTCGATTTAATCAACTTATCGGGATTTAAGACTCAACATCGCCACCCCCACAGTCACTAAACCGATGAAACAACCGACTAGGGGTGAAAAATAGCCGCAAAACTATGTTCTGAAAAGAAAGCGCCAGGGCGCTTAGGAGCACGAAGCTGATACCCAGAAGTTTACTAGAGTGGTGTGGCGTCATTGAGGCGGGTCAGGATAATGACAAGCCACCTGATGATAGTCGTTAACGGGTTGTAACGTCGGTGCAGTTTGCTGACAGTGCTCATCTCCCTTGGGGCAGCGGCCATACAGGCGACAAATGTGAGGCGATGGATTGATGGGACTGCGGGGTTCTCCAGTCAGCGGAATACGGTGGGGATTGGCCTCAAATGCGGGGATAGCCGAAATTAAAGCCTGGGTGTAGGGATGTCTGGGGCGATTAAAAATCTCATCTACTGGACCCGTTTCCACCAGCTTGCTCAGGTACATGACCAAGATGCGATCGCACAATAACCGCACCACATTCAAATCATGGGAGATAAACAGATAGCTCATATTGAGCTGCTCTCTCAGATCCGCCAGCAAGTGTAAAATGACCGCCTGCACCGATACATCTAACGCCGACGTCGGCTCATCCAGAATCAGCAATGTGGGATTCAGGGCAATGGCCCGAGCAATCCCCACTCGCGCCTTTTGCCCCCCCGATAACTGATGGGGAAAACGCCTGAGCAGATCCGGCGGCAGTCCCACCTGCTGGGCCAGTTCCGTAGCCCGCTGCTTTAGCCGTTGACGATCCTTCGGCGCCCCCAATCGACGAATTGGCTCCGTAATCGTATCAAAAGCCGTAAAACTTGGATTTAAGCTATCACTGGGGTCTTGAAACACCATCTGCAGTTGAGCCCGATAGGGACTATGGGCAAAATCTGCTACAGGCGCCTGGCTAATATCAGCGCCGTTAAAGAGAATTGTCCCCGCCGTAGGCTCCAACAATCGTGAAATTAGCCTGATCAGAGTGGATTTACCGCATCCCGACTCGCCGACAAGTCCTACACTTTCCCCTGGCTGAATGGTTAGATCAACGCTATCGACGGCGTGAAGGTATTGGGCTTTGGTGTCGCCAGGGAGCCATCGGGGAGTTTTGGAAGCAACGGGGAAGTGTTTGGTAAGATTGGTGACTTGAAGCATGGAAAGAAGGGGGAAGAAGAGCAAGGGAGGTAAGGGAAGAATGGAGGGTGGGGGGAGTCTAGGGAGTTGCGTCACAATAAAATCCCATCAAAAGGCAGTGGATGGGTGGATGAGTGGATGGGTAGATGGGATGCTATTTATCTGGAGATCCCTTAGGTCCATTTCTCTAACGGATGCCAACATCCCACCCAATGATCAGCGTCAACCTGCTGATGCGGCAACGGTTGTTGCTGACATATTTCAATAGCCCGATCGCAACGACCAATAAACCGACAGGGAGGTAAATCGTCACGACGAAGATCTGGCAAACTACCCAGAATAGGAATTAAATCGTCAAATCCTCTATGCGGTTCAGGCGTCGCCGCGATGAGTTTGGCCGTGTAGGGATGGCGCGGCTGGGTAAATAGAGGATGAGTGGGAGCGCTTTCGACGATGTGTCCAGCATGCATAACGATAATGCGATCGCAATATTCCGACGCCAACGCCAAATCATGGGTAATCACCACCGTCGCCATCTGTTGTTTGGCGGCCAGATCTTTCAACAGATTCATCACCGTTGCCTGAGTAGTCACATCCAAACCCGTTGTCGGTTCATCAGCAATGAGTAACTGAGGAGAACAGGCCAACGCCAAAGCAATCATAATTCGCTGACATAGACCGCCAGATAGCTCGTAAGGATAGGCATCATAACGCTGCTGCGGGTCAGGGATTTTAACACTGGCCAGCAATTCCAGAGCTCGTTTTTTGAGCTGAGCACGGGGCAAGTCCGAGTGACAGCGCAAGACATCCACCAACTGTTTTCCCACCTTGCGAATCGGGTTCAGCGCCACCCTAGGATTCTGAAAAATCATCGACAGCTCTTTCCCCCGCAGCCGTCGCAGTTTCTTTTCAGGCATGTTGAGAAGATTGTAAGTCTTTGTGTCCTGACTCCAGAGAACTTCTCCTTGAGTAACGCGCCCTGCCCGGTCCAGGATTCCCAGAATGGCTAAGGCCAGCACAGATTTTCCAGAGCCGCTTTCACCGACGATGCCGACGGTTTCGCCCTTGTTGACGTGGAAGCTGATGTTTTCCAGGGCTTTGACGACGCCAGTACGGGTGCGAAACTCGACTGATAGAGCTCGTACTGACAGCAGGGAGGTTTGGTCAGTTATCCACATACCCCTAAGTCCTCATCCTCGGATCAATCAAATCTCGCAACCCATCCCCCAGCAAATTAAAACAAAATACCGCCAACATCAGCACTGTCCCTGGAAAAATCGCCAGCCACCATTCGCCCGAAATGATATACGTTGCTCCTTCCGCTACCATAATCCCCCATTCCGGTGTCGGCGGTCTCACCCCCAAACCAATAAACGACAATCCTGCCGCATTCAAAATCGCCCACCCCATATTCAATGAAATGTGCACCATCATCACCGGCAACACATTCGGGAACAAATGGCCCGCCATAATCCGCAAATGGCCATTGCCTGCTAGTCTGGCCGCCTCCACATAACCCGCATTGCGACGGACTAAAACCTCGGCTCGCACAACACGAGTATAGAGGGGAAGATTGATCACCGCTGTGGCGTAGATGATGTTTTCGACAGTATTGCCCAGGGCCGCCACCAGGCCCATGGCCAGGATAAATAAAGGGAAGGCCATAAGGGTATCGATGACACGACTGATGATGTGATCGCACCACCCACCAAAGTATCCTGCACAAGTACCCAAAATGCTCCCTAAAGCAAAGGACAGTGCGACTGCAACTACTGCAATGCCTAGATCTAAACGAGTCGCGACAATTACTCGACTGAGGACATCTCGACCGAGATCATCGGCGCCAAACCAGTGTTCTGCTGAGGGAGGAGAGAGGGCGACGGCGGCATTGCTGGCGATAGGATCGTAGGGAGCAATAGAACTGCCAAACAGCGCAAACATCACAAACATAAAGAACAACAAAAATGCCCCGAATGTAACACTGTTCCCACTGATAATGTAACGGGCCTGGGCCAGTGATAATTTCTGGATAATTGTTTGAGATAGGGTCATGACTCCACTCCCGCACGAGGATCAATCACGGTGTACAGCAAATCAATCACCAAATTAAGCGCCGCATAGAGTAATGCCATGGTCAGTACAAACCCCTGTACCGCCGCATAGTCCGACGCAATCAACGCAGACACCGCATAGGAGCCAATTCCTGGCCAAGCAAAGACTTTCTCTACTAGCACGTTGGCCCCCAGCAAAAAAGAAAACACCACTCCGAGGGTTGTCACCACCGGTAACATAGCATTGCGAAAGGCATAGCCAAACAGAATGATATGGGGCGCTAACCCACTGGCTCTAGCGGTACGAATAAAATCACTGGACAACACGCTCAACATTGACGCCCGAGTGACCCGTGCTAAAGGAGCCAGAGCAAACAGGCCTAAGGTGATAGCAGGTAGAGCTAGTTGCCCAAACGCCACTCGAAAGGTTTCCCATTCTCCGGCAAGCAAACTATCCACCAAAAACAATTCGGTTACTTGAGCAGGAGGTGAATAGAGAATCGCTAAACGTCCCAGAGGAGCTGGCGCAATGCCCAGGCGAAAATAAAACACATAAATCAGCAGC
>JASJDH010000414.1 GCA_030065175.1 Leptolyngbyaceae cyanobacterium MO_188.B28 | reverse complement strand
ACTTCTGTTAATCTTGCTCCAAATGCTTTGCCCAGATCAATCTTCGACAGGACTTTACTGAGGATGGGTGAGATAGAGAGCCAAGGGAGGGACATCCAATCCAAAATCCAAAATCTAAAATCCAAAATCCCAAGGTATTGTCTAGCCTGAGGCTACTCTACGGCATATCTCCCCCATCTTCCCTATCCCCCTAATCCTCCCCATCTCCCCTATCCTCCCCATCTCCCCTATCCTCCCCATCTCCCCCAATCCCTGCCTCAAATAAACGCATGGGTTTATCCCTTATGTCCCCAAATCGATCTCCGTCACCCAGTGACGATATCTCGCCTCTCGGCCCTCAATCACCGCTTGAAGCTGGTCTCGCAGTCGAGTGGTCAGGGGGCGATCGCGCGGTAGTGAATAGGTTTCCACATTGACCACCGGCGCAATCTGGGCGGCGGTGCCACAGAGGAAAATTTCGTCAGCGATGAATAGTTCGGATTTATCCACCGGCCTTTCGAGGGTGGGAACGCCCAAATCTTTCGCCAGCGTCAGGATACTATCGCGGGTGATGCCTTCCAAAATATCTTGATCGACGCTGGGGGTAATCAATTGCCCCTTTCTGACCAAAAACAAATTCATGGCGGAGGCTTCGCTGACTTTTCCCTGGGAATTCATCAGGATCGCCTCATCAAACCCTGACGCCACCGCCTCGGTTTTGGCCAAGGCTGAGGCAATGTAGGCGGCGCTGGTTTTGCCGCGCAGGGGCTGGCTGCTATCTTCCTGTCGAGACCAGGAACTGATGCGGCAGCGCACCCCCGTCTTAGGTAAATAGTCCGCCATGGGGATACCGTAAATCAGCAAATCCTTATCCACCTGGTGCAGCCGAGGCGCAATCCCCAAACTTGACGTATATATTAGCGGCCTGAGATAGAAGGGAAATCTGGGTTGGTTCAAGCGCACAAATTCGATCAGGGTAGATTTCAGCGTGTCAGGCGCGATCGCGCATCCCAGATATTTGGCGCTATGGCTCAACCGCTGGCAATGGGCGTCTAGCCGAAACAACCTGATTCGGTTGGGATTATCGGAGGCGGGCCACCCTCGAATTCCGCCCAAAACGGCAGTGCCGTAGTGAAGCGCATGGGTGGCGATGGAGAGGTTGGCCTGATCAAAGGGTAAAAATTGGTTTTTCAAGTAGGCCTGGGGCAGGAAAGTGGGGGGCGTGGCGGCCTGCTCAGGGGTTGATTGTTGAATAGAAGTTAAGGTCATCGCTATTTACACTCTTGATGACTGTTCAGCATGAACTTTATAATAACACCACTGACCAGTGGTGTCTAAAAATGCAACCGTCTCAATCTTTAGAAAACCTGGCTAATTTGGGGCTAACCCGCTACGAGGCGGCGGTTTACTTGACCCTGCTAGAACGGCAGGACTTCACCCCGGCCCAATTGGCCGCCGCCGCCCAGGTGCCGCGTCAACGCATCTATGATGTGCTGAGTTCATTGTGCGATCGCGGCCTATCCTTAGAGCATCGTTCCGGTAAACAACGGTTGTTTCGAGCGGTGGATCCCGCCGATGCATTGCCGGGCCTGCTGCAAGCCAAACAGCGCCAGTACGAAGCGGAACTGGCTAGACAACAACAACAAACGGATACGATGGTGGCGGCGCTAGCCCCCCTTTATGCGACCGGGCATTCCAATCAAGACCCATTGGCTTATATTGAAGTCCTCTCCGACCCAAGCCGCATAGTGGATCGGGGAACCCAGCTGGCCCAAACGGCGCAGCACAGTATCTGTGTGTTCTTTACCGCCCCGTCGTTGCTGAGCCATGAAGCCGGACTCAAGTTAGTGCAAAATCCCCTCGATCGCGGCATCAGCTACCGAACAATTTATGAACGGAACGTCTGGCAAGACCCCAGCAGTCGTGAATTTATTAATCAATGCCAGGCTTGGGGTCAGCAAGTTCGGTTCGTTCCCGAAGTCCCCTTTAAAATGCAGCTCTTTGACGAACGGGTAACGCTGTTGTCGTTACAGGATCCGCTTGCAGGCTCCCCCAGTTTTACCGCCCTGAACATCACCCATCCAGGGTTAGCGCAAATGTTGAAAATCGCCTTTGAAACCCTCTGGAGCCAGGGAACGGTGGAGCCGTTAGAGAACTTGGGGTAATTGAAGCGAAGCTGCTATGAAGTGCAATAAGCCTGAAAGCCTTGTAAGGAAAGACTCTCAAGCTTTAAATTTCGCATTAAAACTTAACATTTTTCAGTAAAATACGCCCATCTACCAACGAATTTACGTTGCTTCAGCCTTCAAGTTTTTTTTATTGCACTTGGTGACACGTTCGCTTCAATTACCCCAGGTGGGGGCATCGTCAGAAATACAAAGCAAACCTAAGTATTGAAAGAGTCCTCTCTCCCCGATGGCCTGGGGTGTAAAATATGATAAGAGATCCTGTCACATCACTACAGTTGGCTCAGGCTCTCTTGATCACGTCAGGACATTCCCTAGGAGGAAAAGATGGCGACGCAAACGAACAAAGAAATTCCCCACCCTGACCCTCATATCATTCCGGCTGAAACAGCAGCCCGCGCAGCCCGAGAGGGGAGTCATTTTGGTCAGGTTGTCCATGATTCTCCAGCAGATACGGAGCATATTCACACCCGCGATGGTTACACCGTCGATCAGGAAGGGCTGATCAACAACTATGCCGTTGAACCGCCGATGTACATCAACGAACCAGGTGACTTGGCTGAGACAGAGGCTGCTATCGCTAAACAGAAAGCGGCTGATCGTAAAGCCCTTGCCGAAGATGAGGAGGGTAAATTAACAACGACCCATGATTGGCGGCATAAGGGGCCAGGTATTATCTAGCACGTGTGACAAGAGCTGAGGACGTCGATCAGCGTTCAGAGCCTCCTAGTGTCTTTCAAGAGCTGGCGGACTTGCTGATCGGCGTAGCGGGTGGTTTCAGGGAGGCGATAGCGGGGGGAAAGTTTGAGAATCCAATCACAAGCGGTTTCTATTGAAATGCGATGGCCAATGGAAATGTAGACGGGTTTAACGCCCGTTTGGGTGCGCAATACTCTCCCCACCACCTCATCGTGATCCACTAATGGCGCAAAGCCTCCTCTGTTGTTTACGGGCTCGGTTGCTTCACCGATCAAGCGAGTTTTGCCGCAGCCAATCGTTGGAATGTTAAATAACACCCCTAGATGGCTAGCCAGCCCAAACCGTCTGGGGTGAGCAATGCCTTGTCCATCACAAACAATCAAATCAGGGACTGTTTTTAACCGACTTAAGGCTTGGCAAATAGGCGGCAGTTCTCGGAATGAAAATAAGCCAGGAATATAGGGAAATTGGGCGACATCTGCGGCTGTGGCTGTTTCTATGATTTGAAGAGACTGAGCGTCTAACACAACCACTGCGGCGAAGAGCTTATCGCTATCTTTTTCATAGGCGACATCGACCCCTGCAATTGCTCCAATTCCGTCAAAAGAATCTACTTTCACCACTTCAGACGCTAATTTTTTCTGCAGTTTAAGAGCTTCATCCTCAGGGATATTCCAGGGATGGGAAATAACCAGTTGCATTGACGTCTAGGAGCCTCAGAAGTGAGTAATGAGTTGGGTGGGTCTCGGTCATGGTTATGGTACTTGATCGCTAGCAGTTTCAACTAGCCAGACGGGTGAGGGATTGGCGCAGGCAAGGAAAAATTAGCGTCAATCCACACAACAAATAGGGGGAATATAGTAAATACACGTACGAATCATCTATTCTTCATCACTGAATTACTGAAAATTCACTGAAGAATACCGATTAACACTTAGATCGAAACCTTTAATTCCCTGTAATAATAGTCACAACAAATTGTATAAAATATCACCCATGTTTTCCCTAGGGTTCTCCGCCAACGGTTCAAGTATGGCGCCGAAATCGCACAATAGCTTATCTCGATTGTCTTGGCCAGCTGCGATCGCATTCGCCGCACTCATCGGTCGCAGTCCAGCAGTCCAGGCTGCAAACTTTAACTTCACCTATGCGCCTGGGACCTCTTTCCAACAAATGCTCAACTTTGAGGCGGCGGGAAACATATGGTCTGACCATTTGGCGGATGATGTCACCATCAATATCTTTGTAGAAACGACAGATACGCTGCCGGATAAGGTGATCGGCGGCGCACTACCGGGAATGAAGTCGCAGCAGAGCTATTGGGATTTTAAAACCAATTATTACAATGACAGGGCCTCAGCAAATGACGCCACGGCCTATAACAATATGGAGGGAGGCAGCACCTATAAAGCCCGGTTTGATCTCTACATGAATAACAACAACAATGACGGGCATGAAGCGACTACTCAGACAATTGACCTGACCCGGGCCAACGCCAAAGCGCTGGGGTTGCTGAGTAGTCATGATGCGGCGCTAGACGGCTATATTCTGATTAATGACCTGGAAGATGAATCCGTTGACTGGAACTATGATGTCCAGTCCAGTAATACCCCAAACGGGACGTTGGATAATCTCAGCGTGGCGCTGCATGAAATTGGGCATGTGCTGGGCTTTGTTAGTGGCGTTGACCGACCGGGATGGCTCGACAGCCGTATAGGTTCTGGGGAAGAAGATCAAGCTTATAGACAGAGTGTCAATAACCGCATCGCCGACGCCACGCCGCTCGATATGTTTCGCTATAGCCAAGAAAGTCAAAACCGGGGAGGACTCAATGACTTGTCATTGGGCGGGGATAAATATTTCTCCATTGATGGGGGACAAACTGCACTTGCCTATTTGGCCACAGGAACAGACAGTAGTTTGGGGGGGGATGGCTATCAAGCCAGTCACTGGCAAAGGCAGGGAGATCACCTTGGGATTATGGACCCTGTGCTGGAGGTGGGTCAGCGGCGTCAATTGACCGAGCTTGATCGACTGGCGATGGATGTGATTGGCTGGGATATGCAATCGGGCGGGACGAGTCTATCAAGCACCTATAATGAGTCCCTTAATCAGCTCGCCCAAAAGATGGGGGTGTCTGTTGAGTGGATGACGGCTAATCCTGAAGCCGCTGCATTGTTACTTACTCCTGGTTGGGTGGATACCGACAACAACAATCTGGACGACCGGGGCGAGTTGTTGCATGACATGGTGGTTTCTAGCGAGACTTACGAATGGGGCTATAGTGGCTTCTGGTGGGGCTATAGCGGCTTCTGGCAGGGTTGGAGTAGTTTCTGGCAAGAGCACGACGACTTAGATGATGCTTCTAAAGAAGCCTTTTGGCAACACTTCTCCTGGCAGACGGTGAATTTGGAGTCGACAGAAACTCAAACACCTGCAGCATCAGTCCCCGAACCCACCTCTATAGCAGGCCTATTAAGCTTGGGGGTATTGGGTCTGGGTTCACTGTCGCGGTCTCGCAGAAAACATAAATGCTGGTGAGACTCAGTGTTGAGTCTAGTGAGAGTTGAGGCTTGTGAAAGTGTAGGAATTCTCTTCATCCCGTGCAAAGCGGGGTAAAAAGAAAAATGCTGTGGTGTTAATCCAACAGGCCATCGAGTTGGGGATTCGCTACTTGGATAGAAAGCTTATCCGGCGGGAACTGTAATCTGTTGAATCCACTGTGGGCTCCTAATCCTAGCGCCAACTACCCACCAACACATAGGGAGCCCAGTAACGGGGCCGCCCTGGATACTCTTTTAAGAGATCAAGTTGAGCCTTTTGTAGGGCTTCAGCTCGGCTCACATCGGACTTGCCCAATTGGGCATATAGCTTTTCTGCAAAGGTAATACTGGCTTTGTCATCGACACTCCACAGGGTGGCGATGGTGCTTTTGGCCCCTGCTTGGACCGTAGCGCCAGCAATGCCCAAGACTTCGCGGCTGTCTCCGGTAGCCGTTTTACAGGCGCTAAGGATGAGAATTTCCAGGTTAGTTTCCTTCTGGCGACGGCTTTGAAAGTACTGGCCCAAGGTATCGATGTCAATGCGGCCATCGCTTGCCAAGATAAAGGTATCTTGTCGATCGAGACCAAACTCTCCATGGGTGGCTAAATGGACAATATTGAAGTCCGTGTTCTCGAGTTGGCGTTCCAGAGCCTTGCTGGTGAAGCGTTTATCCCGCAGCAAGGTGCTGGATAATCCGGTATCTTTAATCTCATTGAGTTCCTTATTGACATTGGGCAATTGCTCATAGCTCGCTTCTGGAGGGGTTGTGAGGCCAGCCGCCAAGATCTGTAACTGCCGCCGGGGAAGTAAGGGCTTGGGTTTCCTCACATCTAACCCTAAGCTCAGCGACAGGGCGTATTTCTTAATCAGATAATCTTCACCGTCATGAAGGATGGACATGGGAATTAGGCGCAGATTCCCATCCAAGACAAAGATCAGGGTTTTGATGGTCTCTGGAGATAATAAGTTTTGTTCTACAGCGGGCTTGAGCAGCCAGTTATATAGTTCCTGTCCATGGTGTTGCACATCAGCCCCTCTAGCTAAGTCGGCGCGAAATTGGCTGAGGGTGTGCTTAATGGCTTTGCGTTTAGCGGGGGCGGTGTAATGGACTAGGTTATCCCGCTTCGGCAACTTCAGCATCACCTCAAGCCGATCATCGAGCAGGGCGACGTAAACAACGGCGGCGGTGGGGTCTTCCTCATCCACCACCTGATTGATATCGACGGTTTGCTCAATACAGGCCTGAAAGAAGTTCTCTAACTCCACCACCTGTAAGGCTTGCATAACATGAAGGGCTTGCTGGAGACGAACTTGCGCCTGATTGGACTTATCTTGGGCCTTATCTCGACTATCGGAAACAGGCAAAAGCAGTAGGTCCACCAATTCTCGATAAATGGGCTCTACGCTTTGGCGGAAGGCAAATTGCACATCGGGGTTTGCAGTAACCAAATGTCTGCGAACTCCTCGACGGAAGGTGTGCTGGTTATCACGGTTGGCGGGCGCTTCGTCACTGCGATTTCCTTCTAGGGTATTAAAGGCATCGGTATAGGCCGAAATTGCTGCGTCATTCTGGCCTTTAGCTTTGAAAATGCGTCCCAACTGCCAATGCCAGCGGTAGCTGATATCATCGGCCTGAATCGGTTCGACCAACGCTAGGGCTTGGTGCGTAAGATCTTCAGCGGCGGCCCATTGTAGGGCTTTTTCTTGGACATGACCTAAGGTCCCGAGCACCAAAGACTGGGCTCGGATATCTCCTAACGCCTCGGCTTGGGCTTGGGCCGGGACCAAGAGCTTCGCCAATTCTGACCAACTGGGATCGGCCCGATCGCTCTTTTCTTTGAGGGTGATCAGATTCTCGACTAACCCGATGTAGCCATAGATTGCGGTGCGGCCGGGGGGCAATTGGGAGAGGCGTTGCTGAATAACGGGATAAAAGCCGATGGCGGTGTCCCATTGGGCGGCGATCGGGTCTGTCAGTAATCGCATTAAGTTGAGGCGGGCCTGGATCCCCAGTTCTTCCTCGGCCAACGCCGCCGCTTGCTGGTAGTGGAGTAGGGCCGTCCGAGCATGGTTGAGGGCGGCAGGACGATCGCGCCTCTCAGCCGCCATCTTAAATCGCCCCTGCTCCAAATTTCCCAGGCTGAGGGCGGCGGCGGCGATTAACGGATCGTTTTGCAACCGTTGGGCGATCGCTAAACTGGCTTGCAACGCCGCTTCAGCTTCATCCAAGTGGCCAGTAGCCCGAAGGTTATCCCCCAGTTGCCGTAGCAGGGTCGACTTCATGGCCGAGTCTGGCTGATTATCCAACTCGGCGGCTAGGTCCTTCAGGGTCAGAGACACCTGCTGGAATAGCCCCTGGGCCTGAAGCGCCTGGGCCTGGTGCAACCGACTGAGAACGTGCCGTTGGGGATCGTTTAATTGGCCATACAATTCCGCTGTGTGTCGCCAAGTCTCGAGGGCGGGGGTGAAGCGTCCCTGGGCAAATTGCAGCTGCCCTTGCACGTCTAAAATTTGGGCTTGCACCCCCAGCGGCGCTGTCTGATTCTCCAGCAACGCCCAGGCTTGGATGAGCGCAGCTTCAGCGGCGGTCCAGTCGGCCAATTGTTGATGTGTGAGGGAAAGGTTGCTCAGGGCGATCGCGGCTCTGAGCGGCTGACCTTGAGCTTGGTACTGTAGGTGGGCCTGTTGCAACAGCTCCACGGCGACTTGATATTGTCCCTGATCGTAGGCGGTCTGGGCCTGTTGCTCTAGGCTGGGGGCCGCCTGGACGAGAACGGGGGGAGGTTGGGAGGTTGGGAGGGGGTTAGGGATATGGGCGATCGCGGGACGGCCCGCCAAGCAAACGACCAGGGTTACCCCCCCCAGCAGCCAGTACCAGAATCGCACGTTGAATCTACCCATGATGTTTCAAGAAGTTGAATTTTCTGGCTAAAATCCCCTCTTGGGAGAGGCGACCAACGGGCGGGGTGGGTTTTCGGCCGTTAGCGCCAGGATAGACCCACCCCGGAGCCCCTCCCAGGAGGGGATAAGTGATCGGTGAGTTCTGAGATTTGCGGGCCAATATCATTAGACGCCAACCGGATCGACTTGTGTGTACATCGTAGCCTGGAAGGGGAGAGTTCAAACTCATCCCAATCCGGCGACGGTTCCACTGCTTCCAACCCCTTTGTACTACACCTCTGACTTGACTCACTCTGGCGTAAATTCGCCAACTGTCACATTCCTGAAATTCACTGGAGTTTGGCAATTATAGGTCAAGTTTCAGCTCCTTGTTGTTGCCACTTAAGCAAGCGGCAACCCACCCTGAGCATTGGCGCTCAGAGCAGTTACTCAGATTCAGCTAATGGTTCTCAAGCCATTAGGCTGCTA
>JASJDH010000413.1 GCA_030065175.1 Leptolyngbyaceae cyanobacterium MO_188.B28 | reverse complement strand
GTCTGTGATGTCAATCTCAGGACTAGAGTCTGTGATGTCAATCTCAGGACTAGAGTCTGTTGCATCAGCTTCTGTACTAGGGGCTGCTACGTCAGCCTCAGCATTAGAGTCATCTCCATCTATAGGGAGTTCAATATCGGTTGGCGTTTTAATCAGCCAAACTTGCCAAATGCTGGCATTTTCTTGAAACTCTTTGGTTTCATTAGATTCGCCTGTTGGATTCTGGTAAATACCCGCGAAGTCATAGCTGAGAGCCTGGGGAAGAAATTTTCGACTGCTGTCGCTATTTGCTGCGTTATTGTGCGCCGTATCAGCAAACCTGACAAACTCTCTGGACTCGTTTGCAGGACGATATGAAAAGGTTGGGTCGCCATAAACCTCAACCGCTTTACTGACCAAAACGCCCGGTCCAATTCCCTCTGCTGTCCTGAATTTAGGGTTATCAGTAATCAGCATTGTAATCTCGTCGCTATCCTCCAAGGCGGTTCCGCTAGGATAAACGATGTAATACAGCGCTTTGTGATCGCCGGGAATGGTGACTGCGATCGCATCAAAATTCCCCATAAAAGGAGATTTCGTCTGGAATTGAGCATCTGTCCCCAGCTCTAACTTGAGGTCCTCAAGGGGCATCCCTAATTTGGCAAGGCCAATACTCTCGAAGGATATTAACCAACCCGATTGAGGTGTTGGACTTTGCTCATTCCTTCGATTATTCCAAAGTTGGGCAAATTCCGACGTTTCATCAAATAGATCCGGCAACTCAGTGAGAATAATTTCTTGGAGTTGCGCCAGCGCTTCCTGTTGGTGGGGAAATCCCTTGTAATGTTTGGCTACATTCACCAAAGAAACGGGGCTTATATCATTGCTGGGAGAAGTATTATTGCGCCAGGTTTGCACAAATTCTGACGTACTGCTAAGCCAGTGTTTCATTCCGCCTGCTTCAAGCGCATCCTGAATATACTGAATGGCCTCATCTTGATGGGGCAGGCTTTTGTAATGTTTGAAGACATTGACTAGAGAAATACTCATGATTAAATTCTCCAGAAATGGAGGGATTGCTGATCGCTTATCTCCAGTAAATACAGTGACGAGAAAGCATTTTTCCGATAAGAACTGGAGCAATTTCCACAGTGACAGCTTTGCTACTTTAGGGTCTTAATCGCGCGAGTCGGACCCAAGCCTCCACCACAGCTTGTAAGTTAGGCGGTAATGTCTCAAAATCACTGCCTATGGAAGCACTCGTACCCGGTGCTAAAAGCGTAATATTACTGTCGAAGGCCACTGATGGATCCATAGTGGCATAGGCCATTCGGTTAAAATTGGCAAATTTCTGTTGTTGTAAAAGCGCTTCAAACCGGGTCAGCTCTTCTGGCGAAATTTGATGCTCCGCAATTAGTTCAACTTTTTCCTGTGGGTATCGACTGACTTGCTCGACAACAACAGTCCCGTTGACTGTAAGCTTTGCTACAATCCCATACCCACCCACGAAATGGTAGATCTCTGATTGAAATATGACCTGAGACTCTGACTCAGCCGGAGCCGATAATTCTAACCTGCCCCCAGAAAACAAGGTTTTTACAGTGCCTTCTAAATCGCTGGCATCCATGTTTGGGATGATTTGTGAGCCGTCTTCATTAAGGTGGTAGACCCATTCTCTCAGCGTTTGGTCAGTCGGAGGGGCCCCATGCCCCAGTGGCAGAACAGGTCTCTGACCGTCGCCAATGAGAACTCTAAACCCTGCGATTTCAGTCTCTGGACAAATCTGATTAGGGGTATAAACGCCAAGACATCCGTCCCATATTGCAGACTGGATCTGTAAAACTTGTAAGTTGTCTATAGGTTGCTGTACCTGTTGGGATACCGTTTCAAGTAGTGTTTGAGCAATCTGTGCAGAGAAATCCCCTTGGCTGAAGGCGGTGGCTCCCGGCAATGGCTCTAGGCGAAGGCGATGAGCAGTGCGATCGCTGCGATATGTCCAGGTCTGCTGAGTACTTCTCACCTTTACTCGCCACCCACGAATATCGACGCTTTGACAGGGTTCGGCGGGACGAGCTAAGCCTAGACAGTGATCTGGCCAGGTATGAGGCGTTGCGTTTTGAATTTCTAGACTATGGAAAGGGACGTTGAGGCGATCGGCTAGATCCCGTTGAATCTGTCTAGTGATTAATCCTGGGAGTGAGGGTCGCGTAGGTGTTTGGGCTGAGCTAGCAGTTGGATTGCGGTTGACGGCTTCTGGGTTAGCGGCGCCTAATGCTGGACTACTTGCTACCATCACTAGGCTGGTGCAAACACTAGCAACTCGCATAGATCTCCTCATATCATCCTGAGGGTGCATTCCATTGTTATACAGTTAGGTTGAAGCTAACACATTAGCCAGATAGGAGTCTGGTGAGTCTGGTGGTGCGAGAAGTTCCATAAGGGCGTTTATGGACTGAGATTAAACGGCTGCTGTATGCGTTTCAGCAGATCGTAGAAAGGCCCCCAGTTATCTTCCACCGTAATCGGCTCCCAAATTGCTTCAATTTCTGGCCTTAGGAGAACAGTTGCAGGATTCGTCTGACGGAGTCGCAAAGCAATGTGCTCCATCGCCTCTTCCGGTACGCTATTCAAACAGCGGTGATAGAACTGTCGCCACTGATCGAGGAGTTGAGCGGCGCCAGGATCGGATGCGACAAAGGTAGCGCTGAAGATTTGGTCGGAGTGCGATCGCCACTCTGTCGAGAACTGTTCACTCAGCTGTAGAAAAAAGTCGTGATAGCTCACCACCGTTTCTTCCAGTAGCTGAATCGTTAACTTTACCAATGGCTGGGCTAGATCAATCGGCAGGGCGTCAAACCCCAACTTATGGAGCATTCGTTGTCGATACACCGTTTGGTAGTGGTCTTGGTACTGGGATAACCCAACCTCCATATCGGCTTGAGCAATGAAGGGTTTCAGGGGATGTTGCAACATCTCCAGATTCCATCGGCAAATTAGGGGTTGAGCGCCATAGCTGTAGCGCCCGAAATAGTCAAAATAGGCGGCGGTGAAGCGGAGATTGTACTGATTGATGAAGGCATAGGGGCCGTAGTCAAAGCTTTCCCCGGTGATCGACATATTGTCTGTATTCAATACGGCATGACAGAAGCCCACCGACATCCACTGGGCCGCTAAATCCGCCACCCGGTGCACTAGCTCAGCATAGAATCGGGCGAAGCGTTCTTGCGGATCGCTGACAGCAGAGAGGTGAGGGTAATACTGGTCAATCACATGGTTTAGTAACGGTTGGATCAGGTCTGGCCGCTCCAGATAGTGAAGCCGCTCGAAGACGCCAAACCGAATATGGGAGCGACTGAACCGCACCATTACTGATGAGCGGGTGGGAGACGGTTCATCTCCCCGCCAAAGGGCTTCTCCCGTTTCAATCAGACTCAAACAGCGGGAAGTTTTCACCCCCAAGTGATGCAGCGCTTCAGCCGCCAAAACCTCCCGCACTCCCCCCTTGAGGGTGAGTCGACCATCGCCGCCCCGGGAATACGGCGTCGTTCCTGACCCTTTCGTGCCAAAATCGTACAGCTCCCCATCGATGCCCCTCACTTGGCCATACAGGAATCCTCGACCATCCCCTAAGAAGGGGTTGTAGTCGCCAAACTGGTAACCGTGGTAGCGGATCGCTAGAAAAGGTTCTCGCTCCTGGAACTGACCGAACGCCTGAATAAAGTGCTGATCGGTAACGGCGTCAGGATCGAGGACTATCTTCGGCAGCAAGTCGTCATTGCGAAACCGTAGAATATGCTGGGGAAAAGTCGCTGCTGGGACGATGTCGTAGTAGTCATCGCCCAGAGATTCTAAGGCGGCTTCGTAGTCAAGATTTAATAGGGGGTTAGCGGAGTCTGGTCCAACCATTTAAGAAAATTCTTAATTGAAACGACTATTGCGACCAGGAAATCGGCTCAACGCCGTTTTTTTGCAAATATGCATTGGCTTTTGAAAAATGCCGGTTGCCAAAGAAACCCCGATGCGCAGATAGCGGCGAAGGATGGGGCGAGGTCAGCACGAGATGTCGTTGACGATCAATAAATTTTCCTTTTTGTTGTGCATAACTGCCCCACAGCAGAAAAACTAGATTTTTCCGCTGCTGGTTTAAGGCGCTGATAATGGCGTCCGTAAATTGCTCCCAGCCTTTTCCCTTATGCGAGGCGGCTTTATGTCGTTCCACGGTTAGCACACTGTTGAGCAGTAACACGCCTTGATCCGCCCAGCCTTGCAGACAGCCATGTTTAGGTAGTTTAACGCCTAGGTCCTGTTCAATTTCTTTGAAAATGTTGATCAGGGAAGGAGGTAGGGCGACGCCCTCCGGGACGGAAAAGCACAAACCATGGGCCTGGCCCGGACCGTGATACGGGTCTTGTCCGAGAATCACCACTTTGACTTGGTCAAACGGTGTGCTGTTCATTGCATTGAAAATCAGTGAGCCACGCGGGTAAATAATTTTGCCAGCGGCCTTTTCCGCCTTTAGAAATTTTTTCAGCGCCTGCATGTTGGGGGTGGCGAACACATCTTCCAGAACCGCTTTCCAGCTGGGTTCAAGTTGAATAGTGCTGGTCGTTGGGGTGGCTTCTGTTGTCATAGATTCACACCGGGTCTTGATTGCTCAGGAGTCTCAGAATAAGTCGTAATCGACGCGATCAGCTGTTTCGCTGCCATCAATGAGACGTCGGCAATACTCGAATAGCGTATCCGTGCCCGTCTCGGGTGTTGCGTCAGCATCGTAAAGACCCGTCTCGGTATTGAGCACCAACATCGATTCCGTCGCATAGTAGTGTCCGATCCGCGCTAACTCAGCCTTTGCGGCCAAAGGCGGCGCGATTTTAGCGACCCAGTCCAAAAACGTCGCCACCCTGCTTAGGAATGAAGCCGGTACGCTCTTGAAGCGCGGCGTACGGTCCAGCAGTTTAAAAAGGTACTCCCCCTGCTCCAAAGGCGTGATCGCCGGTCCCGGTCCGCCGATCGGCAAAATTTTGTTCTGCAGGGAACTGTCTTGTAGACAATCTGCAAGATATTCCGCCAGATCAGCATCGCTGATCGGCTTGCAAGCGGTCAGCGTGCCATCGCCAAAAAGGAAAAAAGGCTTCCCCTGCTTAACCCGGGCCACCTGACCGGCAAGCGATTTGAAGTATGCGGTCGGACGGACGATGGAATAGGTCAACCCTGATTCAATCAGGGCCTTTTCGAAGGCGAGCTTAGCGTGCTGAAACACAAGCCGCGGCTTTTGCACGCAGATCGCTGACAACAGCACCATCTGCGTCACCCCGGCTTCTTTCGCCAAGGATAGAACGTCCATGTGCGCCTGATAGTCGATAGCCCAGGCGTCCTGCGGCTCTCCTGTCCGCGACGCCAAACATGACACCACCGCATGAAACTGTTGATCACGGAAAATGTGTTCGGCAAGAAACGTAGGATCCGTAACGTCGCCGAAGCGCACCTCAGCGCCTTGTAAAAGACTGGAGGTTTTCTCTTGTGTCAATTTACCGCCGCTGCCAGCTTTTGGCCGAGCAATACAAACCACTTCATGACCGCGCTTCACCAACGCGGCGACGGTGGCGCGGCCAATCGTACCGGTGCCTCCCAACACCAGAATGCGGCGAGCTCCCGGAGTGCTGGAATCATTCATATATAGCAGACGCTGCTCTGTAGGACCATAGTTGCGGATTTCCTTTAGTAACTCCTAACGTCCAAACTGAGCGAGTCGGAAACCGACCCACACTAATCGGAGTGGGTAAAATAGCGAAGCCTACTCGCAAGGAAAACAATATCAGCTCGACGGCTTCGCTGCAACGTAATGTGTATGCCCGGCATGAGGGAGAATTAATGGGGTGAAAGTCTCCTGTAGAAAATGTAGATTGGGTTGAACGGATAGTGAAACCCAACAATCCCTGCTGTTGCGTAGAATCCTGCATGCGCTTGTTATAGGTTTTCCAAATGACTTGTGTCGCCCCAAACCTCCAATGCCCAGTTTCCGTTTTCCTTTAAGAAGCTATTGAATGTCGCATTTCTCCTTAAGAAGCGACCTTCGTTACCAGGCTCCAATCCGACGACGAACTCAAAGAATCCCCTTAAAATGCCGCCGTGTGAAACGACTACGATGGCTTCGCCTGGGTGCGAGTCTGCTAACCGATTCATGACTCTAATTGATCTCTCTAATCTTTGTCTCTGACTTTCTCCGCTCGGAATAACATATTCAAATTTATTCTCTGAATTGTATTGATTCCATTCGACGGGGAAGTGTTTCTTCATCTCACTTCGAGTGTAACCCTGGAATATACCCATGTTTCTTTCTCGAAGCTCAATATCTGTTTCGATTTCGTGGCCGGTTTTTTCTGATATGTAGGTTGCTGTTTGAATTGCTCGGCCTAGATCGCTACTGAAAAGGTGTGCGAATGAAACACTTTTCAAACGATTGGCAATGGCTTTAGCCTGACGCTCCCCCAAATCTGAGAGAGGGCTATCGAGATGGCCCATTTCTCTTTTTTCGATATTCCAAAGAGTTTCGCCATGCCTTATAAAAATTACTCGAGTCATCTACTGATTAAACGTATAACGTCGAAGTGGTTAGAAGATTTAGGTTGGGTTGAATGATAGTGAAACCCATCACTCCCTGCCTGCCCCGTTAGCAGCTACCACAGCTCTGGTTTCCTCAATGGGGGAGCACAAGATAGGTGAATAGGGGTTGCTGGAAAGCTAGATTTATTGAATTGCAGGTACTGCCAACCATGGAGATATTGCAGCGTATATGGCGGGACGAAATTTTTTGAATTTTCCGTATGGAACCCAAATCTTGAATAATATTTGGGATCGCCATAAACGAAAACGAATTCAGTTCCTTGTGACGACAAATAATTTAGTCCATGTTTGACAAGGGATGTTCCAATACCCCTATTTTGATGCGAAGGCAGGACCGCTAAGGGAGCAAGTATAAATGCCTTGGTATTATGCTCGATAAATTTGATTTCTGAGAAAATTGTATGCCCAATTACAATTCCGTCTTCTTCAGCTACGAAGGACAAAGTATCATAATCGCTTGGTTGTGAAAGGAAATTTATGACTAACTCAACTATAGATTCCCTTTCTTCTTCACCGAATGCGGAATGATGAATTGCGCAAATAGCTTCCAGGTCATTCGTATTAGAAAGACGGATATGCATAGGCTGCTAACAACAAAGCTCACCGGACCCTAAATATAACCTGAATAGACAGAACAGATTAGTACGAGGTTCCGGTGTAGCACAGTGTGAGGCAGCAGAAAATGCTAGGCCCCAAAGCCGCCATCAATGGTATGTTGCGCCCCTGTCACAATACTGGTCTCGGGACCCACTAAGTAGGCGACCATACCCGCAATTTCAGCAGGCTCGGCATGGCGCTTAATTGCCATAAATGAATGCATCGCATCCTTCATCGGACCATCTGCAGGATTCATATCGGTATTGACTGGACCAGGCTGAACGCTATTGACCGTAATTCCCCGATCGCCAAAATCTCTCGCAAGGCCACGAACCATACCTTGGATTGCTGATTTGGTCAGTGCATAGGCTGAACCACCTGCGAACGGCATCCGATCCCCATTCACTGAACCGATGATCACAATTCGTCCACCTTCATTCATCTGACGGGCGCCATCAACCGCTGCATGATAAGGGCCACGAACATTGACATCAATCATTCGGTCCACGTCCTCTGGATTAATTTCTAGGGGATTACCCATGACCAACAAGCCAGCATTGATCACTAAAATATCCAATGCTCCTTGCTCAGCAATCACCTGGCTAATCGCAACTCTGTCAGAACTATCCGCCTGCACTGCCTTTGCATTGGTTCGACTGGCCAAATCCATGGCGTTTTCCGCCGAACGATTGTAAGTAAACGTGGTTGCGGCTCCGTCTGAGGCTAATCGTTCGACAATCGCGGCGCCAATGCCGCGACTGCCACCCAACACCAGTGCACGTTTATTCATGAGAGTCGCCATGGGATTGATCTCCTATTTTTATATCGAGTACTATAAAAATAAGATAACAAAGACGCGAAAAATAAGCTAGTGGTCACTAAAAAAATAAGAGGGCGCGGTCGCCCTAGGGAATTTGATGTCGATGAAGGGCTTGCCATTGCTATGCATCTCTTTCGCCAACGAGGGTTTGATGGGGTCGGAGTAGCAGAGCTGAGTCAGAAGATGGGAATCACTGCCCCCAGCCTTTACTCAGCATTTGGCAGCAAATGTGAACTTTTCGAGCGAGTCCTAGAAAAGTATGTGGAAGAAGAGGGCGGATGGCTGGTTTCTACGTTGCGAGAGGAAAATTCTGTGGAAGCCGCGATCGCTAATCTTTTCAAGCGCGCCAGTGAGGTTTATACAGCGGATATAACCCAATTGGGCTGTTTAGTTCTCGATGGAGCGCGTAACTCTACTGACGCCAAGGCTTGTGAACTGAGTTCTAAATTTCGACAGGTAACCTGGCAGATGTTTTGCGATCGCATCGCCGGAGAGCATCCCCCAAAGGCATCGATGCTGGCCAGTTATGTCTTGACAATTCTAATGGGATTGTCAGCCGCCGCTCGTGATGGTCTTTCTGCATCGGAGCTTCAGGTTATTGGTGAGATTGCCGCAGCTGGTTTCTCGGCTTATGCAGCAAAAACAACCTAACTATGCGTTCAACGTCAGAGCTGACGTATAACGCTCTTCAATCACTCCGAAGGGATAAAAATTAAGCTTAAGGTATGAAGCGTTTGGTGCGTCTATGTTTGGAGCAAGAATAGCG
>JASJDH010000412.1 GCA_030065175.1 Leptolyngbyaceae cyanobacterium MO_188.B28 | reverse complement strand
ATGAATCGATATCGACGCTTGAGTAAAGACTATGAGGTGTATACAGAGAGCAGCGAAGCCATGATTTATGGGTCTTTCATTCGTCTAATGGTTCGTCGACTAGCGGCTTAAGATTTAGTTTATAAATCAGCTCTGAATGCTTGGAGTTTGGGGTTCACCCCTAGGAGGCGTTGATTTGGTTGGGATGGAATTGACCTCGGTGCGCACAGATACTGATATTGCCGTGATTGGCGCAGGGCCACAGGCATTGACCCTGGTGACCCATCTGCTGCAGAAGAAAAAGACGATGCGATCGCGATTTCAGGTGTTTGACCCCAGTGGTCAGTGGCTAACCCGCTGGCGCCGCCAATTTGCCGCTCAGGAAATTCCCTACTTGCGATCGCCTGCCGTCCATCATCCCGACCCCAATTCCCACGCCCTGCTCTCCTTTGCCGAACACCGCGAGCAGGAGTTTTACGACCCCTACCACCGTCCAGGCGCCCGCCTGTTTCAAGACTTTTGTGAGACGGTGATTGACCGCTGGCGCCTGCGGGATCGAGTCATCCCGGCCCAGGTCACGCAGCTATTGCCTGAGCAAGGCCGATTTCGGTTAATCCTGGCTGAGGGGCGTACTGTTATCGCCCGAAGAGTAGTCCTGGCCACTGGCAACCACACCCCCCACCTGCCAGACTGGGTCAATGCCATCCCAAATAACACCCCACCGGAACGGCTGCGCCACAGTTCGGCGGTAGATTTATCGGCAATGCCCCGGCTGATGGGAGAAACGGTCTTGATTGTGGGGAGCGGCCTCACCAGTGGACATCTGGCAATGGGGGCGATCAAGCGAGGGGCCAGAGTTTTGCTGATGGCCCGGCGGCAGTTTCAAGAAAATTTTTTTGACGCGCCCCCCGGTTGGCTGGGTCCAAAATATCTCAAAGGTTTCCTGGCTGAGACTGACTGGCGGCGACGCAGCCAGATGATTCACCAGGCGAGGAATGGCGGCTCCTTGACGCCAGATATGCTCACCCGGCTCAGACGACTTTCCCATGACAACAAGGTAACGCTCTACGAGCATTGCCAGGTGGAGGCGGCTAGGTGGAAAGAAGACGCCTGGCAGGTGCGCTGCAGCAACCATGACGTCCACGATTGTTTAGCCCACCAACCAATTAACCGCATCTGGTTGGCTACCGGCAGCCAGTTGGATATCGCCAGTCATCCTCTCCTAGGGACGGTTATGAGCCAGTATCCGACCCAGGTTATCAATGGATTACCGGTGCTGGATGAGCACCTGCGCTGGCCAGGGTGTGAGTTGTTTCTCATGGGTCCCTGGGCGGGCTTGCAGGTCGGCCCCGTAGCCCGGAATTTGTTTGGCGGCAAGATGTGTTGCGATCGCATCATCCCTGCCTTGATTAAACCCATCGGTAGAAGACCTCATCGCTAGAGACTGGCCCAGCCTGGATGCCCCCACCCAGCTTGCGACCTTGAATTGTTTTCTCTTGAGTTTTTTGCAACTATCAAAGATCGCGCTGGAGAATGGCGCAGCTGTAGTCAATATCACTGGAGCCAGTGGGCCACAGCTTTGGCAAAGTAGGTCAAAATCAGGTCGGCGCCAGCCCGCTTCAGCCCGGTCAGGGTTTCTAGCACAATCTTTTGCTCATCAACCCACCCCTGCTGAGCAGCGGCTTTAATCATGGCGTACTCCCCACTGACGTTATAGGCGGCCACAGGCAAGGCTGTCTGTTGTTTCACCCGATGAATCACATCCATATAGGCCAGGGCCGGTTTCACCATCACCATATCCGCCCCTTCCGCCACATCAAGAGCCACCTCCTTGAGAGCTTCCTGACCATTAGCCGGGTCCATCTGGTAAGTTTTCTTATCGCCAAACTTAGGCGCCGAGTCCAGCGCATCGCGGAAGGGACCATAGTAAGCGGAGGCATATTTGGCGGAATAGGCCAGGATACCCACATTGATCCACCCGGCGGCGTCCAGGGCGCGACGAATCGCCCCCACCCGGCCATCCATCATGTCAGAAGGGGCTACCATATCAGCGCCAGCCTCGGCCTGGCACAGCGCCTGTTTGACCAGAACAGCAACGGTTTCATCATTCAGAATCTGGCCGTCTTGGACAATGCCGTCATGGCCTTCAGTACTGTAAGGGGCGAGGGCTACGTCGGTGATCACCACCAGGTTCGGCAGAGTTTGCTTGATCGCCCGTACTGCCCGAGGCGCCAACCCATCCGGGTTATAGCTTTCGGTCCCGGCATTGTCTTTCTGCTCGGCAGGGATGAGGGGAAACAGTGCGATGGCGCCGATACCCAATTCGTAGGCCTCAGTCACCTCCGCCAATAACAAATCCAGGGAATAACGATGGCAGTCTGGCATAGAGGCGATCGCTTCCCGGCGATTATCGCCTTCCATCACAAAGACTGGATAAATCAAATCCTTGACCGTCAGGCAAGTTTCTTGCACCATCCGCCGCAATCCCGCCGTCCGCCTGAGCCGACGCGGGCGAGATATCAAAGGTGATACCTCGCTGGAACCTTCGCCCGAGGATGCCTCCCTCTCAATCAATGACGATGATTTTCCAGAGGCATCAGTCAATGTACCAACACCCACCAAAGATGACATTTTAACCCCCTTGACGATAAAGTGAGAATGATAATCATTATTTATTAAATACCAGGGTTTGTTTGCTTCATCCACCGAAGTCCAAAACCCTCAACAAGTTTTTACAGTTTTTGAGTGGTGCAACTCTGATGACAAGGCTTTCTCACCTCAAAGTCCGGCTGACCCATAGTCAGCGTCAGATTTATACGCTGCTCAGTCAAACTGACGGCGCCATGACAGCCCAGGCTATTTATCAGAGGTTTCAAACCCAACAAAAATCTATGGGGTTGGCGACAGTCTACCGGGCGCTCCGAACCCTGCAAATCAAAGGATTGGTTCAGGCCAGGGCTCAACCCAATGGCGAGTGGGTCTATACCCTGACCACAGAAGACCGTCACTATCTCACCTGCCTCAACTGTGGCGCATCGATTCCAGTAGAAGAATGCCCCGTTCATGCGTTTGAGGAAAAACTGGCGCAAACCTCGCAGTTTCAAGTTTTCTATCACACGCTGGAATTTTTTGGACTGTGCGCCCCCTGCACCCAGCGCCTCGGGAGTTAAAGCTAGGAATCCGCTGAGACCAAGACTGAACCCAAACAATCCTGCAACTGCTGTTGCAGATCATCGGCTTCAAAGTCACGGCCAATAAACACCAGTTTGGATAATGCGTCCCATTTGCCATTGCCACTGATAGGCAATATCGGATGCGCGAATACTTTGAGCCTTTGGATAAATGTTTGGGATGGGTTGGCTTGTCTGTTCCCCCGCCTGATGAGTCTGAATCTGCAAACTCAGCTGGTTCAGTTGGGCTTCAATTTGAGTAATGCTAAACAGGAGAAACCAGCGAAGAAATAAGGGCATCGGCGTATCCTCCGGGGGGCTTGTTGATAAGAGGTTGATATGAAGGCCTGGTTCAAAAATATGGCGGCGCTGCTTGCCGCAATCTCCGCCGTCAATGCTGGCGCACCCTCGATATAGTCATCCTCCAACCTCATACCGATTGAGGCGATCGCCGCTTTCCAACGGGGGAATTTGCATAGGAATAGGTTGAGGGAAGGTGTCAACCATAGCTCAAGCAGGCCGAGTACTCTGACATTCGGTTAGCTCTATGCTACGCCACTTTCTAGCTACACCGCTTAGCTTTTTTTCTTTCCTGACTTTTTTCTTCCCAAGATCTTCCCTCTTACGCTCTACTCTGACTAATAACCAAACACACCAATACCCCTTCTGGAGATAAACCATGAAACTGATTCATCTTGGCGCTTCTTATACTCTTTCCACTCACACTATCGAGACTGTTGAAACTGATACGGAACTGCAATTCATGGGCCGTCGATTTAAAATGAGAGTGCAAAAAGACACGCCCTCTAAATTTCCTTCTGGCTGCCTGACTTATCGCGGCGTCAGCTATCGAGCTTAAGCAAAGCGTTCTCCTCCCCAACATTCATTAGCCCCCTGGTTTGTTCTATACGCTTACTTCTTTAGCCATAACAGTAGTGCGAAGAGCGCGAGAAGCAGGGCTTCTGTTCCCAACAACCCATTCAAGGTTTGTGCGTCTTCGGGCTTGAGGATGAAGTGGGAGCGAAACAGCGTGTAGGGGACAAACTGCAACAGGGCGACGCCGCCAAACACGAGCCACACGGACCAAGTCACGCCGCGCCATAGGCTAATGGCTGTGACGACGTTGAAGATTAGCAGGGCGATGTCCATGCCTCGCCACAGTAGGGGGGTGGATAGCCAGGGCGTTCCGGTTAATCCAGCGATATTGCCAATGTGGACGACGGCGCCGTAAAGGAGGACCAGGGCCAATAGTTTGGCGTATATGGACGTCCAGGGGGGGAGCAGGACTGAGGGGACTATGTCATTGGCGCTCATTGTCAGATATTTGTAGTACTTTCAGAGATTAAAAAGATTATCCCATTTTTAACCAGTCAAACAATTGATTGACGGTGAGGGTTAATTCTAAATCAGGAAAAATCGGCAGGGCTTGATCGGTCTGACACAAAACGGGCTGTTGTTGTGGTTGGAAGAATAGAATACTGAGATCGTCTGGGTCAATGAACCAGCCCAGATGACTTCCATGCTCTAGGCAATGGAGGATATTTCCTAGCACTTTGTTTGGCCGTTGGTCTGGTGAAAGGATTTCAATCGTCCAATCTGGAGGTAAATCAAAGTTGTCGGGGACTTCACCTGTTGATGTGAAAGGAATACGATTCCACTGAAAGACTGCTACGTCTGGAACGATTGATCGTCCGCCAAAACTACATCTCAATTCTGGGAAGGCGTAGGCTATTTTGGGTTCCTCTGCGACTTGATTGATGGTGGCGCAGAGTTTTCCTTGTAAGCGGCTATGTCGGCCCTTGGGCATGGGTTTTTGGATGATTTTTCCGTTGATGTATTCACTTGCAGGTTTGGTTTCTGGTAGTTGCAGAAATTCTTGCAGTGTTAGTGCTTTGGGGGGCGTTTGTACCATTGGGATCACCTACAAGTAACAAAGCAACGTTTGATACTTTATTTTAATGGATGAGGAGAAAGGCCTCCAATCCCTATTATGCTTTCCGTCTAATCCAAGGAACCCATATGAGCGGTACATGTTGATTTCTGCTTGGGTTTCACCCGAAAGGTGATCGCCCCAAACGAAAGAACGCTTCACCCAACCTACAAGATCAGCGATCGCACTTAACCCAACCTTGTATCTTGAGAGCTGAGGGAAACCCGACCCAACCTTGGTGGTGAGACACCGATTTGTAGCGAGGGTTCCCTGTATTCTAAAAAAGAGCGTGGACAGACCGTTTCCACACAGGTGCATAGACGCCGATTTGTAGCAACAGGCCGCCACACTGTTAGCCCAATGAACAGAACTCGAACAATCGCCTGGGGCATAGACCCCGCATCCGGCAAGGACGAGTTTTCAAAGGGACACAAAAAACTCTCTTGATAAAGCATAGACGATGAATCCAGACAGCATCTACGTCGGAGTCGACATATCAAAAGCCCATTTTCTACCTTGAGCGAGACAACCAGCATCTGCAATTCGCCAATACAGAAGAGGGGGTTGAAACCCTAACTCAACGACTTCAAGCATTAGAGCCTCAGCTGGTAGTGCTTGAAGCCACAGGTGGTCTGGAACGCCTGTTAGTATCGAGCTTAAGCGCATCAGACATCCCCGTAGCGATGGCAAATCCGCGACGGGTGAGGGCATTTGCCACAATGTTAGGTCAAGCCAAGACGGATAAGTTGGACGCCAAACTGCTAGCGGAATATGGTCGAATCGCCAAGTTACAACCTTCAGTGGTGCTGGATGAAACCAGCCAGCAGTTGGTGGATTTAGTCAGACGTCGTCGCCAGTTAGTAGAAATGCGAGTGGGGGAAGAGAATCGATTGGATCGCGCCTCTAAAGCAATGAAGCGGGATATTAGCGAGCATATTGAGCAGTTGAGTGAACGAATTGAGCAGCTCAGCGCCAGCATTGAGGAGATGATTGAGCAACCGAATTGGCGAGCCAAACGGGCAATCTTGCGTTCCTTCAAAGGGATAGGAGCGGTGACATCGGCGGTGTGTTTATCAGAATTACCGGAGTTAGGCAAACTGAGCGAAAAACAGATTGCCCGATTAGTTGGGGTGGCTCCCATCAACCGGGATAGTGGGACTAAAGAAGGCAAACGGAGGATTGAAGGGGGACGTGGTCCGGTTAGAAGCGCATTGTACATGGCCACATTAGTCGCCACTCGTCACAATCCGGTGATCCGAGCGTTCTATGAGCGCTTATTGAAGAAGGGCAAACTGAAGAAGGTGGCGCTAACCGCTTGTATGCATAAAGTGTTGACCATTCTCAATGCCATGGTCAGAGACAACAAACCTTGGCAGGCCCCTGCCATATCAGCGGCCTGACTGGGGAATCCGGCTTGAACAGGCGTCGAGGTAATCAGCCGGAGCGGTGACGTCTGCTGGGGATGGATTAACTTAGCCAGACCAGGATTGAACCTAGGCTTGCGTGGCTGGCATAGAAAGTATAAATCTACACTCTTTAGTTTCCATCTATTTCGTTGGAGATTAGTCAAACTATGGGCTATAAGAGTAACAATACTAAAGCCAAAAAACGGGTTTGATTTACTTTTTTCTTCTCAGCGAGGAACCGTTCTTTTTCAATCCTTGAAAAATCAACCACTTCTCCATCGACAACAATAAGCGACTCATTCTTGTTTGAGCAGCGGCAGATTAGTTAAAATATACTAGAGCCTTTTTCCTGCCTTATTGCGATTGTTTGTTTCTCACAAGCAATCGCATAGAGTAGTTATCAATCGTCATACTTACTGCACAATACTCTCTCATGAATTTGCATATTCTGAGTTTTAGCCCAAGCTCCTTGAGCCTCTGACACTCTTCACCGAATGCTGCATTAGGATGAAGTTTATATGTCTGACTGAGAGCAAAGTATAAGCGCCGATAATTACTGTATTCGCTAGCCTTTTGGCCATATTTTGCTTGGTCTTCGGCGCTATAAACCGATAAGTATTAAAGAGATAAAGCGCCGATTTTAATAGAAATTTTTAGGTTTTCAGAGTATAGTCCCAATGTACGGTCTAAGACTTGCCAATATAGGGGCAAGCTATGAGTTATCCATACGGTGCCTATCATACATAGGGTATGACCTTTACATTAGGTTGATTCAATTTCTATAACCCCAGAAACCGATTACTAAATTTATTTTCTTAGATTACAACAGTGTTCTTGATTTAAGCCTTGTGCTGTTTGCATCTTTAAATTCAGTGTTAATCAGGGAATATCATAAGGCTTTGAAGGTAGATTTAGGCATACTAAAAGACATTAAAATCACCTCTATGACTTTGATATTGAATCAGACTATGAAATTAACAGGCTAATTTGAAGGGTTTTACTGACTGATTAATCTGTGTCAATAAATACATATTCTGCGAAATTAGATGCCAGTTTTAACGCAGATGAACTGGGAGGGTGGTTTGGTAAAATCCAGAAAACATCTGGGGTAAGGGGGACCCACATGACGTTCCCCATTCTTGTGCCCGTTGCCAATTTTTCCCCATCGTTGTCTGGCATGATCTAAAGTTTTTTCATCTGCGAGATTGACATTCAAGACAATCGCTACAAGCCGCTGCTATGCGCCACATTCTTACAAAAAAGCTCAACAGGTGTTTCGATGTAAAATAGAGGAGTGGCAAAATCCATCAATACCCAGGTTTACCTGAGGATTCCATGACGGTTTAATCTCTATGACTTCATCCACTTCCTCAGCCATTGTTATCTCTAAATGGACGATCGATGAATATCATCGGATGGTCGAGGCGGGTATTCTCAGCGATCGCCATGTGGAATTATTGCATGGAGAAATTATCGAAATGTCCCCGGAAGGCAAACCCCATGCTCATTTGAGCAGCGACGCCGCTGATTACTTTCGGGATTTATTGCGCGGTCGGGCAAAAATTCGAGAAGGTAAACCGATCACTTTACCCAATCACTCAGAACCCGAACCTGATATTGCAGTTGTTCGGGACCTGGGCGACACATACTTGGAACATCACCCCTATCCAGAAGATATTTTTTGGGTGGTTGAATATTCCGATTCGAGCCTAACGAAGGACCTGGAAGTTAAGCCTAAAACCTATGCCCAAGGAGGCATTCTAGAGTATTGGGTGACTAATCTGAAACGGATGGAACTTGTTGTTTTCCGGAATCCAGGCGACGATGATTATGGAGAAAAACGCACTCTAATTGAGGGGGATATTAGTCCTGTGGCATTTCCAGATGTCGTGGTTTCGGTGGAGCGATTGCTAAGACGACGGGGTTGAATTCAAAGTGAAAAGTAGGTTGGGTGTAGCGATGTAACAGGTTGGGAAGCAAAGTTGTGGTGAAGAGTGAAGCGAAACCCAGCAGGAGTGGGACATGTTGGGTTTCGCTTTGGTTTTACTCGAAAGAATATCGACCAAATTGAAGGTACGCTTTACCTAACCTACAAGCCGCGATCGCCCTCAACCCTCGTATCATCCATAGTAGAATCCACATACGAACAGTTTTGGGGGAAGGCGGTAAAATAGGGGTAGTGACCTGAAGGAAAGGATGAATGAAGTTCCCTCCTAGTCTTGGATGCATTGATTGATGACTGGATGAAAAGGTCAAAGTATCTTCGAAAAGCAGGAGCTACAATGCTGATTCTTGCGACAATACCTTGGCTG
>JASJDH010000019.1 GCA_030065175.1 Leptolyngbyaceae cyanobacterium MO_188.B28 | reverse complement strand
GCATCTACACCTTGAATGAGAATATCACCTGCAATTCCACCCTCTAATGCATCGGCTTTGACATCAGAATTATCTATCAAGACTGAACCATCTGTTGCCTCAATAGTGATAGTTCCACCCTCAGCAAAGAAAGCATCAGCAAAGAAAGCATCCGTTGTACTGGAGACAAAACTATCTACAAGATCGACAGCATCTACACCTTGAATGAGAATATCACCTGCAATTCCACCCTCTAATGCATCGGCTTTGACATCAGAATTATCTATCAAGACTGAACCATCTGTTGCCTCAATAGTGATTTGACCAAATTCAAAAGAGCTTCCGCCAAATTCAAAAGAGCCATTATTGTTACCTTCACTTGTACTCGAGACAATAGGCTTATCAGGCTTATCATCAGGATTGAGAGTTTCACCTTGAATAACAATAGCTCCACCTCTAATATCAATAGTGCCTGCATTACCGCCAGCGGATGCATTGGCGCTGACAACAGTGTCACCTGTGATTGAAGGAGTATTATCTATGATTGAAATCTTCTCCCCCGCATCCAAGACAATTAATCCCCCTGTCCCGGCTCCAGAATTGTCAGTCCTAATCTGGGAATTAGTGATTTCAATATTCTCGCCCGCCTCCAGAAAAATAACATTTCCCACACTTGGGGTGTTTGGATCGTTGTCCGTATTACTTCTAGAGCCATCTAAACTATAGCGATCTAGATTGATACTGCCATTTACCGCTTCTATGACAATAAAAGTTCTTTCACTATCTGAGGAAAAAGAATCTCCGTATATAATTCCATTTGATAAAGTTACATCATCATCAGTAGCGCTTATTTGAGTGCTACCTGTATTTCCAAATCCAAAAGCAGCTGCATCGATGGTATAAGAGTTCAGGTCTACAGAGAATCCTTGGATATCAATCTTTCCACCATCGCCATCGCCTTGGGCCGTGGCCAATAAGAACCCATTGCTTAGAGTTACAGCCCCATCTGCGTCAATAATGAATGAGCCTGCGCTAACGTTAGGTATGCTGCTATTCGCAGACGTATTGACATCTCCATTGACTACAACATCGCCTGTGGCTGAGAGCATTATAGGACCAGGAGTCTCACCTGAAGTGTCTAAATTACCTTGAATGAGAATACTTCCGGTTGGCCAAGCTTCATTGGTTATGGGGTTCGTTAAGGGATTTTCGTTAGCTGGAGATGGTGATAAATTCGTCGGTATCGTCGAGTTAGGCGGAACCACGACGAAATCCCCTGAGGGAATATTTCCGATATCTTCACCAGCTCTAAGAATTAATGCGGCGCTATCACTCAAAACAGAAATATCTGAATTCGGATTATTATCGCCGGTTAGCATTGTATCGGGTCCTGTAATGGTAACGTCGCCATCAACAAAGATGCTGCCCGTAGCTTCAACTTTGAGCGCCACACCAGTGTAGTCTCCAAAGGTGACATCGCCAATGGCGCTAATAATCGGGTCAAAGCGGCTGGCAGATTGGCCCGGATTGCCCTCTAGGTCTTCAATAGAGAAATTGCCCCAACTGAAAAAATGGGCGTCCGCTGAGATGATCCCATCACTGATCAGGGTCAAGTCCCCCCCACTGACAAAGGGCGTCTGCTCCAGGTGCTGCAACGTCCAAATATCAACCCCTTGATTACCTTGAATCGTGAGGTCGCCGCCAGCCCGGGCGACAAAGGCGTCCGTGACCGTATCTCGAATCGTGACGGTATCTTCAGCCTGTAGGGTTAAATCGCCTCCCGCCACTAACTGTCCTTCCAAATACAGCTGATTGCCCAATAGTCTCAGGTCTTGCCCAGTTTCTAACACCCCTGTGCTGGCGATATCTCCCTGCGGTGAATTGTTATACTGCACCCCCAACGGCACACTCACCGACAACAATGCCCCCGCCTGCGGATTCACGGCGCCAAACTCACTGCCGTCCGCAAACGCAAAACTATCCCCAGTACTCGCCAAAAACGATCCGCTCACATCCAACTCAGCATTGGGGCCAAAAATAATGCCGTTCGGATTCAGCAAAAACAGATTGGCCGCCCCATCCACCCCCAACAGTCCATCAATATCCGACAGATTACTCCCCGTCACCCGACCGAGAATATTCTCAATCCCGCTGGGATTGGCGAAATAAACCCGCTGCCCTGTGTTAACGTTAAACTCTTGAAAACTATGGAATAGATTCGCCCCACGAGTCGCGCCCCCTTCAATCAAGTCAGCGAGATCATTCCGAACCATCACATCCGGCGTCACCACAGACGCTTCTGAAGGCATCGTAGCATCCGGTGTGACTTGAGCCATTAAGATATCTCCAGATACATCCGAGATACCCGGCGCATCTGGCGGGATAATAATGCTCCTCGGAACCGCTCCATCCGGCAACGCATCTGCAGACCGGAGCGAATCCTGGAGATCAAGCCCTTGCTCCTTTGATTCCCCACTGGGCAATTTATCCCCATGGCCGCTCTCCAACCGCTGATCGGATGAAATATCCAAGGCCGCCAGCGCCTGATTGGAGAGAGAATTCGTTTCAAGCTTTTCATCCTCCTCTGACATGGTTTCGTCTGGCAGCAACACTCGCACACTGGGAAAGGCTTCAACCGGCGTTGCTTCGAAAGGCTGATCAGAGCTGTTTGGCGGCTCTGATGGCGCCAATCCCTCCCCATCCGACATGGTTTCGCCTGGCAGCAACACTCGCACACTGGGAAAGGCTTCAACCGGCGTTGCTTCGAAAGACTGATCAGAGCTGTTTGGCGGCTCAGACGTCGCCAATTCCTCCTCGGATGGCGGTTCAGCCGTCAGCTCAGGGGGGGCTTCTGGAGCCTCCGAGCTGGGCGGCGCGATCGCGTCCACCGTCGTAGAAACCGGAATGGTTAAACTGGACGGCGCTTCCCACTCGGCAGAATCGTTTAGATAGGACTCAACTGTAGCCGCATTGACTGCACTGGCAAAACTGCTGGTCAAAATCGCTAACCCTAAATGAATCCAACGAGCACAGCGAGGGCAAGACATATGATGCATTCCTGATAAGACGACAATGAGCAATCTCAGGCAATTGACGACATCGAAAGAAATCGAATGAAATATCAGAACAAATTAAGGTCTATGGAGAAATAAAGGCCGTTCTCCTGCAGGGTGTCTTTTTCAGAATCAACAGAAATCAGAGGGATACCCCAATCAAAGCGAGCGGTAAAATCTTCGGTGATATTGAGTAATAGCCCCGTCCCGACTCCCAGCAGCGTATTGGTGTCAGGATTATCGCCGCCGTTATTCCAGCCATGGCCCACATCGATAAAGGGGACCATTTGTAGCAGCAAGTCGTTACTGCGATCGCGCAATACCGGCAAGCGCACTTCCACAGAGGCCAGCACGCCATTGTCCGTCAGCACCTGGTCCTGGCGATAGCCGCGCACCGTGGATTGACCGCCCAAGCCAAACCGCTCCAGCGTCAGCAGCGAATCGGGCGTGACCTGAACCCCGCCTCGGAGCACGAGCAGGGCGTCGGGACCTAATAAGCGCACCCATTGGCCCTGGCCTTGCCAGGTAAAGAAGCGACTATCTGGTTCTCCATCATTCACGGTGGCGTCAAGAACATCTAGGCCAAAACTAAACTGCGATCGCATCGCAATCACCTGTTCACTGCTCCGCTGGCTCCATTCTTGAAACAAGCGCAGCGCCGAAACCCTGGTGCGGCCCTCGTCATCCGCGCCGGGGGAAAGGGGGAAGGGGCCAATGTCATCAATCCCTAAAGAAGTTTGGCTACGTTGGTGAGAGGCGGTTAGCCCCAAGGCGAATTCTTGAGTGGGCGTTCGTAATAATGGTTGCCGCAGGGTGAGTTCATATAGGTCTGATTCTGACTCAATTTCCAGGACATCGAAAGGATCTTCGATCACATCACTATCGGTCAAGCTGACAGCAAGTCTCAGCGTACCGTTACGGGGATTCAGCGGCAGGGTATAGTCGAAATCAACCTGATCGCTGCCCTCGGTGATGGCGTAGCCCAGGCTGATGCGATCCCCAAGTCCCAACAGGTTGGCCTCTGTCAGTTCGAATCGGTGCCGGGCGCTGCCCACACTAGGGGCGCGGTTGTTGTCGAAAGCATAGGCAGCGTCAAAGCTATCGGCCTCGGTGATAGAAACCACCAGGATATTGGCGCCAGGCTGCGTCCCCGTTTGTAGGTCGGCTGAGATGGTGTCAATTAGGGGATCAAGTTGCAGCAGTTGCAGCTGTTCTAGAAGGCTCTCTCGATTCAACGGGGTAGACGCCCCCACCCCAATTCGGCTACTCACGTAGCTGGGACGCAACCGTTGTGTTCCTATCACTTGAATATCCTCAAGCCGCCCCTCAATCACGCGAATCTCCGCGACGCCTCCCGTTCGAAAGTCTTGAGGCGGCACAATGGCCCCCGAGGTGATGTAACCCCGTTCAATATAGAGTCGAGTAATTGCGTCACGCACCGCTAGCACGTCGGCAAAGGTCAGGGGTCGATTGGTAAAAGGGGCCGTCACCTTGGCTAACTCTGCCTCCGAAAAGACGGTGCCGCCCACCACCTCAAACCGTTCGATGATCACCGTCGGCTGGCCTGAAGGGAGACTGGGATCATCGGTGGGAGAGGGAACTGCGGGGGCTGACGGGTCTAACAGGTCTTCTGGCGGCGGTAAAGTAGGGAGGGGTTCGGGCTCAGGTTCCGGTTCCAGCGGAATCCGCTCAGTGTCTATAGGCGCCGTGTCTACAGGCCCTATGTTTATAGGCGCCGTCACTTGGGCAAGCCTGACCCGGTTTTCCAGTGCAGCAGACCGTCCATTGCGGGGGACAACGGTAGCCGCCTGTTCAGCAACGGCTTCGGGGAGAGGCTTAGGGGCTGGCGCAGCAGAAATGTCAGCTGAGGCGAGCGAGAGGCGCGGCTCCGTGAAATCGCCGACTGGGTTGGCAGTAATTTCTCGTGTTTGAGCGATCGTCGGGCTAAGAAAATGGTCTGGATACTCGTCTAGAGTGGCGGCATAGACTGAACTAGCAAAGCTACAAGTCAAAACCGCCGCCCCTAAATAAATCCAACAAGCACTCTGGGGACAGTTCATCGAGGCACCCTGTTATTTGACCGCTAAACCCTGTTCAAATACCACGGGGCCCGCGGACTTTATAGTGTTGGACTGGACTCATCAATCCGGCTATATCCCTGTTGCAGGATCCACTTGAGCCAGAGATTTCTAGCCGAACACAAATCCTGGAGTTAGGAGTCAAGAAGTAGCTATAGACTGATTCTGAATTTCGAATTCTATCCTACGGGGAAATGCTAATTTGCGATAGTACACTTAGGGGTACTTGCTTAGGGATTTGCACTTAAAGTAAGATTTCTGGTTGTAAGAATGTATGCGGTAGATGAGCACGGCCATGCTCACCAACATTTGTGAGGTTTTTTCCTGAAAGTCCTTTATTCGTTGCTCAACTGCTCAAGCCTGGAGTTTAGAGTTCACTGCAATTTACTCCTGGCCATCAATCCACCGAAGAATTGGATAAATGCTGTGGCTACACCTTGACTATATTATGGCGTCGTCACATGCGCCGGTTGACATTTGCGTTGACTGCGGCCCGCATTCTATATCCACGAGATTGACTTCCCACGACTGACGTCAGAAGCCAAGTCAAATGAACTCATTTAAAGATGCTTTTATTTCCTATGGTCGCGCTGACAGCCGGGATTTTGCCGCCAAGCTTAATCAACGGCTGATTGAAATAGGGTTAGAAGTTTGGTTCGATATTGAAGACATTCCGGGGGGAGTCGACTATCAAAAGCAAATTGATGATGGCATCAATAAAGCCCATAACTTTCTTTTTGTCATTTCACCCCATGCGGTCAACTCTCCCCACTGCGCCATAGAACTTGAGCTCGCCCTCAAACAGGGTAAGCGCATTATTCCATTGATGCATGTTGAGGAGATTAGCTATACAACTTGGCAACAGCGTAATCCGGACGCCCCCCCTGGCAAGTGGCGGATATATCGAGCCGAGCGCAAGCATTCCAGCTTCGCCAACATGCATCCCGCCATCAAAAAAATTAATTGGGTCTATTGTCGGGAAGGCGTCGATGACTTTGAGCAATCCCTGCAAAACCTACTGGACATTTTCAAACGCGATCAGCACTACGTTCATCATCACACCGTCCTGCTCGATCAAGCCCTAACGTGGGAGCTTAAGCACAAGCCAGTTGACGACTTGTTAGGCGAAGCCCAACTTCAGAAGGCGAAGGCCTGGTTGCAAACCCGCTTTCACGATCATCAGCCGCCCTGCGCGCCGACCAAACTCCAGTGTCAATTTATTACGGAGAGTCTCAAGAATGCCAACAGCGGCATGACTCAGATTTTCTTGAGCCATGCCGAGGAGGATCGAGACGCCCAGGAGATAATCTATGAATTGCTCATTAAACAAGGATTGACCATCTGGAAGAGTGGGCAAGATATTCAAACGGGAGTTGATTTCAAAGCGGCCATTAAACGCGGTATTGAAGCCGCCGATAACGTGATTTATCTGCTCTCGCCCGATGCTTTGCGATCGCCTTGGTGCCAAGATGAGCTTGACTATGCGCTATCCCTCAACAAGCGAATTATTCCCGTCTTAATTAAACCCGTAGATTTGGATGCGCTACCCAATGAGTTGCAGGCACTCCAGTTCATTGACTTAACCAACCCGATGCAAGCCTCAGGCGATTGCTTGAATGAAAGTGACCTGCTCAAAGTTTTGCAACAAGACGCTGGTTACTATAAAGACCATAAGCTGTTATTGGTCAAGGCCCTGAAATGGCAGCGGCAACTTCGTAACCCCTGTATTCTGCTGCGGAGCCACGCCCTACGCCAAGCAGAAACTTGGCTCAAAGTCGCCCAAAAGCACGCCCGCCATCGTCCTCTGCCGATCCAGGCGGAGTTTATTCAAACCAGCCTTAAACAACCCCTAGATGTCAGGCTCAATGTCTTCATCGCCAGCACCTCCCGGGATTTAGAATTTGCCAGAAAGTTAAATGAAACCCTGCAAATCCAGGAGGAAAGCACCTGGTTCGAGCCTGACAAAACGGCCTTGGGTCCAGATTACGCCAAGCAAGTACGAGAAGGCATTGAAAGGGCTGAAAACTTTATTTTTATCGTGTCCCATTATGCCCTGGCGGACCCAGCGCTGCTGGAAGAACTAAAGATTGCCGAGGCCCTTTCCAAACGGATTATTGCCGTTTCGTATCAGCCCTTTGATCGGGCTGAGTTACCCCCAGCCCTGGTCCACAGTCCATGGGTCGACTTAAGCGCCCATGGGGAAGATTTTCTGAGTAATTTTGGGGCGCTGTATCGCATCCTCAAAAGTCATCCCCAGCATATGCGTCAACACACCCGACTCCTGATCAGAGCCTTGGAATGGCAGCAGTCAGGACATCACGACAGCGACCTGTTACGGGGAAATGAACTCGTCCGAGCGGAACGGTGGCTCAAACAAGCCGAAAATCAAACCCCAAAACCCGCTTACCTACACTTTGCCTACCTCAAGGCCAGCCGCGAGCTATCCTCTCGTAAGGTGAAGCCCAGGTCTGTCTTGGGGCTTAGTGTGGGGGCTACTCTACTTGTGCTGGTGGTGCGCCTGTTCGGTTTGTTGCAAGGACTCGAACTGGCCGCTTACGATCACTTGTTACGACAACGACCCAATGAAGCCCAAGACGATCGCTTTTTAATCGTGATCGTTGATGATGAGAGTAGTTCCTTCCTCAGGAGCCGCTTAATTGCAGGTAGTTATCAACCCGGCATTGGCACAATTCCTGATGACGCCCTGAACAAAGCATTAACTGTTTTGACCAAAAACCAAGCACGTCTGATTGGCCTGGACTTTTATCGCGATTTTCCAGCCAGTCTTAGCTTGGTCAAAACCTTCGAGGATACTGAAAATTTAATCGCCGTTTGCAAGAGCAGCTATGAAGGGAAAGGGGTTCACAAAGCCCCAGAAGTCCCCATAGAACGCGTAGGCTTTAGTGACATGGTTCCCGATCTCTACGATGGGAGTACGTTTGTACGTCGTCATTACCTCATGCAGGGGGCGGATTCCGAATTTTGTGAAACGTCAACCTCTTTGAGTTTGTCATTGGCGAATCGCTATCTACAAGCGGAAGGCATTACTTATGCCAGTCCCGCCAAACCGGAGGGAGGCTTTAAAAGCAACGGCCTCAAATTGGGGGGAATCGTGGTTCCGAACTTGTATTTACTGCGCGGTCCATACTATCCACACGCTATGGACCTAACTATATTTGGGGGGTATCAAACCCTGTTGAACTTTAGAACGGCCCCAAACCCACAGACAGGAGCCAAAGACCCAGGTCGCTTTGCACCCGTAGTTTCTTTAAAAGACATTTTGACTGAGGCAGTCCCCAGTGACCTGATTGCAGATCGCATTGTCCTGATTGGCTATACCGACTATGCTGATCGCAACGCCGACTACTGGGAAACCCCCTTCGGTGAGATGGCAGGAGTATTGGTGCAAGGGCAGATGACCAGCCAGCTGATTAGTGCGGTGCTTGACGGACGATCACTAATTCGCTGGTGGCCCTTTGGCGGAGAAGTGCTGTGGATCTTTGGCTGGGCCGTGGCGGGGGGCGTCATTGTAAGGCAGGTGTTTCGTTTACACCGTCTGCCGACCGCCGTCCCAATCGGAATGGGTCTCCTATACGGCAGTTGCTATGGGGCCATGGTCTACGGATCCATCTGGATTCCGCTGGCGCCACCCTGCGCCGCCTTCGTCCTTACGGCTGGGGGAGTCGCCATGCTCTATTACCGGCTCCGTAACCTATAGGCAAATCTCGTTTGAACGCACTATGGAAACGCAATGGAACGCAAACCCTCTCAGGAGCACAGAATGATCCCGCTGCACGACCTCAAATCAAGAGTTTATCGGCAGGTTGTTCAGGGCAGTTTGGCGGCGCTAGCGATCGCGTTACTAATCATCTTAACCATAGCAACGCCTGCTCAGGCAGATTGGTTAGAAACGTTGCGGAGGATTATAGAAGGTGATCCCGATAGTCAAGCGAGTAATCGAAACAGGGGCGCAGCCACTCGAGATGAAACTTGCCTGCTAGACGATGGAGTTGCTAGGGCTGTTGATTCTTCCTCCCCGGATGGAAGTGTTGGGCCCTTTGCGCCCGCCGCTGCTAAACCAGGCAACTCGCAAATTGTTGTCCTAGCGCCGGATATCTTCCAAAATACCATCCAGCCTACCCCCGAACTGTTTCTTTATGTGCCCTTTGACCGCAATACCTACAACATGGTGCTGGTGTTTGAATTGGCCATCAAAGAAACAGCTCCCGCCCGAGAGGTAATTGGTGAGCCCATTCATCTTTCCCTACCGGTAGAACCGGGCCTGATGAGGTTTCGACTTCCGGCTGAAACTCCACTTGAGATCGGGAAAACCTATGAATGGACCTTTCGCCTCAGTTGCCGGGGTAATCAGCCAACCCCTGACAGCGAACCCAACAATGTCTCTTCGACTGCCAGCTTAGGAGATGGCGATATCGACATCCAAGAGATCAAAATCCTGGCTCTCGGCGGCGACATCGATGGACCTAATGTCGCTGCTTCTCCCACCCTAACCGTGCGTCAGGAGGTGTTTGGCGACATTCAGCGGGTTGATGAAACCGGCGAGTTGACTGAAGCCTTAGCCAATAGTGATTCGAGTAATCGCTATCAAGTTTATTTTGACCATGACATTTGGTTTGATATGGTGGCAGCCCTAGCGAAAAACCCGTCATCGGAATGGACTGCTCTCCTGAAGGAGGAATTTAACCTTGCCGACATAGACCCAACCCCTCAACCTTTAACTCCCGCCAGCCTGCACTAAGGGAGTTGAGTCAAAATAAAGTCCCAGTAAGAGGCAGTAGATGGGTGGATGAGTGGATGGATGGATGTGATGTGATTTATCTGCAAATCCCTAAGGGATCAGTGTATAGATAACATCTCAGTAGAAGGTAATAGATAGGTGGATAGACAGACGGGCTATTGGAATGTTGTTTAGCTCTGGGATCTTTAGAGGAACTCTGTCGTAACGCACACCGCACTGTTATAGTTAAAGACCCGGGTCAGCAGATAGAGGTTGATTGGGGTAAAGTCCTGGTTAGCGGCGTCGCGCAACTGATATGAAGCGGTTTACTCAACTTTTTCAGGCGGTGGATGCGACCACCTCAACCAATGAAAAAGTCAACGCCCTGCAGCAATATTTTCATCAGGAAGAACCCGCCAATGCGATCTGGGCGCTGTATTTATTGTTGGGCAAAACCCGAAAGCGATTGGTCACCTCGCGAGTGCTCAGAGATGTTTTCCTCCAGATTTCTGAAATTCCCGAATGGTTGTTTAAAGACTGTTACGCCCATGTCGGCGATTCGGCAGAAGTAATCGCCTTGCTTCTACGGGACACGCCCATTGAAACTCAAGCGCCCCTAGATCTACCGTTGCACCAATGGATGGAGGAGGTGATTCCCACGGTAAAGGCGGCGGAGTCGGAAGAAGCGCTCAAACAGCTGATTGTTTCCTGGTGGGCGTCCCTAGAAGAGTTTGAGATTTTTGTGCTCAACAAAGTGCTGACCGGAGCGTTTCGCTTTGGGGCGTCTAACAAATTAGTCATTAGGGCGCTGGCGGCGGAATTCAATCTATCAGAAGCGGTCCTCACCCATCGTTTAATGGGGGATTTTGAACCCACGGCGGAGTTCTACCAGCAGTTGATTAGCGATGAAGATGAGACCGATTCCCCTAGTCGACCCTACCCTTTTTTCCTGGCCTCTCCCATTGATCAGAATAAATTTCAGACCGAAGATATGTCCCGTTGGCAAGCAGAATGGAAGTGGGACGGCATTCGGGGACAAATCATTCGGCGGGCCGATCAAGTGTTTATTTGGTCACGGGGGGAAGATTTAGTCACCCATCAGTTTCCGGAGTTAGCGGACGCCTTTGAATCCCTGCCCAATGGCTTGGTGTTTGATGGGGAAATTCTTTGTTGGGACGGAGAACGCCCCTTAAACTTCAACCACTTGCAAAAACGGCTGGGCCGTAAGCGGGTCACCAAAAAAGTAATGGCGGAAAATCCGGTCCACTTTATCGCCTATGATTTGCTGGAGCATCAGGGCCGAGATATCCGACAGGAGCCGTTGCGCGATCGCACCGCTCGACTGCTAGAAACCCTCGAAGCCAGCGACCCTAAATTCATCACCGCCGCCCAATCCCTGCCCTTCAATTCATTTGAAGATCTCACCAACCTGCGACAGGAAGCTCGACAGCAGGGTGCTGAAGGCTTGGTGATCAAAGCAATCGATAGCCCCTATCTGGTAGGTCGCAAACGAGGATATTGGTGGAAATATAAAGTTGATCCGATGAGCTTAGATGCTGTCTTGATCTACGCCCAAGCGGGCAGCGGCAAACGCGCCAATCTTTTTACCGATTATACCTTTGCCCTGTGGAAGGGAGAAGAATTAGTCACCTTCGCGAAAGCCTATTCAGGACTCGATAATCAAGAAATTGAGGAACTGGATAAATGGATCCGCCAACATACCCTGGAAAGATTTGGCCCGGTGCGTTCTGTCGAACCCCTCCACGTATTCGAAATCGGCTTCGAAGGCATTGCAGAGTCCAATCGCCACAAAGCAGGCATCTCAGTCAGATTTCCTAGAATCCTCCGCTGGCGAAAAGATAAGCCAGCGAATGAGGCGGATACCATTCAGGCGGCGTTTAACTTGCTAGCGAATGGGTAATGTGATTTACTCCGGATTCTCAGGCAAGACCTCGGGATTCCCGGAATTGTCAGGTGAAACCTCCAGATTTTCAGTTTCTTCAGGCAAGGCTTCAGGATTTTCAGGGGTCTCAGGCGAACCCTCAGCCGGCGCAGGCGATTCAGAAAGGGGAGCGGAAACTGAATCAGGCGTTAAAGTCTCTTTGGGGGATAGCGGAGAGGGAATAATTATGTCCTCCAAAGCAGGCAGAACAGGGGTCTCTAGAGATTGACCGGATGCAGATGGCGACTCATCTGCAGGCACGACGGGCGCTTCCCGATTCAGATCTTTGAGTCCGGTTGCATCCTCCGAATACCCGTCTGCTGGAGCCGCCTCTAAATCTTCCGGAAGTGGAATTAACTCTTCAAGCAACAGCTCAGGGATAGGGGCTTGATCTATCAGCGGCTGAAGCGGTTGAGCAAGCGGATCTTCCAAAACAGAACCACGGGTCCCCGGAATGGATGTCTCTGCCGAGGATGGAGATTGTTGCTTTAAGGCGGGAATTCCCAACTCCTGCAAAATTTGAACCTCTCCCTCTTCTGCATTAGGGACGTTGGCGGGGAGAGGGGCTAACGATTTCGGCAAATAAACTTTAAACAACAAGGCAATGATCGCAAACAGGCTCAACCCGCCGCCAAACACCATTGCTGAAAAGGTTAGCCACCGTTTATCCAATCCTGTTTTTGGAACAATCCCCGCCATTAACTGGGGGCTTGATTGCGTCCCTTTCGATCGACGTCGACCGCGACGGCGCAACATAGCGACCCGGAATCGTGGGAAGCGTCGCGATCGCATGCTCTGACCACTAGACGCGATCGCATCCACGGATTCCGCCCCTGGCAATAGAGAGAGCCATTCTTCCACGGTTTGGGGCCGCTCTTCATGCTCTAAAGCCAGGCCCCTCATCACCGCCCGATTGACAGCGGGACTCAATTCAGGACGGAGTTGACGCGGCGGCGGCAAAGTCTGTTGATCGCGCAGCATTGAATGAACGGGAGCCTTGGCCGTTAGGAGCGCATAGAGGGTAGCGGCCAACCCATACACATCAGTAGCGGGGGGCAGCTGGTCTGGCGAGAGATATTGCTCAAGGGCGGCGTATCCGCCTGGATTAATAAGAAGGGTTTCGGGCTGAATAGGGTCTGACATGTAATTCCGTGCAAGACCAAAACCAGTCAACACCGCATCCAGAGTCTTGGGATGAATCACAATGTGATTTGGCGTAATATCTCGATGTAGCAACCCCGTTTGATGGATCACCTGCAACGCTGCGCCGATCTGTCGAATATATCGAATCGCGATCGCCTCCGCCAAGGGTCGCCCCGGGAATACAACTTCCTGTAGCGTGCGCCCTGGAATGAAGTCCATCACAATATAGGGAAAGTCTTCTTCCTCAAAAGAATCATAGATGCTGACAATATTGGGATGGACACATGTCGCCAATCGCCGAACGTCATCTTGAAATACACGTTTACGCTCTGCAAAATCAGGCGACTGATGGGCTATCTCACTCAGGGTCTTAATCAAAACCGTTCGCCCTAAATGATGATGAGTCGCCCGAAATGTGACGCCATAATCGTCTTGCTCAAGCTCGTTATCTAACGTATATTTGCCTCCTTGTAAGGCTTGATCGATTAAGGTGTTCATAAGCTTTATTGGGAGGATTATTTAATGCATGTGTACAAGCTGTGCAAGCGCAATTGAAACTGTTTCTGATGTACTACAAGCGTTAGTGTTAGAAGAGTTTGAACTGGAAATATGTGTTATTGATACTGATGAATTTTCATTTTAGAAGCTGGGAAGGATTTATGCACGAGAACCACCCATTTTCTCAGTTCCCATAAAAAATCCTAACTGGAGAATTTAGCTTCATTTATCAATAGCATTTACCTATGACGAATCAGAGGCTATGCATTCCAACCTAAAAGCCACACACAGGAAGGCTAAAAAGAAATTTCAGAAATAATCAGCGCGCCACTGGCGAAGGGGCTTCCGACACATCAAACTCAAAGCAGTGACGTCCTTGTGGATGACGCCATTCATTCTCTTCACTCCGTCGAGGCGTTTGTCTTAGGGGAGAATCGCCACTATCGGTCGCAAATTCAGCGCACAATTCATAGGTAGTCTGGCTCAGACGTCGATACTCGTAAGCAAGATTTGTAATGGGATCGACAGCGCTATTGCGACCCTCTAGCGACTCCGGCAGTTCCACCGCTTGCCCTCGGTCGAGGTCCCTTTCAGCCTCCTGGTAGAGACGCCAAGCAATTGACCTCAAATCCTCAACTCGTTCTCTATCAGCGGCAATCAGGCGTTGTCGGTTGGGGCCGCCAAGCACCCAAAACCCAGCGACGACGCCAATCACCACAGCAATAGACGCTATCACAGCAAAGTTACGATCAACTGTAGACTGACTCATACCTGACTAGACTCATACTCCAACAGGACGCCGTCGCAGCCAAACAAAGTAGTACCAGAGAACGCCGCCATCGATCACCAGCGTCACGAGCACCTTAAGAACGAATCGCAGAGTTAAATCACCCCGCAAGAATGAAGTCAAAAAAGCAATCAGCGTCCCAATGGCGATCAAAGACACTACCAGCAAGGTCAAATAGGTTAGCCATTTGCGCACGCCAGATTGATATTTTTCGCGATAGACCCGGAGGTCCTTCAACAATTGGCGCATGATCAGCAGATAAACGGGGAAGGCTACGATCAGGCGAGCCAGACAAAAAGCAATTTCAAAAGTCGGATCGCGATAGTATCGTTCTAACGGATCTGGTAAATAAGTATCGACGAAAATAAAACCCAACTGCCCTAAAGACTGGGTCCATATGGCCAGCATCGAGAAAGACAGCAAATAGAGGAAAGCATCCCGAGCAGATTCCCCCGTCAAACCCTTTGGAGTCGGAATAGATTGACTCGTCAGACGTTCGTAAACCAGAAAAAACGCCCGCTCAATCTCTCGATGGGGCCATCCGTAACTCCTTAAGAGCTTACTAATAAATTCGTCAGATGCTCCCCGCCCACGAGCAGCTTCAATAAAACTCACCAAGTCCGAACGTGAATCAGGGACAGGCGGTTGATCTTCAGCAGGCGATTCTCTCACCATAGGCGCACCCAGTGATCGATCTCTACATTCTACCGCACCGCCTTCAAAGAACCTTGTGACTTTTTGCGACGTTCCGCCATACTCTCTCCTGTCTACCCCCTAAAGTTGATAGCCATAATGAGAAATTTCTCATCCAGAGTTTAAACAAATTTCATTCAAACCCCTCATTATTCATAACAAGGTTGAACTCCGGCGCAGCGCTCACAACGCAATGGACGCGCAGAATTTGGATGGCGTTCAGTTTTGGACAAGCACATCCTGAACTGAGCTAGTTTTTCTCCCTCCCCTGTTGTTGTTGAATTTGCCTTCATGAAAAACGACACTTTAAATACATCGCTAAATCCAGTTAATTCCAGTGCGACCCAGTTAGTACTTCCATTTACTCAGCCAGAGAGCCAAGCCATCCAAGTAGATACGCCTTCTCCTATCTCAGGAAATCCATCCGACTCCCAGGATGAGGCCCTAGCTTTAGTGAAGAAAGTCAAGCTGCAGGCGAAAGAAATGAAGCTGCAGAAGGTGCAAAAAAAGAAAAAAGAGCGGGTTAAAGCGGCCTTCAATTTAATGGACTATATCGTCAAATACTACAACACAGGCGAAACCTACATATCCCGAGCATTCACACTGATGGGAATGGCCAGTCTGATGATGCTGGGAGCCAATCAACTCACGACGGTTGAAGGCGGACTTTCTGCTTTTGTCCCCCCCTTAGACAGTTTCTCCCTGTTCAATAATCTACCGTTGACCAATCACAGCAACTCGTCAGAGACCCCATCAGTTTCCAAGACTACGCCAATGGAGTCCTCTTTTGAGAAGGTGACCCGTCTGCAACCAGTGCTGGCGTCTCCGAGCTTCGCCCCTGTTTCTGTGAGCAGTCCCGCCCCTGAGATCGCACCGAGTCCTGAGAGCCCGCCCGCCCCTATAGAAACAAAAGCCGACACAAGCGTCTCCGCCCCTGCAAGCCCCTCTACAAGAACGCCTGTCCCCACATCCGCACCCACCCCTAAAATAGAGCCAGCCGCTCCCTCGGCTCCAGCGAATGAGACCGTCGCCACAACCCCTAGCCCGGTTGAAAACGCCCCTTGGGTGAGTCCTGCCCCTGAGATTCCAACCGTCAGTTTGCCGCTGCCGGAAGTGACCGCCCCACTGCCAGCCCCTGTTCAGGAGGTCATTAACGTCGTTCATCAAGGAGTTCAACAGGCCGCCGGGGACCTTAATCAAACGTCGCCGCTACCCGAGATTAGCTCGCCGCTACCCACCGAACCTGGAGCAAACACGCCAGAGTTCAACCCAGGAGTCCAACAGGCCATCGAGCAAATTGCCGCCGACCAACTTGGACAAATTGCCTCTCCTTCTATTCCCGCTGGCGTCGACGCATTACCTAGCATTCCTTCTATTCCCTCTGTTCCTTCTGGGATAATGGGGATTTTCGGCGGCGGTGACGATGATTGAGAACAACCAGTCCAACGATAAATACTGTTGGTGGGCGATCTAAACCGGGCAAGGAAGGAATGTAAACCATGTTTATATTGGAATCTGTAAGTTTTGGTCCTCACCCTAAATCCCTATCCCCGGTGAGAGGAACTTTGAATCTGGCTCCCGTTCTCCCTCGGGGAGAAGGGGCTGGGGGATGAGGGCTCAAGATGGAAAACTCCAGCTTTCAAGTCAGAAGTGGTTTAGAAGTCAGAAAAGACATAAGTAATGGATATCGACTCCTGACTTTCCCCGCCTACCTTCAAGATCATTAACTGCGTTAAGTGAACACGATGGTTTCCCTGTAGAGACATTGTATGTAGTGTCTCTACAGGGAAATTTGGCGTTATCAAGCTGTCAACTATTTTTTGTTAACTATTTATCATATTTTCTAAAACTTCCCGATTGAGTTCTAAACTTTAACTCAGATCTTGACAGTCCAAATTTTGACTGTCAGTGTTAGAAACAAAAAAATTGGGGATAAAGTTTTTCGGTGGGTGAGCGCTAGCAGAACGCCGAATTTTTCTTTATGCCTGCACAACAACAATTGGTGTGAGGAGGAATTGTGCAACTACCTCGTTATCATTTCTCTCCCAGTCATTTAGGGATCATTGGAGTTCTGTTGATGCTGTCGGGTAATGCGGCTACGGTTGCGGCTCCCCTTCCCGAAGCAACAGGAAGCGGGGGACAGAAGATCGGCTTGAAGACAGCTCCCATAGATCCCGCGAATGAACAGAGTCAACCTAAACCGGTTGTCTTGGGGACTTCAACACCGAAGCCGCTGGGTTTCTCGACAAAATTACCCGATGTCAAACAGCCTCTCTCTCTACCGCCTTGGGCTAGGGAAGATTTTCAACCGGTGGAGCCGCTATCGGATTTATTGTCGACTGTTCGGAGTATGAGCTATGGCCATGAGTTAGATGAAGAGACTGTCAACCCTCCGGCGACAGACATTCCAGAGAGTAACCCCAACATACCCATCCCTCCGATAGCCCAACCTTCAGATGAAACGTCGCCAGACTGGTCGGCCCAAAACTTTGAAGGGGTCTCCCCTAGCCAACTGACGTCTGTTTACCAATTGTCGGATGTGAAATCAACGGATTGGGCGTTCCAAGCGCTGCAAATACTGGTAGAGCGCTACGGTGTGATTGTAGGCTATCCGGATGCTTCTTATCGAGGCGATCGCCCCCTCACCCGCTACGAGTTTGCTGCTGGAATCAGGGCGACTTTAGACCGAGTCAATGAGTTAATGGCTGAGGGACTAGGCGACCAAGTCTTATATCAAGACCTGGAGATTATACAAAGGTTACAGGAAGATTTTAGTAATGAACTGAGCCAGTTAAACGCCAGGGTTGATTCATTAGAATTACAAACAGCCGAACTAGAAGCCAATCAATTTTCAACCACAACCAAACTCTTTGGACAGGTTATTTTTGCCCTTAGCGGCATTAGTGGAGATGTGGCTGACGGCAGTGGTCAGGATCTGGATACTAACGTTGCATTTAGCAATCGTATTCGGGTCGCTTTCTTGACCAGCTTTACAGGGGAAGATTTGCTCGTCACGCTACTGCAATCAGGCACCAATCCGTTTTATGGCGGCATTACAGATACGCCTCAAACAACCTTAAGTTTCCCCCAAGACACCGACAACGACATTGTTCTCAATCGGGTTGAGTATACGTTCCCAATTGGCGATCGCGGCATAGGCTACATTGTTCCAACGGGAGGTAATTTTGAATACTTTATCCCTATTTTCAACGACATCTTAAATAGTAGCGGCACAGGCACCCTGTCTGCTTTCGGCTTTTACAATCCCAATTATTTTTTAAGTGGGGATGCGGGCGGGGGCATCGTATATGACATCAGCGACGCCGTGGGTCTGAGTTTTGGATACTTAGCGGGTGGGGCCAGCGACCCCGCCATCGGGGTGACAGGAGGAACCTATGGCGCCCTGACTCAGTTGAGGCTGAGTCCAACCCCAAATATTGATTTCGGCTTAACTTATATTCGTTCGTTTGACGCCTTAAATTTTCCACTTGTGGGCACTAAAAATTCGAATCAACCCTTTGGCGATGGGATTGCCCCCTCCGCTAACTCGTACGGTTTTCAAAGCAATATGCAAATCAACCAAAAGTTTGAGTTGGGCGGCTGGGTAGGCTTAACCCAAGCCCGAGCGACAGAGGGGCCTAATGATGGGGCGGACGCCGATATTTTAAACTGGGCCGTGACCCTAGCTTTTCCTGATTTGTTTGCTGAAGGGAACTTGGGCGCAATTATTGTGGGTGAACAACCAAGAGTCATTAACAATGATCTGAGCGAATTCGAGGATTCAGATATGTCTTTGCATATCGAAACCCTCTATCGTCATCAAGTCAACGATAATATCAGCATTACACCGGGATTTATTCTAACGACTAATCCCAATGGAAATGCAGACAATGATTCCATATTTCTGGGGGTGGTTAGAACAACTTTCCAATTTTAGGAGCTATTTCCTAACCTGCCTATCTTCCCGAGTTCTTCTCGATTAATATCTATCGTTTTTGATTAGGCGACTAATCCATAGAACTTGGAATCGATTTGTCATTGGTCGTTTGTAATTTGTCATTTGTCATTCGCTTCAGCAACCTCCCATCTGACCAATAACCAATGACCAATGCCCCGTATTACCAATAAATTAAAGCCCTTGAAATTGACGAGATATGAAGTTCCTAGGAGTGAATGAAAGATGCTTTACAATCAACTCAAACACCTCGGCGTCCCTGCTCTGCTGGCGGCTGTCGCACTGGGTTGTAGTCCTTCATCAGAGAGTCCCACTCCCAAGGTCGCTTCCGCAGAGACTGACACTAAATTTGTCGCCATTACTCAAATTGTGGAGCATCCTGCGCTGGATTCGATTAGAGATGGCGTTAAAGATGAACTGGCGGCGGCTGGTTATGAGGAAGGCAATAATCTTAAGTGGATGTGGGAAAGCGCTCAGGGGAATCCAGCGATCGCGGCTCAAATCGCCAACAAATTTGTCGGTGAACAACCAGATCTGATCATCGCGATCGCCACGCCATCTGCTCAGGCGGTTGTCTCTGCAACTGATCAAATTCCGGTGCTGTTTTCGGGCATTACCGATCCACTGGGGGCTAAGCTGGTAACCGATCTAGAGAATCCAGGCGGACTGGTCACAGGCGTGAGCGACTTATCTCCGATTGCTCAACATCTGGATTTAATTGCTGAAATTTCACCCAATGCTAACCGCATTGGGGTGCTCTACAATGCTGGCGAGTCCAATTCTGTTAGCCTAGTCAGTCTGCTAAAGCAGGAGACATCTCAAAGGAATATGACCTTAGTAGAGGCGACCGTGGCGAATTCCGGAGACGTCGCCACAGCGGCCCGTAGTTTGGTGGGTAAAGTAGACGCCGTCTATATCCCTACCGACAATACCGTGGGTAGCGCCGTAGAGTCAGTGGTTAAGGTGGGACTTGACAATCAACTGCCGGTATTTGCTGCAGATACCGACACAGTCAAGCGAGGCGCGATCGCCACCCTCAGCTTTAACTACTATGACGTCGGCAGACAAACTGGCCAAATGGCGCTGCGTGTGTTTGGGGGTGAAAAGCCAGGCAATATAGCCGTAGAATCCGCCAAGAAACTTGAACTCTCCCTGAACTTAGGCGCCGCCGAAGGAATGGGCCTGACGATCCCTGACAGCGTCATCTCTAGAGCCGATGAAGTGTTTGAAACCTTCTAATGGCCCCAGGTCTGACTATGTCTTAGAGGATTGGGAAGTATGAGCGCAGTCGCATTTTGGGGCGCGATAGAAACGGGACTCCTTTACGGGTTTCTCAGCCTGGGCGTTTACTTATCTTTCCGTATACTGAAATTTCCAGACTTAACCGTAGACGGTAGTTTCCCGTTAGGCGCCGCTGTGGCGGCGACACTGATTGTTCAAGGGACTAATCCATTCTTGGCGACGGGGTTAGCGGTCATTGCTGGGGGACTGGCCGGATTGTGCACTGCTTGGCTCAGTGTGCAGCTCAAAATTTTGAATCTATTGGCCAGTATTCTCACGATGATCGCCCTCTATTCGATCAATCTACGCATCATGGGCAAGCCCAATGTGGCGCTGTTAGGGCAATCCACCCTCTTCGATCAAGTAGTGCTTCCCTTACCTCATCTCCCTCCACAGCTAGAAACGCCGATCCTCCTTTTGATCGCCTTAGCTCTAGTTAAGGTTGGGGTTGACGCCTTTCTCAGTTCAGAATTGGGATTAGCCATGCGGGCGACAGGGATGAATCCCACCATGGCGCAAGCCCAAGGCATCGCAACTAATCAACTGATTTTGCTAGGAATGTCGATGAGTAATGCTTTGACGGCTTTGGTCGGCGCCTTATTCGCCCAGATTTATGGGTTTGCGGACGCCGCCTTGGGCATTGGAACTGTCGTAGCGGGCCTCGCAACGGTAATATTGGGCGGCGTTCTGTTACCGGGGTTAACAGTTCAGCGCGCTACTCTCAGCGTTATTCTGGGTTCTATTGTTTACCGCCTTGCCATTGCCCTGGCCCTCAATGTAGACTTTCTGGGCTTCCAAGCGCAGGACCTCAATCTGGTTACTGCTATCCTGGTGGTAATTACGCTGGTGGCGCCCAACTCCCGCAGCGCCTTGCAAACATTCCGCAAGCGTAGAAAGGCCGCCTATCGATCATGACTGTTCTACAAAATTGGAGATGATTCATCTCGATTCCATTCAAGTGACGTTTAATCCGGGCGGTCCTCTGGCCAAACGCGCCATTGAGCACATTGACTTGACGATTCCGACCGGGCAGTTTGTCACTGTGATTGGCGGCAATGGGGCCGGAAAATCAACCCTGCTCAACGTGCTCAGCGGAGATGTCACGCCGGACCAAGGCCGGGTGTTGATTGACGGTCAAGAGGTGACCCATTGGTCTTCAGCTCGACGCGCTCAGTTAGTCGCTCGAGTATTTCAAAATCCTCTCATGGGCTCTTGCGCTGAACTCACCTTGGAAGAGAATCTGGCGTTAGCCCATAGCCGAGGTCGCCAACGGGGTTTAAACCTGGCTTTAAATCGATCCTTAAGAACTTCCTTTAAGGCCCGCTTGTCGCAATTGGGCTTAGGCCTTGAGAAGCGACTCGGCGATCGCATGGGGTTGTTATCTGGCGGTCAACGTCAAGCAGTGAGTTTGGTGATGTCAACCTTAGCGCCTCAAAAGGTTTTGTTATTAGATGAACACACCGCCGCCCTTGACCCCAAAACGGCGACCTATATCCTTGACCTGACACGGAAGATTGTCGCCGAACAGCAACTCACCACCCTAATGGTCACCCACAGTATGCGGCAAGCGTTGGACTTGGGAGATCGCACCATCATGCTCCATGAAGGTCGAATTCTCTTCGATGTCTCTGGTCCAGAAAGAGCAGGACTCACCGTCTCCGATCTACTGCAGCAATTTGAGGCGAAGCAGGGTGAAGCCTTGGCCGATGATGCACTGCTTCTGAGCTAATCAATTTTGAGCCAATTAAATCGATCACTCGACCATGCCAGCGCCAGAGGCGCAATTAAACCGCCTAAATTCACTATCATCCGGGAAAGCTCTGATAATCGCATATCCTCAATTAAGCATTAATACTGAACTGTTTTTGTACTGAGTGTATTAAATTACATTCAAGTACATCAGTGTATCAACTGGATTGATAGCCGTCGCCACTTCAATCAGGATAGTGAGGTTTAAGTCCCAGTTGGTGTTAAGCCCTAAAATGTCCTAACGATTATGGCTGTTGCTATACAAGGCATTCCCGTTCATCGATAATTACCCATCAGTCTGACTGATGTTTATCCGTATACTCTGGGTGATTAAACTCTGAAAATGATGAGTTCCTTTTTCCAAAAACTCCAATGGCGATGGACATTAGGACACAAGATGGGCAGTCTAGCGGCGATGCTATTGCTAATCTTGACAGGGGTCTCAATCTACTCCCATTTGGAAATCAAGGAAGTTAGCCGAGAAATTGAGGAAATTGGCGAGTCTGACTTTCCCCTCTATGACACAGCCTATCAACTGCGGCTTTCTCTGCTGCAAAAAGTTTCTCACTTGGACCAAATTACCCTTCTAGCCCAATCTTCCCAGTCAGGCCCCCAACTACACAAGCATATCCAAGCCTTCCAGCACTGGCGGGACGCCATGCACGCCCAACTGAAAACTGGGAGCTATCAGCTCACGTATGCGCTTCAGCAAGAGCAACTGAAAGAAGGCGATCTGCGTCTGAATCAAGACAATGAAGATTACGAGCAGCTCTACCGACTGTTCGCTGACATACAACTGGAGAATCAGGACTTTGATCTGATCGCCCATCGGATACTCGGGCATGCAGCCGAAGAAAACGCATCCGAACATTCAGAATTATTCCGGCAAGCTGAACAGGAACTAGCGGACATCGAACACCTTCTGACAGTCTTTCAAGCGACTGTACAAAGTCATATTCGTGGTTCAGTCGAAGCTACTAAAACCGAGGAAGTTGTGGCTCTGACCACCAACTCTATCATTGCATTCACGGGGATTCTAGCAGGCGTGACTATCTCCAGCCTCGTAATTCGACGCATTACCCATAGGGTCAATCAAGTCACCCAAAAGGCCCAGCAAATTGCCGATAATATCGCCCGTAACTGCTTCCAGACAGAGCAATTGATCGTCAATTCAACGGATGAGGTCGGGGATCTAACCCTCGCTTTCAACAAGATGGTGGGTAATTTTTTGCACAGTCGAGAAAGATGTCAGCGCATTGAAGCCAACCTTTTCAAAGAAAAAGAACTGGCTCAGATCACCTTACACTCTATTGCCGACGCCGTCATCACCACTAATGCCGACGGTGTGATCGCCGAGTGGAATTTGATCGCCGAACGGTTAACGGGTTGGTCAAGAGACGCCGCCGTCGGACAGCCCTTGAATCAAGCCTTCCATATTGTGGATATCGACGAACGCCACCCGTTAGCCCTAAACTTACAACAATACCTACAAACCCCATCCCAAGATTTCAATCTTCCATCTGAAGTCATTCTGATCAACAATCAGGCCCAGGAATTTTGGGTAAGTCTGTCCATCTCCCCCATCCGCAGTAAAGCAGGGCAGAATATTGGCGCTGTCATTGTCTGTCATGACGTTACCCAAGAACGGCGCATCACCCAGCAACTCAACTGGCAAGCGAGCCACGATCCCCTCACAGAACTGTTGAATCGTCGCGCTTTTGAAGTTTAAAATCGTGAACGATACCTGCGGCCATGCCGCGGGCGATCAGCTGCTCAAGCAGGTGGCCAGTGTGCTGCGATCGCAAGTGCGAGAGTCAGACACGATTGCTCGCTTGGGGGGGGACGAGTTTGCCGCAATTTTATATAACTGTTCTCTAGACTCAGCCTTGGGGGCGGCCCAGGACCTGCTCACCAGCATTCAGAACTTTCGATTTGTCTGGTGTGATAAATCCTTCACCATTGGCGTGAGTATCGGCGTTGTCCCTTGTCACCCTCACCAAGATAGTCTCGCTGATTTAATGAAAGCAGCGGATACCGCCTGTTACACCGCCAAAAATCAAGGACGCAATCAGGTCTATGTCGTTCAAGATACGCAGCAGACTCTGGCCCAACAATCTAGAGAAATGAACTGGATTGCGAGGATTCATCAGGCCCTAGAAACCGATCAATTTTGTCTGTTTTACCAAAACATCGCCCCGCTCCAACCCAAACAAGAAACGGGGGAACACTATGAAGTTCTAATCCGCTTGCGAGATACCGACGGCTCCTTGATTCCCCCCATGGCGTTTGTCCCAACGGCTGAGCGTTATGGTCTGATGCGGCGAATCGATCGTTGGGTGATTCACACCTTATTCGAAACCCAAGGGCGTCACTATCGTCAACAGCACCGCCGGGGTCAGGCTCAGACAAACAATCGCGCCACCTACGCCATTAACCTTTCAGGGGAAACTCTGAATGACGAACAGTTTATTGAGTTTCTCCAAACAGAATTACACCGCTATCAGATTCCGCCCCAAGTCTTATGCTTTGAGATTACGGAGACCGCTGCGATCTCTAATTTGCACCGCGCTAAAGTCTTAATCGAACAGCTCCGGAATTTAGGCTGTCGCTTTGCGTTAGATGATTTTGGCGTCGGCATGTCCTCCTTTAGCTATCTGAAGCACTTACCGGTGGATTACATCAAAATTGACGGCGCCTTTGTAAAAAATTTATTGAGTAATTCAGTCGATGCAGCTGTAGTCAAGGCGATCGGGCAAATCGCTTATGCTATGGGAATCGCCACCATCGCTGAATTTGTGGAAGATGAGCAAGTGTCCAGAAACTACGATCCCTGGGCATTGACTACGGACAAGGGTATGGCGTAGCTCGACCTCAACCATTGCACAGCTTGCGCGTGCTGCCAAGTCAATCCAGTCCCTATCCTCAGGAATCCACCTCTGTCTGTTAAGAGGGTATCAACTAAAGCCGAGACATTCTGACGAGGCAAGAAGCCGGGAGAAAGGAGACAGAATCCAGTTCCTGACTGACTTCTGACTTCTGAATTCTGTATTGCTTCTCTACTGGATTGTCCCGCCTTAAGTTGGAGCTCTGTTGAGACTTCTCGCGAATTATTTTATAACATGATGGATTCCCACCTTTGTGGGAATGACGCCTAACCCCTGTGAACAATAAAGTAGAGGGCTGGGGGCCGGAATATGCGCCCAGAATTAACAATATTTACAACTGCTAAATTCCAATTGTTAAATTCTTCAATAGGAGCATTGATAGGAGTTTCAAGGGAATCAAGGGCCCCTACCCTTAGAGTTTCATTAAAAAATCCTGACATCCTCCTATTTGCTTGCCACACTGGTTAATGTTTTGCGGCGCATCCTGGGAGTAATTTCGTGAAGTATGAAATTCGATATAAGCCCGCCTTTGCAACTGCATTTTTCACCCTGGGTCCAGGCGAAAGCATGACGGCGGAAGCCGGGGCAATGGCGAGCATGGATGGACAGCTATCGATGACCACCCAGTTGTCAGGCGGTTTAGTGCAAGCCCTGCTGAGAAAGTTCTTTGGCGGCGAATCGTTGTTCGTCAATGTCTTCAAAAATCAAACCTCGCAGCCATTGCAGGTGGTCCTGACACAATCCACAATAGGAGATTTAGAGGTCTTAGAACTCAAGAGCGGAGAAGAAATCTGTTTCCAACCCGGCGCCTATATCGCCCACAGCTCGGGGATCAAAATGGGTGTGCATTGGGCGGGTTTCGCCAGCTGGTTTGCCGGAGAAGGATTATTCAAACTCAAGTTGTGCGGTCCTGGTTTGGTCCTATTTGGGGCCTACGGCGGCATCAGCAAACGCCAGGTGAAGGGAGAACTGATTGTCGATAACGGCCACCTGGTGGCCTATAGCCCAAATATTCGGATGAACATTGGCCTTTCGGGGGGATTATTCGGCTCCATCACGTCGGGGGAAGGCTTTATTAACCGTCTTTCGGGGTCGGGCGCTATTTACCTGCAATCTCGTAGTATTGATGGTCTGGTCAAGTTCCTACGTCCCAAAGTGAGATAACCCATGAAAGTAGACTTTTTGCACCAACCAGATAGCGCAATCGCCCACATCCAGATGGATCCCCAGGAAGAAATCGTGGCCGAAGCGGGGGCAATGGTGGCCATGAGCGGCTTCATTCAGGCCAGCACCACCCTGCGACGGGGCAAAGGCGGCGGCATCCTCGGCGGATTAAAGCGCGTGCTGGCGGGTGAATCCCTCTTTCTCAGCGTCTTTCGCTCGGGCGGCGGCTCAGGGGAAATTTATCTAGCGCCCAAATTGATGGGGGATATTGTCTCCTATCAACTCTCTGGAACCGAATTGGTGGTCCAATCCACCGGCTATATGGCCAGCACCTCAGGAGTAGATATTGACTTAGGCTTCCAGGGCATGAAATCCCTCTTCTCTGGCGAGTCCATCTTTTGGCTGACCGCCAGCGGCTCAGGTCTGGTCTTACTCAGCGCCTTTGGCGGCATTTATGAAATTGATGTCGATGGAGAATACGTCGTCGATACTGGCCATATCGTCGCCTTTGAACGCACCCTCGACTTTTCCATCACCAAAGCTGGCTCCAGTTGGATCGGCGCCTTCCTCGGCGGAGAAGGATTAGTCGCCCACTTCCGCGGAAACGGCAAACTCTTCTGCCAAACCCACAATCCCGGCGCATTTGGGAGAGTCGTGGGGAGTCGGCTGCCGCCCCGATGAAATGAGGGATGGGGGAGCAGGGGGGCAGGGGGGCAGGGGAGGAGAAGATGGGGAGGATGGGGAGGATGGGGAGGATGGGGAGGATGGGGAGCGCAGAATTCAAAATTCAAAATTCAAAATTCAAGAGCCGCTGTAGGGGTAAAGCATTTGGCGGCAACTCTTCAGCAACTTCTGTTAATCTTGCTCCAAATGCTTTGCCCAGATCAATCTTCGACAGGACTTTACTGAGGATGGGTGATCTAGAGAGCCAAGGGAGGGACATCCAATCCAAAATCCTGTATAGCAGACTACAAAAATACAGATAAGCACTTTTGCCTTGCACCTGTCAGGAGTGAATATTCAAATATGGTTGCAGAAATTGCATACGACATTCAACATTCGCCTTCTTATGCAGCGCTAACGCTGAAGCTTCAGGCAAATCAGATGGTGGTGGTCGAGTCAGGGGCGATGGCGGCGATGGATCCCTGGATCGCCATGAAGTCTAAGGTGAAGGGCGGCTTAATGAAAGGGCTAGGCCGCATGCTGGGCGGGGAGTCGCTGTTCATGAGCGAATTTACGGCTCAGGGGCGCCCCGGAGAAATTTATATCGCCCCCGGCGTGCCGGGAGATATTCAGCATTACCGATTGGACGGGAGCAAGGGGTTGATGGTTCAGTCATCCGGTTTCGTCGCCGCCGATCCCTCCGTGCAAATCGACACAAAATTTCAAGGGTTTCGAGGCTTCTTTAGCGGCGAGTCCCTATTCCTCCTGAGGGTGATCGGGGAAGGGGATTTCTGGTTCAGCTCATACGGCGCCATCCTCGAAATCCCAGTTGCAGGAGATTACATCGTAGACACCGGCTACATCGTCGCCTTCGAAGACACCCTCGATTACGACGTCGAAATGATCGGCGGCCTCTCCTTCAAAGGTCTGAAAACCGGCATACTCGGCGGCGAAGGATTAGTCACCCGCTTCCGAGGCGAAGGAAAACTCTGGATCCAATCCCGGAATCTCTATCCGCTGATTAACTTTCTTAATCCGTTTCGACCGGTGAAGAGTAAGAGCTAGATGGAGGGGATGAGGGAGATGGGGGAGATGGAGAGGATGGGGAGGGAGGAGAAAATGGAGATGGCAGGGGATAGAGGTGAGTATCAGGTTATAAGAGATCATAGGGAGTTGGGGATTTACCAGAAGGCTTTTGAGGCGGCGATGGAAATTTTCCAGTTGTCAAAGAAATTTCCAGTTGAAGAGCGCTATTCTTTAACAGACCAAGTTCGGCGTTCTTCACGTTCTGTCTGCGCTAATTTAGCCGAAGCTTGGAGAAAACACCGCTATGAAGCCGCATTTGTCGCTAAGTTGAATAATTGTGTTCGCGAAGCGTTCCTGAAAGGAGTAGCAGAAGCAACAGAAACACAGACCTGGCTCGAGTTTGCAATTAAATGCCATTACCTAGAAATTGAACCAGGCAACAAACTCCTCGGAACCTATAATCAAGTCATAGCAGGCTTAGTCACCATGATTGACAACCACACCCCCTGGCTAATAAAACCCTAATTTCTTATTCTCATCATCTCTTCCTCTAAAGGTCATTGGTCATTGGTCACTGGGCATTTATTACTTTTTACTTCCCCTTTCCCCGTTGGCCCCCCCCCCGCCCCGGCCCCCCCGGGGGCCGCGGGGGCCCCGGGCGCCCCGGGCCGGGCGGCGCGCCCCGGGCGCCCGCGGGCGGGGGGGGGGGGGGGGGGGC
>JASJDH010000411.1 GCA_030065175.1 Leptolyngbyaceae cyanobacterium MO_188.B28 | reverse complement strand
TGAATTTTGAATTTTGAATTTTGAATTCCAGCGGATGGGTGGATGGGCCTTTGTTAGCGCCACTCTTCGTCTTCTTCGTAGTCGTAATCGTCATACCGATATCCCCCGCGATTATCTGTATAGGTGTCATCCTCGATCCAGTCGGGGGACTCGGAGGGTTGACTCCAGATCATTTTGACTTTGAAGTTGGCGCGATCGCTGCTGTGGGCGATTGCGGCTTGGCCTTCCCAATTCAATTTGAGGCCAAACTCCACTTCCACCTGATCCGGTTGATTGTCCAGAGTGTTGAGGGTCTCAACCACTTGTTGGGCCATATTCCGGAGGGTATTCATGGCGTGATGGATCGCGTCAGCCGATCGCTCCTCTAAATCGGTCCGCATTAGGGTGGCGGTGCTGTCTGTCTGAGATTGGGGGGTAAACTCCACCAAAATCGGCGCGTCTTCATCGAGTCGGAAGCGGGGCATAATCAACCTAGAATGTTTAACTGACCTTTGGCGATTATGACATCCCATGGTCTAGTCCGCTTTTGCCAAATCATTAGAATGGGAGCAGTTTGTCGGGATGACGACCCCTGGAAGGAAAGGCGCTTATGCATGAACAGGTCTCGGCGGCGTTAGACCAGCAGGATTATCGAAGGGCGGCGAAACTGCTAAAGCAGTGGCGGCAAGAATCCCCTAAGGATCCTTGGATGATGGTATGTGTTGGACGGCTGCAGGAGGAAACCAATCGGCTAGAGGCGGCTGAGGCGACTTATCGCAAGGTGCTGCAAGGGGCTAATAACGCTAAAGTGATGGCGCAAGCGCGACAAGGCTTACAGCGCCTGGAGCAGCAGGCGGAATCCAGTCGTCAGCAGGCGTTGGCGGCGGCCAAAGCGGAACCGGGGAGCGATCAAACGGGCTTACTGTTGTTAGTTCCGGTGAAAGGGGAAGACCGAAAGGCGGCGGCGCAGGGGTTAGCCAAGGTGATGAAAATAGATCCCTACGCCGCTCAATTGAAGATTCCAGGTAAAGCTTGGCGCCTCTACCGAGTGGGGCCCATCGGTGAACTGGAGTTCTACGGACAATCCCTGAGGCAGGCGAACACCCCTGCGTTTTGGGTAAAGTTGGCGGATATCAATACCGCTCAAATATTTCGGGTTTGTTATTTTCGCTCGGTGACGCCTCAAGTGACAGTTGTTTGTCAAAATCAGGCCGATCAATTGGGGGAGATTAGTTTTGATTGGTCTGAGGTGAGTCAACGGGTGACCGGGCTATTGCCTATTTTTGAACAGGTTGTGGATCGGGGAGCCTGGGGGAAATTGGAGCGTAAGGAGCGGACCCAAGATTACGCCCAGATGCTAGATCTCCACTTGCAGAGTCGTCAATGCATTTTGCGGCTGTGCGATCGCACCTACCAATTTCAACAAGTTGATCCCTTTAACGAGGAGCCATTGTCTAAGACTCCAGGGCTAAAGAACACAACGCGGATTAACTGGAATAATCTGCTCAACCAAATCAATCAACGGGTCGCCTGTCCAATTTGGTCTGACTTTAATGCATTTGCTGAAGGGGCGCTGGAATATATTGACCTATTGCATAACTTCAACCCCCATATCAACCTTTTTCGTTCTGAGCCCAGCAATTGGGATCCCGCCTTTCACCTCTACAGCGGCCTCATTTTTCTGCAGCGGCAGCAGGATTAGGAAAGGGAAGTGATGCTCTTTAACCCAAAAACATCTGACCAATTGTACAAAAATAGCGGTGGAAATCTTCAAATTTCCACCGCTTCATTATTCGAATAGCTATTCAAATAAACTTGATCAGGCTACTCGGCACCTTGGGGCAAGAGTTCCCGGCTTTCGCTAGTCGTCACCTTGACCTTGCCGTCTTCATCTACATCAGCAACGGCGCTATCGCCCGACTTAATCCGACCGGAGAGAATTTCCTCCGCCAGACTATCCTCTAGCAAACGCATAATGGCTCGACGTAATGGACGGGCCCCATAGCTGGGATTGTATCCCTCTTCCACCAACCGGTCCTTAAACCGTTCTGTAACGTTAAGGGTGATTTCCTGCTCGGTCAGCCGGACAAAGACTTCCTTCAGCAGAATATCGGCGATTTCCTTGACTTCGTCCTTAGTGAGCTGACGGAAGACAATGATTTCATCCAAACGGTTGAGGAATTCAGGTCGGAAGTATTGCTTCAGTTCCTCATTCACGAGAGAGCGAATTCGGTTGTACTGAGATGAAGCTTCATCTTGGGCGAATTCGAAGCCCAGACCGCCGCCACCCTTCTCAATTACCTTGGAGCCGATATTAGAGGTCATGATCAACAGGGTATTCTTGAAGTCCACCGTGCGACCTTTGGCGTCCGTGAGTCGACCATCTTCCAGAATTTGCAGAAGCATATTGAAGATGTCGGGGTGAGCTTTTTCAATCTCATCGAAAAGCACAACCGTATAAGGCCGACGGCGCACTGCCTCAGTCAGCTGACCGCCTTCGTTATAGCCCACATATCCGGGAGGGGAGCCGATGAGTTTGGAGACGGTATGCCGCTCCATATACTCGGACATATCGAGCCGAATCATCGCTTCCTCGGCGCCAAAGAAGTAGGCGGCTAGAGACTTCGCCAGTTCCGTCTTACCAACGCCTGTGGGACCCGAGAAGATGAAGCTGGCAATCGGCCGATTCGGATTCTTCAAACCCACTCGGGCGCGGCGAATCGCCCTAGAGATGGCGCGGACGGCTTCATCCTGACCCACCAGACGCTGGTGAAGGGTGTCTTCCATGTGAAGCAGTTTCTCAGACTCAGATTCCGTCAACTTGTTAACAGGAACCCCAGTCCAGGAAGCCACGATATGGGCGATATCCTCTTCTCCCACAACAGGGGAATCATCGCCGCCCTCGGAGTCTTCAGATTTCTTACTCTGGGCGATCGCGCGGATTTCCGCTTTGATTTCCATTTCGCGGTCCCGCAGTTCCCCAGCCCGGTCAAAGTCCTGAGACCTAACAGCATTGTCCTTGTCTTTAAGAACTTGGCGGAGTTCTTTATCTAATTCCTTTGCCGCCGGGGGCAATTGAGAATTGATCAATCGAACCCGGGAGCCCGCCTCATCGATCAGGTCAATCGCCTTGTCAGGCAGATATCGATCTGAAATATACCGGTCAGATAGCTTGGCGGCGGCTAGCAGCGCCTCATCCGAAATTTTAAGCTTGTGATGCTGCTCATAGCGATCGCGCAGCCCATGGAGAATTTCAATCGTTTCATCCACGCTGGGCTCGCCCACCATCACCGGCTGGAAACGACGCTCTAGGGCGGCGTCTCGTTCGATGTGTTTGCGATACTCATCCAGGGTGGTGGCGCCGATGCATTGCAGTTCGCCCCGAGCTAAGGCCGGTTTGAGGATATTCGCCGCATCAATGGCGCCCTCGGCGGCGCCGGCTCCAATTAAGGTGTGAACCTCATCAATCACCAGAATGACATTACCGGCAGAGCGAATCTCATCCATGATCTTCTTGAGCCGCTCTTCAAACTCGCCTCGGTACTTAGTGCCCGCCACTAAGAGGCCGATATCGAGAGTGACAACCCGCTTCTCCTCCAAAATGTCAGGCACATCCCCATTGGAAATGCGCTGGGCTAAGCCCTCTGCGATCGCAGTCTTACCGACCCCAGGTTCGCCGATTAAAACAGGATTGTTTTTTGTTCGACGACCTAGAATCTGGATAACCCGCTCAATTTCTTTCAATCGGCCTACCACAGGGTCCAATTTACCCTCAGAGGCCATCTGCGTCAGATTTGAGCCAAACTCATCCAAAGTAGGCGTTTTCGTACGACCCTGACTTCCACCAGGAGAAACCTCAGCCGTTTCACCCAACATCCGAATGACTTGAGTTCGGACTTTAGAAAGATCAACGCCCAAGTTCTCTAAAACTCGAGCGGCGACTCCTTCGCCTTCTCGAATCAGCCCCAAGAGTAAATGCTCTGTGCCGATATAGTTGTGGCCTAGCTGCCGGGCCTCTTCTAGAGAGAGTTCCAGAACCCGCTTAGCCCGGGGCGTAAACGGAATTTCAACCGCTACAAACCCAGACCCTCGACCAATAATTTTTTCGACCTCAATCCGGGCGTCTTTGAGATTGACACCCATGGATTTCAGCACTTTGGCGGCGACGCCGGTCCCTTCTCCAATTAGACCTAATAGGATTTGCTCGGTGCCTACAAAGTTGTGACCCAGGCGACGGGCCTCCTCCTGAGCAAGCATGATTACCTTGATGGCTTTTTCTGTGAAGCGTTCAAACATGGCGGTTATCCATCACCTGCTGCGTGCTGGTTACGCTGATTCTAGCACAGGAAAATTGAGCCTTTGAGCCATGACCAATCGCGAACTTTTGTCAAGCTATACACAGGCTTCTCACGTTTGTTTTGAGACGCTCAATATTGGGTCGCAGCGACGGAGTCTTGGCGGATAGCAGTTAGGGACGTCAGTTGCGCCTCAAATTATGACCGACTCCAAACGCCAGCCATGAAGATCGAGTTGACTCTCTAACTGTTGCTTAAATTTCTGAAATTGCTGGTTAAATTCTGTTGTTTGAAGTCCGCCCCTCCAAAGGATGAGCGCATCTTCTCCGTCAGAATAGTAACGGCGACGCCGACCCGCTTGGCGGAAATCCAGCTTGCCGTAGAGGTGTAGCGCTACGTCGTTAGAGGCGCGAACTTCTAGCGTGGCTCGTTCTAAGGCCCTCCGCTGAGCGGCTAGCAGCAGCTCAGACAACAGCAATTTGCCCAACCCCCGTCCTTGATGGGCTGGATCGACCGCCAGGATAGTAATGTGGGCTTCTTCTAAAATGGCCCAGAGACAGCCCAAGCCGACAACAGTTTCTTCCGTAGAGTTTGTGGAATTATTCGTTGAGGAAGCCACTAAAATAATCAGGTCACTGTTGGGACTTGCTAACTCCCGTTGGTAAGCGTCCAACGACCATAACCCGCCAAAGCAACGCTGGTCTAATGCGACGACATCAGATAAAAAATCTGCTGTCAAGGGCAAGCGCTTCAAAATATTCACCGAAGCCAAAAGAAATCCTGCCTGAACGCACAGCCTCCAATTGTACACTGAACCTATTGAGGCTGATACATTTCTATAGTATCCGCCTTTTCAATCAACGGGATTATTTATCTGTGATGGTATCCACTCCTTCTGACGACGTTAAGCCTACCAGCTGTCAATATCTACCTCGGCCCACCTCCGGTGCCCCCTCCCCCAACCAGTATCTCCTGCCCCTAACGGCTCAAGTCAACACCCAGGACCATTTGGAAGTCGGGGGATGCGACATCTACGAACTGGTGCAGCGATTTGGCTCCCCCCTCTATGTTTTGGATGAAGCAACTCTCCGAACGGCCATCCAAAAGTATCGTCAGGCGTTTATTCAGCATTATCCTGGAGATTCTCAGGTGCTTTACGCCTCCAAGGCCTGGAATTGTCTGGCGGTATGCGCGATCGCCGCCAGTGAAGGAATAGGGGTCGATGTCGTTTCTGGCGGCGAACTTTACACCGCTCTGAAAGCAGGCGTTGGAAGCGATCAGATATATCTCCACGGCAATAACAAATCAACTACCGAGCTGCAGTTGGCGATTGAGTCCGGTTGTCGGATTGTGGTGGATAATTGGTTTGAGTTAAAAATGTTGGTCAACCTATCAGCAGCGGCGGATAGCCCCATTCCAATCCTGCTTCGATTGACCCCCGGAATTGAATGTCATACCCATGAATACATTCGCACGGGCCACTTGGATAGCAAATTTGGATTTGACCCAGATCAGTTAGAGGCTGTTTTCGAGTTCGTGAGTCAACAACCCTCCCTTAACTGCATTGGACTGCACGCCCACATCGGCTCCCAAATCTTTGAACTCCAACCCCACGAGGATTTGGCGGAGGTTATGGCCCAATGGTTCCATAAAGCCAATCAGTACGGCTTGTCGATGACTGAATTAGATATTGGCGGAGGTCTTGGCATTTGCTACAGCGAGACGGATGATCCGCCGAGTATTGACGCTTGGGCTAAAACTGTGGCGCAAGGCATTGTGAAAGCGTGTGAAAGCCAACGCATTCCCTTGCCAAGATTGCTCTGTGAGCCGGGCCGTTCAATTATTGGACCTGCTTGTGTGACGGCTTACACGGTGGGCGGTCGGAAAACAATTCCGGGTATCCGCACCTATCTGTCGGTGGATGGAGGCATGTCTGACAATCCTCGCCCCATCACCTACCAGTCTCTCTACCGAGCGCTAGCGGCAAATCGCATGTCAGCGCCCCTAACTGAGACCGTTACAATCGCTGGAAAACACTGTGAGTCAGGAGATATTGTAATCAAAGACGTCCAATTGCCTCCGCTAGAATCGGGAGATATTATCGTTGTTCCGGGAACAGGCGCCTACAATTACAGCATGGCTTCAAATTACAATCGTGTTCCCCGACCGGCTGCTATTTTAGTCAACTCGGGAGAAGCCAGCTTAATTCTTCAGCGGGAGACTTATCAAGATCTGATCCGCCAAGATTGTCTGCCTGAATCTCTGACTGAGTTGGTTCGATCCGGCGATTCTTAGGATTGCCTTAAGCGGAGGTTGGCTGTCATAACTCCAGATGAAATTGATTGATTCTAACCGATGAAATATCTAGCCAATAGAGATATTGGCGAACAGGCCAATCGGCGAATTCACTCCCTGGTTTGGCGTACCTAATGAGGGATGTCTTTAAACTTCCTTTCAATCGAGTCTAAAGTTTTAGGGGTAGCCAAACCGTTTAATATAGTGCATCTAAAGTAGTTATCGAAGGGAGCGATTGGCGCATCCGGAAATCATCTTGCAATTCTCATCTGGAGATCCCCCCGGAAATGATGTGTTGATTTCTAGTCCAAACTATTCAGCAGGTTGTGTGTTTCCTGGCTGTGTCTAGTCTAGGTTGAGACGCCTTTTTTCCGGAACCGTCTAATGGCTGATAAACCTTGATAGGGCTTGACTCTTGCTGCCTAAACTCCTAGTACCCCTCCTAGATATTGGCCTGGTTATTGTACTGATCTATATGGTGCTTGTCGTTATTGGAGAGCGCCGCACTCTATGGATGGTGCAAGGGCTGATTATCTTGATGCTAGCGGCCGCCTTGAGTAAGTCCCTGGGCCTTCCGCTTCTGGCCTTTGTATTGGATAAGTTAGTCGTTGGCTCCGCCGTTGCGGTCGCCTTTATCCTGCAAGCTGAATTTCGTCGTCTCCTAGAGCAGATCGGTCGGGGGGAAATCTTGCAACTTTTTTTACCTTCTCGGGACGCCCTTCCTAAGCCTGATAACGTCATTGATGAGATGGTAGACGCCGTTAAAGAACTTTCCCAAAACCGCACTGGCGCCTTATTAATTTTGGAGACCAATCAACCCATTGATGAACGGGACTTTTCAGTGCCGGGGGTGAAACTGAATGCTGAGGTTTCCAGAGAACTTCTACAAACCATTTTTCAAACAAGCACCTTGCTGCACGATGGCGCCGTACTCATTCGGGGCTCGAGGATTGTGGCGGCGGGGGTGATATTGCCCATTTCAGAGCGGACGGCTTCTCGTCAACTGGGAACCCGTCATCGGGCCGCTATGGGAATTACCGAGAGGGTGGAAAATTGCCTCTGCATCGTTGTGTCGGAGGAAACTGGATCCATCTCGATTGCAGAACGTGGGATACTGAATCGGCCCTTGACCAGTAGTAAGCTGAGGGAGCTATTACGAGCGAAATTCGCCCAATCTGTGGATCGTGACGCTGTGGCGCCCCAACTTCGAAGTTTAGGTCGACAACTCAGACTTCAAATATCTAGATTCTTTTCACGCATTCTTCGCCTTCCATCATCGGCTTCACGGGAGAAAAAATGACAGCTAAGCCAATCGTCAGAGAAGTTTTGCCTGCAGATCTAAGACAGGATCGCTTACCTAAACATGTGGCCGTCATTATGGATGGCAATGGCCGCTGGGCTAAAAACCGAGGCTTGCCTCGGATCATGGGGCATCGGCGTGGAGTAGACAGCCTGAAAAGGTTACTCCGGTGCTGTCGCGATTGGGGGGTTGGAGCCTTAACCGCCTATGCCTTTTCCACTGAAAATTGGGGTCGCCCGTTAGAAGAAGTGGATTTTCTCATGACTTTGTTTGAGCGGGTTCTGAGGCAGGAATTGGCGGAAATGATGGAGGAGAATGTTCGCATCCGATTTGTCGGTAATCTGTCAGGGTTGCCTCAATCGTTGCGGGCTGAGATTGACCGCGCCGTGATTCAGACCCAGAGAAACCAAGGTATTCAGTTTACGGTGGCGACGAACTATGGCGGACGCCAGGAAATTATCCAGGCGTGTCAGGCGATCGCAACCCAAGTCCAAAAAGGCCAGATCCAACCCGAAGACATAGATGAAACCCTATTCACTCGCCATCTTTACACGGCTGAGATCGGCGATCCTGACCTTTTGATTCGCACCAGCGGAGAAATGCGCATCAGTAATTTTCTCTTATGGCAACTGGCCTACGCCGAAATTTATGTCACCCCAACCCTCTGGCCCGACTTTGACCAAACCGAATTTCATCAGGCGCTCCATGCGTATCAGCAACGGGAGCGACGGTTTGGGAAGGTGAGGTAAAGAAGCCGAGGAGGATGGGGGAGATAGGGGAGATGGGGAGGAATGAGTGGATGGGTGGATGGGTGGATGGGTAGATGGAGTAAAGGTGTAGAGACGCAAAATTTTGCGTCTCAGCGATAGTGGGGATGGGAAAGGGAAGCGGTAAGAGGGAAGGGAAAAGTAACAAGTAGCCAATGACCAATGACCAATGACCAGTGACCAAAA
>JASJDH010000410.1 GCA_030065175.1 Leptolyngbyaceae cyanobacterium MO_188.B28 | reverse complement strand
CTGACCAATCTGAGAGAGCTTACCCTCAGAGAAAATAATGTGTCGGATGTGTCTCCCTTAGCCAGCCTGACCAATCTGGAAAAGCTTTACCTCAAAGACAATCAAATTTTGAAGGTGTCGCCGCTGGCGAGTCTCACGAATTTAGTCGTGCTGAATCTTCAGAACACACATACTTCGGATGTGTCGCCGTTAGCTAATCTGACCAATCTGAGAGAGCTTACCCTCAGAGAAAATAATGTGTCGGATGTGTCTCCCCTAGCCAACCTGACCAATCTGGAAACACTTTACCTGAGTGTCAATCAAATTTCGGACGCTTCACCCTTGGTCAGTCTGACCAATCTGAGAGTGCTTTGCCTCAGAGGAAATCAAGTGTCGGATGTGTCGCCCTTGGTCAGCCTGACGAATCTGGAAAAGCTTTTCCTCAAAGATAATCAAATTTCAGATGTGTCCCCCTTAGCCAGTTTGACGAATTTGGAAGGACTTAATCTTGAGAACAACCAAATTTCGGATACGTTATCGCTGGCGAGTCTGACAAATTTGGAATGGCTTAATCTTGAGAACAACCAAATTTCAGATGTGTCCCCCTTAGCCAGTTTGACCAATCTGGAAAGACTTTACCTGAGTATCAATCAAATTTCAGATGTGTCCCCCTTAGCCAGTTTGACGAATCTGGAAAGACTTGATCTTGAGAACAACCAAATTTCGGATGTATCCCCCTTAGCCAGCCTGACGTACCTGGAAAGATTTTACTTGAGAGGTAATCAAATTTCGGATGTGTCTCCCTTAGCCAGCCTGACGAATCTGAGAAAGCTTTATCTTGAGGATACTCAAATTTCGGATGTATCGCCCTTATCCAAACTAACCAATCTGGAAAGACTTGATCTGGAAGACACTCGGATTTCGGATGTATCACCGTTAGCCAGCCTGACAAGTTTGGAATGGCTGGATCTTGAGAACACTCGGATTTCAGATGTATCCCCCTTAGTCAGTCTGACCAATCTAACAGAACTTATTCTCAAAGAAAATTCGATTCGCCCTCAAACGTGTCCTGTGCAACCTGAGACAATCTGTCAGTTCTAAACCATTGACTGATCTCAACTCTGCCAAAAAAGAGTCGAGCGGCAGTGAGAGGGCGACATTCTGCTGGGGGGCTCAATAATTCAGGCCTATTGAAAATATTGTCCGATTGTTGAACCCCGTCCTCCAGCGTTTCGTTTTCGCCGGAAGCTAGAGCTTCTAGGACTAACGTCAAGTTCAGGCCTATGGTCTCCGTTTGAAATTGCAAGCGATCGCGGCGGAACCCATTTTCACAATGGGGCCTATCCAGATTGAGTTGGTGGCGATAGAAAATGGTGAGACCCAAACGATACAGAATGCTGCGGCCAATTTAGAGGCGTTAAGCCTTGTTGCCTATGCCGCCGCCGTTTTACTCAGGTGAATAAGCTACAGCTCTTTGATCATCCATACATCACAACCGCTGTGGATTGTACCGTCAATGGGTTTTGCTAATCTGGAAAACCCCATTTTTTCGTATAAGCAAATTGCTGCTTTCATGCTAGAAAGCGTGTCTAGGTAACATTTTTTGTAGCCTTTTGTTCTGGCGTAGTTTAGACATTGCTCAGTGATGGTTTTCCCAAAACCAAACCCTCGACCTTCCGGCGCCAAAAAAAGCTTCTTCAACTCACAGATTTCTGTGTTTCCATTAAAAGCGGCTACTCCACCCCCGCCGACAATCTTCCCGTCAATCTTGGCCACGAAATATCGACTTGAAAGGGCGTCTAAATAATACCGACTCATCGCTTGCACTTCTGCATCAGACGGCCCGAACCCTTCACCAATTGCCCCAAACTCCTTACCAACCTGCATGATGATTTCACAGATTTGCTTATCATTTTCAGGCGCAATGATATCAATTGAGTAATTCATGCTTCTCTATCTTTAGCCGTACAAATCTCCCTTCAGTTACCTTGTTGTTGGTCGCTGATCGAATTTCTTTAGATCGTCATTGATATCATGCCAGGGGTCTTTTGAGCCAACAAAGAAGTGAAAACTGGGCTTCTGAGTTGGCGAATCGGCTAGGATTCCTAGCCTAAATTATGACTCCACCCGCTGCTTTTGAGGCCGCTTTTTCACGGCAAAGGGCAAATAACTTAGTCAGCGGCGTCGAATACCTCCATCTCTTGCTTTGATTCAGATTAGAAGGTGGTTGGTTCGACTCAGTGGTAGGATTTTACGATATTGCACTAAACCCATTTATTCAGCCGACCACGATGACTGCAATTACAGCACATGAGGTATTAGCTCAGATACAGGCCGGGCAGTCCTTGCAGGGAGCTGAGTTGAGCCACATTAATCTACAAGGGGCTTGCCTGGAGCAAGGCGATTTTAGCGAGGCTTATTTACGGCGGGCTACGTTAACCAACGCTGTCTGCAAAGGCGCTGATTTTTCAATGGCGACGTTGATCCTGGCTGATTTACAGTCAATCAGTCTGGAACAAGCCAAGCTAGTTCATGCTGTGTTGACGCAATCCCACTTGGAGCAAGCTAATCTCAAGGGAGCGCAGTCGTCTAACGCTAAATTCTACGGCGTCTTTTTAGAAGGGGCGGATGGATCAGACGCCATCTTTGACGAAGCTGATTTCCGAACGGCCAACGGGCTGCGATCGCAGTTTAAGCAAGCGAGCTTTATCAACGCGGTCTTCGACCAAGCTAACTTTAGCCAAGCTAACTTTGAAGCGGCAGTACTGACTCGGTCGCAATGGCGGCAAGCGACGTTAACCGAAACCTCATTCGCCGCCGCCAACCTGGAACAAGCCGTGTTCAGCGAGGCGAGTTTAGTCAACGCGAACCTTTCAGAAATCAATGGTCTTAGTATTAACTGTCAGCAGGCCGATTTGACCACAGCCGGTTTTCGTCAGGCCCAACTCGATTGGGCCGACTTTTGGAACGCAACGCTGATGCAAACAGATTTCCAACAGGCCTCATTATTTGGAGCTACTCTAAAGGCCGCTAACTTAACTGGCGCAAATCTGGCTGGAGCCGATCTGCGTGAAGCGAATCTTGAACAAACCCAGCTTGATCAGGTTTGTTTAGATCACTGCAATGTTCGCGGCGCCGTGTTTACCAACGCGACAGGTTTATCGTCAGAACAACTGCATTGGCTAAGACAACAGGGGGGATTGAATGTCGGGTAGAAATCACAGATTAAATTGTTCTCGGTAAAACTCTACATTCGTGAGTTGGGATTGACGTTGTTGAATAAAGTTTCTTTCGTCAACTAGAAACTGCTCTGCCAATTTCTCTAGAACAGAAGAGGATTGGAAGGAATAGATGCGGACAAACCGAGGCTTGATATTTTGAAACAGTGCAAAGTAGACGCCCGGTTCTTGTTCAAACCGGTAGAGAAAGCGAGCATTGGCCGCGATTGCTTCAGACAATGGCTGGTGGGCGCTAATCTCAAACGAAACCGGAATTCCGGTGGATAAGCGAGGGCTAATTTTAAACGGAGAGGAATCACTCACAATAGATTGAAGCCGCAGACCCTGAACCAGCCCGATGATACGACCCGATTGATAAACCCAACCCGCGTCTCCATAGATGCGTTTCGAGGTTCCTAGAGGATTTTTCGGCCTCTGCAGTTTGATGACGCCAGTCGGGATCATAATTTGGAACTGGGTCAGATCCGCGATCGCGATCTCGTGAAGAGACGCATCAAATTCGATAGACTTACCACGCATAATAAATTCTTTGAGGTGACACTCATAAACAGCGTTCAAACCGTTCCACGTACACCTTGACAAGAAAAAATAACAGTGCGCCCCGAATTTCCACTGAAATACAATCCAGGGCTAAAATGGGATTTAGCTAATTTTTACAGTGCCATTAGTTAGGCATCCAGAAGAAAATGCAACTATACAACCCATTGGGGACCCATGGGTTCAGACACATTCGGCGGATAACAAAGCTAGGTGTTCATGGATACATGGCTTAGGGAAAAAATCAATGCGCCCATAGCAAAAGCAGATCTCAAGGAAAATATCAAGTTTTCTTGACACAACTTGATGAGAATAATGTCAATAAACCCTAAGAAATTTTCTCAGACTATGAATCAAGTCCTTGTGCAACGGAGCTTTTACGAATGTAGATAAATTGACGATTATCCTTTATTAACACTTTATCTTAATAGTTTATCGAATCCCAGGAAAATAATCTTTAATTTTGTAGTCAAAGCTACTGCAGGTTTTAGGATATTAATTAGGAACAGTATCTTGGCGCACCCCTATGGCTCAACTAACCACTCATGAGGTTTTATCCCAAATACAGGCTGGACAATCCTTGCAGAAGGCTGAGTTGAGCACCATCAATCTTCGAGAAACTTGCCTGGATCAGGGAGATTTTGCTGAAGCCTATTTGAGGCAGGCCACGCTAGCCAATGCCTCTTGCCGAGAGACTGATTTCTCAAGGTCGACACTGATTTTGGCCGACTTACGATCAGCCTGTCTACAACAGGCTCGGTTGCCGGGAGCTGAGTTGACGCAAGCCCACTTAGAGCAGGCTGATTTGCAGCAAGTGTACGCCGTCGGCGCTAAATTTTACGGCGCCTTTTTTGATGGGGTCAATGGCTCAAACGCCATCCTGGACGATGCTGATTTACAACAGGTCAGCGGACCGAATTCCCGGTTTCGTCACGCCAGTTTGATTAATGCAGTTTGCAACCAGTCCAGTTTTAGCCAAGCTAGTTTCGAGGCTGCTGTCCTGGCCCGCTCTCACTGGCGACAAGCCATTCTTCAAGGCGCCGCATTCGCCGCCGCCAATTTAGAACAATCGGACTTTTGCGAAGCCGTTTTAGTGGGCGCTAACCTCTCAGAAATCAATGGCCTAAGCGCAAACTTTCAACAGGCCGATTTGACCGCAGCCACCTTGCGTCAAGCTCAACTCGATTGGTCTGACTTTTGGAATGCAGTGCTAGTCCAAGCTGATTGTCAACAAGCTTCGTTATTTGGAGCCACCTTAGAATCGGCTAACTTAACTCGCGCCAATTTTGCCGACGCCGACCTGCGAGAAGCAAATCTTGAATATGCGCAACTTGATGGCGCTTGCTTCGACGGCTGCAATGTACGCGGCGCTTTGTTCACTGATGCTACGGGCCTAACCCCCGAACAGCACCGCTGGCTCAGACGCAACGGTGCGTTAAATGTTGGATAGGCTAGGTTGTTAGATAGTCCTATTAGTAAGGAAGTGGATGGGTGGATAGGTGGATGGGTGGATGGGAAATGGACATCCTCCCTATCTCCTCTCCATCTTGCCCTCAACCTTCTCTATCCACTAATCTCACCCGTTGGAGATTGTCCAACTAGCTGCTCAAGTTGAGCTAAGCTCATTTCCTGCTGGTTTACCGCCCCTAACCGGCGAAGATTGAGCGTTTGTTTGAGCGCCTCCTGCTCGCCCACGATGGCGATCAGCGGAACTTTTCGTTTAGAGAGTTCACGAATTTTCTTGCTGATCGTGCGATCGCGGTTGTGAAGTTCTGCCCTAACCCCCAGACTTCTAAGCCGGGAGAAAATTGCTTCCGCCCAATCGGATGATTTTTCCGAAATGGACGCGATCGCCACTTGCGTAGGGGCCAGCCAAATGGGTAGGTTGCCGCCATGATGTTCTAACAAGATGCCTATCCAGCGTTCTAGCGACCCCAATACTGCCTGGTGCAGCATAACGGGACGCTCTAATTTGCTCAATTCATTGACAAAAGCCGCCTCAAACAGCTGAGGCAAATTGAAATCAACTTGAATCGTGCCGCACTGCCAGGATCGGCCTAACTGATCGTGCAAACTAATCTCCAGCTTAGGCCCATAAAAAGCCCCTTCATTCGGCGCCAGATTATAACTGTGCCCTAAAGCCTCAACCGCTTGAATTAAGATTGCCTCAGCATGATCCCATAGACTATCAGAGCCCAGCCGCTGCTCGGGTCTTAGGGAAATTTGCAGGGAAAATTGATCATAGCCAAATGCGGCGTACACTTGCCGCACCATACCCAGGAAGTTATCAATTTCACGCTGCACATCCGATTCGCGGCAGAAAATATGGGCGTCATCCTGAACAAATTGCCGCAGGCGCATACACCCCGATAACGTTCCAGACAGCTCATTGCGATGGCACATGCCAAACTCCATCAACCGCATCGGACTTTCCCGATAGCTGCGTTTTCGAGACTGATAAATCGCGATATGGGCTGGGCAGGACATGGGTTTCAAGGCATAGTCCGGACTCATAGCGGGGATTTCGGACTCCTGGCCGGAATCCGAAGCTAAGCCCCCCACCACAAACATGCCTTGATGGAATTTTTCCCAATGTCTTGAGCGCTCCCATAGGGATCGACTGAGGGCGACGGGCGATCGCACTTCTTCAAATCCATGGGCTTGATAAACCTGCCGCATAAAGTCTTCAACGCTGCGAAAAAGCCGCATCCCTTGGGGATGCCAAAATATCATGCCTGGACTGTGTTGCTCAAAATGAAACAAGTCCATATCCCTTGCAAGGTCTCGATGATCCGCCATTTGAGTTCTCCGGTTGTTATAGGTTCTATAGATAATCAGGCAATAAAAAACCCTCCAAACTGGGCTTGGAGGGACAGATGAGCGCATGTGCGATCGCGCGTCACGTCCCTCCAGACGTGGTGGTAGTGGTGGCAGAGGTAGTCATGGCGGTTCGGTTCATTACTTGAGGCATTGTCAACAACATGGACGTTCTTTTTGAGCGATTAGGCAGAAGGAAGTTAAAAAAACATCGCCCCCCAGAAGCTTGTCTGGAGGGCGATTCTAGAAGTAAGACTGACGTCAACGCAGCACCTTACAACCCTCCTGTGGGGAAAGTAGTGGTGGTAGTCAGAGTGTGCAAATTTGCCATTATGATGTAAGGTCTGCGCGGGTATATTTCCATTAAAGCAATTCTCCAACAAGTGTCAAGCACCGAAGCAAGCTAAATGCACCATTAGGGGACTGTGCTTCAAGCCGCTTAACCCTCCCTATGCGATCGCCCAGATCCCTGGGTTTTTGAAAAACCCAGGGATCTATCCCCAGAGATTTTAACCGGTTCTCTAGCATTTCTGCGCAATGTGAAAGGCCGATAGATAAGAAAGCTGCAGACTACCGTCAAAGTCACGCTCTATACGATCTCTCAATCCATTAAATAATAATTCTTTTGTCTCAGGGGAAAGTTTTATATACGATGAGTAAGTATTCAAGAGGGTTAAATATTGATCAACTGTGTAGGCCAATTCAGAGTTAATATTCCCTGACTTTAAGTCTTTAAATTGACCAGACTCCATTATGATTTGCCCCAACCCTTGCAAAATTCTTTCCTGTGTTTCTTGATCTTCAAATTGATCCAACGAGGGTGCGTGGACTTGATAGATTTCGGATAGGGATTGATAAACTTCGTAGGCAGGCTGAAGCTGTTTGTTCCATAACAAGATGAGTCGACCATTCTCTCGTAATGCTTTTGCTGCTTTGGGATAGCCCACCTCTGGCGGTATCCAATGAAAAGAAGTCGCCGCTAGAATCGCATCAAACTGGCCAGTCCCTAGAACCCACTCTTCAAAGGCAAGGTTGCGAATTTCCACATTGGAATACGCCCTACAATTCTGTTGCGCTAACGAGTAAAAATCTGGATTCGGTTCTAAACACAACATTAGGCAGCCCAATTGAGCAAACGCCGCCGTTGCCGTCCCCGGACCACATCCCACCTCAAGAATCCTCGAGTCCGATGAAAGCTGAGCAATCTCTATTACTCGCTGAACCAATGCATCAGGATAACGAGGTCTTGCCTGGTCATACGCTTTCGCCGCTGGAGAGTACCAGTGTTTGCGCTGCTCAAGATTTCTACCGGAGTAGCTACTAATGTTTTTTTTAAGGTCTTGGTAATCCATTTGCATAATTGAGAGGACCCCCTAACCAATAACTTTAAGCTGACTATTCTTCTTTGATTGATTGTAGTCACATGTATAAGCTAAAGCTCCTGGTTCGCTCCAATCGGCTATTATTCGTCATCCAGGCTACGAGCCGCAAGTTTGATTAGCGATAACAAATCTATCTTGCTAGCCTTGCCTTGCCTACCTTGGGAGCTTTCATCCCTAGCATATGTTTTTTCAGAAGTCTGCCTTGAGGCATGGTATAGTTCGGTAAATTCTTTGGTGATACCCTCCCTATTTGAATCAGGGGGTATCGTTATTCGAACCAGTAATATATCATTATCTTTCTTTTCAAGTGCTATGACCAAAAACTCATAGTGATCATACCTGGACCGCAACTCTTCAAGAGAATATAAAAAAAATTGCCAATTGATGTGTTTTTCAAATACCAGAGTCGTTGTGTTGTCAATTTGTCGAACAAATCTGGCAAATTCATCGGCACTAAAATCACGGTTGAATGGATATTTTATTCTTGGCTCATTCTGACTGTATATATAGTTGCAAATGACTTCATTCAAATCAGTTTCACTATTGATCGACCAATCACTGATATAGGCTCCTGTGAGTAATGCCTGCCACAAAGATGTTGACAATAATCGAGTCTCAACAAGATAAGCCTCACTTAGATGGGCTCTACTAAGGTTTGCCTTACTCAGATCGGCTTTTCTTAAGTTAGTTCGACATAAGCTTGCCCTATTTAGATTTGCTCCAAGCAGTTCAGCTTCATGTAAATCAGAGCAATTAAGGTTTGCCTCACTCAAGTTAGCTACATTAAGAATAGCTTTACTCAAGTTAACTTCACTTAAATCGGCTCGACTCAATTCTGTTTCACTCAAACTTGCTCGACTCAGATTTGCCTGAGTAAA
>JASJDH010000409.1 GCA_030065175.1 Leptolyngbyaceae cyanobacterium MO_188.B28 | reverse complement strand
AGTTGTTCATATTTCCTTTGAATCGTTTCCTCAATCTCTTTACTGAGCATTGATATTCTGCCAAAACTACACTGTTCTCAGCCTAGTGCCTAAAACTAGAAAACGTTCAGGTTATTTCTTCTAGCGTACGTAGGCGGCCATGCCCTCCGCAATTGCCCTCACATGCTCTTGGCCGGTCTGCAAGTTGTCGGGATATTGAGCAATTTGCGATTGCTTCACCGCAACTTGTACGGCGCCCAACGCGACTCCGCCTAAAGCAGTCACCCGTTCTGCAATCAAATCAGCAAAGGAGTCTAGTTGTTCCGCTAGGGTGTCAAACAGCTGATGCAGGGAGAAAAATTGCATCCCTTTAACGTTCCAATGGGAGCACTTAATCTGCATCCAAAGATCGATTGTACTCGCCAGAGTTTTATTCAAGATTTCAATGATTTCAACCTGAATCTCAGGGGCAATTCCAATTCGAGTTGGATAATATTTGCCGTTCACTTCAGGTTCAGTTGCGTACATGACTCAACCTCCTTCATATCAGAACATATTCACACTAGAACACTCAGCCAACCAGGTAAGTACCTGTGCAGAAAAATTTACAGACTGGGTGACCGTATAAGAATGGTTTCAGCGACTTTTCTCGGTAATTAATTTTGCCTACCTACTTATTGAAGATTCTTTCGGCAATTGGTCAATTCCTCTGAACGATGCCGGAATTTACCCGTTTTGTTCTCAATGACTCTCAGCTCAACAATTGAGTTGTCTATATCTTTGTCAAATCTTTCGGAAAGTTGTCTAAAAAATTGGTTATCTTTTTGGAGGGAGTTTTGTCGGTGGAGAAGGCTTGCCAATCTCAATCGAGTTCAGGATAATCAATTCTGAATAATGGAGCACACCTTATCAATGAGTTCTAGTCCAACGAGTTCTAACGCTCAGGCTATTCATCCCTCAGAACTCATTCCACAGGAATGGGTGGTCTCACGCCAGTCAATTCAGTCTGGAGGGTTAACGGTTTCGCATCTTTTTGAAGAGCCATCTGATCTTGCAGCGCCCGCCCTGACCCATCATGTGCTAAGCCTTAACTTGGGACATCACAACAGTCGCCAAGTCACTCGAATTGGTCGCCAGGAGTACGATGGTCCCCTTCCGCCTGGGACATTCTTCCTGGCGGCGGCGGACGATACGCCTTGCCATTGGGTCTGGGAGAGTGTGGATGAGACAATTGCGTTTGCGGTTGACCCCCTCCATTTACAGACAGTCGCGGCGGAAAACGGCTACGTCGCGCCAGAACGATTGGAGCTAAAACACGTCCTGTTTGGCATGGATCCCCAGATGGAGATGCTGGCCAAACAGTATCACGCCGAAATGCAACAGGAAGGCTTAGGCGGACGGCTCTATTGCGAATCTCTGGGGAATCTCTTTCTGCTTCATTTATTGAGGAACTACTGCCATCAGCCGCCAAAATTTCGCCGGTACGCTACTGGGTTGGGGGATAAACGACTCAAGCGAGTGTTGGCCTATATCGACGCCCATTTGCCGGAAAATATTGGGCTGCAGGAATTAGCGGTAGTCGCCGACCTCAGTCAATGTCATTTCTCTGAAATGTTCAAGCAATCTCTCGGGGTTCCCCCCTATCGCTATGTATTGCTGCAACGGATTGAGCGGGCTAAACGATATCTTCAGCAAGGCAATCTGCCCATCAACGAAATTGCTCTTCTCTGTGGCTTTGCCGACCAAAGCCATTTAACCAAGCACTTTAAGAAATCGGTGGGCATGACTCCGAGAGCTTTTCGCCAGCGTTAAAGTTAGCGAGACCTTGGAGGTAAATGATGCATCATTCGCGCTCAGACAGGTATATTAGTGAGTGCAGCGCAATTCGATGTCACAAAAATATCATCCAGATCCGTAAGGGGGGCGCCGCCTATGTCTTTGCACTTTGACGCTACTGCAACTGAAGAGCGGGTTGAGCAGTTTTGGCGACTGTCCGCTAGTTTTGGCATGGAGCGCAATGCTTATCACAATTATCTGAATGAGATTGTGCGCGATCGCTATTCCCTGATTAAGGGCCTTCAACTGCTGCGGGACGAATTGCAGTTTGCGGAGATCAGCCCTGCAGATATGCAAAACTGCGGCGCCGACATGAGTTTGCCCAGCGTTGTGACGACGTTGGCTTACACGAACTGCGGCGATCGCATCCATCAGGGCGAAGCGACGAAGCGCTACCGCGATGTGGTCGCCTCCCGGTTCGCCACCCTTTCGGAAATCGGCGAACTGAAACTGGAAGCCTTTTTCCCAGCTGGGGGCGGCACCGATAATGGCGCCACTCTAGCCCACGTAACAGTGGCCCATGAGTTAGATGAGGACTTGAAGCATCGGCTCTATTCGGGGAATCCCCAGTCTATTTCGCTGGTGGCGATCGATCTCAAAACCCATGTGGGGCGGTTACGTGAGGAGAGTCAGGAAGAGGGGCGATATGATTATATTTACGGCAAAACGCGCGAATCCCCTTGGCGTCAGCCCCGGGCGGCCTGTGGCGCGATCGTCGGCGCGCTGACCCATTTTCAGCCGGACAATTTGATTCACCGTCGCATTCGCAGTGACTTTGGGGAGCGGAATTTTCAGTTCCTCTCCAGCAATCAAATTGTGACCGATGAAGGGGTAGATATCACGATGGCGGTGGCGGCGAACATCGTGGCGATTCGCGGTATTCGCAACACGGCGATGGCCCTATGCCAGGAAATGGACGAACGAGGCCTGGCGCATCTAACAGCAAGCACAACGGTCAACCGCCCTTCCCGCGATGACCTGGTGATTTATCTCGCCCGGGCGACGGTCTTTAATGGCATGGTGAGGATTCAGAGTATGGGAACGGAGGCTAAACGCTATCGCGGCAAGCTGGTGAAATATGCGGGAGAACAGCGGCTGCAGTTACGCTATGACGATTGGGACAGTAATAATTTACCGATTGAAGAGATCCCCTACAAGATTCGGTCTTCGGGGTTATGAAACAGCTTTCGTGAGACGATCAAAGGCAACGGGGGAAATCCATTTGGGTTAACGACTGAGCTAACCGGATACAAATACGCCTCGCATTTCGCTGATCACACTAGAAGTTCCAGTTCAGCAGTTTGTTATGCTGCTACCAGCATGATGCTTGAACAGATACTGAAATGGCACTGCGAAAAGTAACCCAACTACCCATAATGCAAACAGAATTGTCAAAAATAGTAGTCCTGACTCTCGATTGCCACTCACAATCGAAGGTACTGCTACAACTGTTAGCCAGGTTGATTTGTATATGAGTTGAATAAGGAAGATAACGCTAAACTTAATGGGCTGAAAAAGACCGAGTACTGACGTAGCCCCAAGCGCAAGCCACAATGCGGCAAGAATACGAAGATAATTGTCTACCTGCGTCGCACCCATAAATACGTACTGAGAAGCCAAAAGTGGAGCCAAAAGCGTAGTAAGACCAACAGCACCCGCACCGACTATTGCAAGGGAGTACATTACACGCATCCACACAACAGATGCACCAGCATGATTGTCTTTAGACAACTTTAGTGTAGCCATAGATTTTCTCCAACAAGAGTATGTGAAAGATACATCATAACGGTTAAACCATGGTTATGCTGTGCTTTAACTAGCCTGAGCTGACTTAACTCTATAGATCAATACACTCAATAAATTTTCAGGATCATAAAGAATTTGACAACCATCATTCACAACACGAAATGTACCTAAATCAATTGGATTGACTGATGCCCAAGATCGGGGGCCGACCCCAAACTCAATTTCGGTTGCATCATCCAGGTAAACGTGACGAGACCAAATCACTCCATAGTCTTTATCTTTCCAATTATCGACTTCTGCATTAACGGCTGACCAATGAATTTCATCAATCCATTTCTCATCTTGCCGAAATGATACAGGGTTAGTAACTAACAACATTGAGTCAATGTCTGAATCTACCCGTGCTGCGCCACGAGCCCATGAGCCAACCAACGCAACTGCAGCAATATCATTCCGCTGAGAAGCCCATTGAGTTACCTCTTCGAGAATCAAATTGATTCTTTTAGTATTAAGAGGTTGCATGATGATCTCCCTACCTCGCCATGAATATTAACTGACAACCTCACAAAGTTTAACGCTAATTTTCAAACGTCACCCTCAGACAGACAATAACAGTCTATGAAAACAGATTGAAAATCAATGGATAAATTTCCAACGACTGCTACGCTTCTCAACCTGCGCAGGATAACGATCGCGCTCACCGGACGCAGATCACCTTTGCTCATCACCCTTACCCTTAATTCGTTCCGGTGGAGCGCGGTTGTTATGCGGCTACACTACATTATCTGGGTTGCCCTGATGATTCTTGTTCTCTCATCATCCTCTGAATGCTTTGGAGTTCTTCTTCTACAGCGGGTAATGGAAGGAAAGTAGGTAATTGATCAGGATTCGCTGCCGATTTTCTAATTTTTTCGGAATCCAAGCTTTGGATGAGACCAGAGTCAACCAAAAACAAGAGTTGCTTTGCTGCTTCTTTCCTATCACTAGATTCTAGTGTTTTTTGAATCAGGGCAAACTCAAATTTTTGTCTTTCTAATTGGAAATTAGACTCAAATTTTTGTCTTTCCAAATTGAAGTTTGAGTAACCTTGAAGAGCAGCACCAACTCCGGTTCCAATTAAACCAAAGATTGCAGATGCAACCCCTATAAGTACTGGAGAAGAGAACCATATTCCCCGCTTTTCAAGTTCTATTCTGGCTTTTGTCTCTTGTTCTTTTAAGGCAAGTTCTCGTTCCTTAAGAACAAGCTCTTTTTCCCTCAAAGCATTTTCGTCTAGAGCATGTGGCAGTTTTGATACTACTGATGGTGAAGGAGCAACATCTTCCATAAACTCTCTTTGTCAAGCTCACTTTAGCATTGAGGTGAATAAGAATCTTACAATTTAAAGCAATAAAAGTTCAATTGAAGACCGAATTTCGACGAATAATTTCAGACTACCATACTCATCAAAAGACGAAGCCGCATAACGACCTTGAGCTGAGCGGCGCGTTGGGGTCTAGAAAATTTCACTGCGGCTGTAGCTTAGTGGTGCAGAAAAGTCCCAGAAGCCTTGCCCAACAAGGCTTCTAAATGCACAGACTAGACTCGTTTTGGCTAACGGCTCCCACGTATTTTCGGCGTTCTGAGCCAAAAGTGAGCAGGTTTATAGGCGTTCTAGGGCCTTGAATGCTGTACTAGGAAATGGGTTGAAGCTCAAGATCCTCTCTGTACAATGCTTTCACCCCCTCTAGACTTTTCTCACCACTAAGGAGGCTGTAGTGTCTCCTTGAGCTTCCGACTCCAGCGAACAGGTTAGGCACAGCCAAGAATCCGATGAATACCGAGCACTCGTCGATCTCACAGACAGCTCAAGCCTATCAGAAACCAGTGCATCCCAGATCAACTCATTGGGACTGGCAAACCCGAGGTGATCAATGAAGTGAGCGCAGCCTGTTGGGGAAGCAGAGATGTTCTGGGGCCTGCGTCACACGCAAATAAACTTGAAACAGGCAGCCTATGAATTTAGATTAATGCCAACCAATCCGAAACACTCAAATCTAGATAAGGACACTTAAATTAATCTCCAAGTGAGGCATCCAGCAAGGACAGCAAGAACAAAATTACCAACGACAAAGATAGCTATTGTGGCTACATCCACTCTACGCGACTCGTAATACTTAGTAGGCATAAAATGCAATTGCTTCAGTAATAAGAATGTGTGTTTTGAAATAAGAAAAATCTTCATTGAGGCACAAACATAGAATATAAATGTTCCTGCAAGCGCAGCAATAGCAAGATAGCCTGCGACTTTATCCGACTCCAGAAAATCCTGCGCATTCTTTGATGTCGCAAACCAGCCAGTTGCTAACAATAGAAACCCTGCTACCTTGGCTGTGCCATCTGCCAGATCTTCTTGAATCTCACATAAGGTTTCGTATAGTAGGTCGAATTCTTGTTTCGACAGATTGTTTAGTTGCGAATTTGTCATGTCCGTTTCAGACCATATCCTTAAAGTATCTGCCTAACGTTGGCGGTGAGGGGCTGGCTGGAGCAGAGCTTGATTTGCGCTAAAATGCGCGTAGCGAATGCGCAAACCAAGCGGCTCAGAAGCCAGTCCCACTCAACCACGTTTGTTAGGCCATAAACTTTTATGTTTCCTCTTCGCCTATTTGCTCAGCTGAGGTTGTTATCCATTTCCTACCACTGGTAGATTCGACGTAATACACAGGCTTCTCATTGCGCAGCATATCTGAGAGATATACAACATTTTCTTTTGGTGGGAACCAGTTTACATTTCTCCAAGCACCATCGACTTGGTCATGAAAAATAAACCATGGGCGCTCTTCATCTAGGTCGTATCTAAGAACGTAGTTCTTTATCATGTGGACAGCCATAACAAACTCCTTTATCATATTGGCACTACGCGGTAACTGACTCTCTCTTTTACCTGGCTTGTCACAGGCAACAAACTGTTGGCGAGATTACTTAACTCATCCTATTTGCCTTGTTAGACGAATAGGGTGAGATAACTGTACGGATCAATTCTCTCCTTCTCCAGTAGGCTCATGTAGCGTCCAAAGCTGCTTCAGGTCCCTATCATAGTAAAGCGGTTTTTCGTTCCGAAGAATGTCAATGATGGCATGAAACTCTGGGGGATCGAAGACACCCATTTCCGGCATGCCAGTTTCTCCTTCGAGCTTTAGTATTATTCTCCCTCTGTGCTGATCAGTGTTCAATCCAGCTTGATACTCAAGTATTCTTTTGTAGGCCATTCTCTCTTCTCCTTATCTTTGGTGATAGTTGATCTTCTCGTCTAACGTTCCCAATCACCCGCCGCAGATAACCTCAAACGCCTAGCAGATAGGCTTTCAGCGGTCGGCGTGCATTGGGGTTGTTATGCGGCGATCGCTACCACTTGATTTGGCAACTCATTACTCTCGCATAATAACTAAGGGAATCAAAAACAAGATACAAGCAAAGAGAAAAAATAAACTACCCAAGAGACTTAATACATCTCCCACTCTGATACTTGCCGCTACAAAGAAGCTCGCCGATAAGATGAATAAAGCCCATCCCCAAAGCTGAAACTTCAGTTCGATCTTCTGAACGCGATTACTATGCTGTGACATTTACAGATGATCCCAAAAACTGCTCATACCCTTCCATAAACCTTTGCTTTTCACTGATCTCTACTGAAAAATAGAGAATATACAAAAGTACCGATTGACATTGAGACAAACAGATGAATTCCTCGCATCAAATTTCACTCTTGCATAAGTGACCTCTATGAAATGATTCAACGGATGAGGTAAATTGGCGCAAATATACTACAAGAATACTACAAATAGCCATCTCACCTGAATTGTGAATAACGCAGCACCTTCAACAAATCATCAAATCAGGACAAACTGAATGCTCATCAGACAGCATCAAAATAACGCCTTCACTGGCTGATGGAGATGCATAACGTCGAAGTTCAACGGTACCGCACTAAAGTGCGTTCCGTTAACGATAACTACGTTTTGCTTAAAGTCCTTCCTCTCCAATCTTTCGGTTTGGTATCCGTTGCAACGTAGTGTTGGAGATTTACGGTCAAAGATTTTAGCATACTCTACCAAATCTCAATACTGTTCGGATAAGCTCTAAGCGCTGTTAGGAATGGCATACGCCGTGTTGGAGATGGCAAAGTTCAATCTCTCCAACTTGTAATTCAACGTCAGATCTGCTGGATAAGATCCATACTTCCGGATCTTATCCAGCAGATCTGACTGATAACACCCCAATTTACAGAACTTATATCGTATTTTTGCTGTATAACTCCCGGAAAGCAGGGTGTTATCCAGCACTTTTGACACTTAAGTATGGGAAATAGGGATCTTATCCAGTGGAACTGCATCATAAGCATCCCCATGAGGCCGTTATACAGCATCTACCATGGCTCTACCCAAGCCGCCCCGCCTGCTCGATTAATTCATGCGTTTGGGGACACAGTTAGAGTTAGGTTATTGGAAATGTAACCATCTCCGTGGGAGAGCGATCGCAGTTTTCCTCGTTTCCAAACCAGCGCCAGGAAACATTAATCGTAGAAGCCCCGGCAGTTAAAAAAGTAATTTCAAACGAATATGACCCCATATAATATACCAAAAAAGATAATATTCTAGTCGAAATAGATACATTGAGATGAAGTCATATCTTTTAAATAGAAATAGTTGAACTAAATTAATCAAAAACACATGGAACCCAATATAAGTTATAACCCACAAGGGATATTGGAAGGGATAACTCACTACAGTTTGATAAATCGGTTCGAATGAAAAGACAATAAGAATACAAGGCCAAATAATCTTTTGAAAACTTATCGCTTCAGAAATTGAAGTCAGGAAGATTAAGAGTAACGAGAGAGGTAAGACATGGAAAAGAATCTCAACTAAAAACCCAATAGCTGGATAAAATAACAGAGAGTTAGGAAATAAAATATTTAAATTGTCTGGAAAAGCAACCTTAAGATCGATCAGGATAACAATTGATGCAAATAGCGCTGCGAGACCTGAGGAGAAAATTTGCCCTTTTAGATTTCCCTTCTTAAAGATTGAAAACCACCCTCGTGATAGAAGAAAAGATAGACAAATAAAACCCAGACAAATAATTGACAGAGTGACTATTAGTGGATTGGCGCTGCCGAAGTATGGCTAAAATACAAGATGGTCATAAAAATGCATTGCTCCTGTAAGGGGGATGACTATTAAAGACAAGCCAATTAGCGCCAGATACTGTGACCTTTCATTGGTGGTTAATTCTTTAATTCTGGCCATGATTGCTTGTGGGGGCTCAATGG
>JASJDH010000408.1 GCA_030065175.1 Leptolyngbyaceae cyanobacterium MO_188.B28 | reverse complement strand
ATTCTGCAATCCTTTTCCGCTGGATTGTCGCGGATAAACTTGCACGCTGTAATTCGTTAACGGCAATGCTCTGCATAGCTGCTCCATTGGCATAGGCAAAGATTAGGCTTCTATCGCGGAAGTCTGTTGTCTCTTTATTAATTCAAAAGATTTAAAAGTGATATGAACTGGAAGTTTAAGTCCATCTTTACAATCTTGTTAGCAACTTCTGGCGTGTTTATGGTTTCAACGCCAACAGATGCAGGCGATGTGGGACGTGAGATCCGCCGGGCCATTCGTCGCGAAATTCGAGATGATCGGGGCGATAGAATTCGTGAGGCTATCTGTGAAAACGCCACTGGGCAGATGCGTAGAAACTGTCGGACTGCCGAGAGAATCGATCGGGAGATCGATAGACAGCGCCAAGAGCGGAATCGGCGCAGAGTTCTAAGAGCGATCTTTGATGACGACGACGATGATTAGACTCGATTGTTCGCCTGTTTACGGGAAAGAATTGGGGCGTCGGCTGTCGCTATCGGCACCCATTTGCATAGCCGCCGCTGAGTAATCATTTGATAACGCTTGAGAAATAAACATGAAGAAATCCTCAGTTTTGACTTTATCGGCTCTGTTATCACTGGGTTTAAGCTCTGGAATAGCCTGCCAAGCAGAGACTAGACAGGAAGAGATAGCTCAAGCAGGAACAGGGGTAGAGATAGCCCAAGCAGGGACAGATCCGGCTCTCGAAGGCTGGGACCCAGTCCGAGCGGCTAGTATCATGGGCGCCATGGATTGGTGTATTAGCCAGCCAAAGGCGAGTGACTCGGATCGGCAAGTTTATCGCATTCTCTCCCAGGGGGCTTCGCGGGCTCTCGATCACTTCATCGAAACAGAGGAGATTACGGGCGCTGAGGCCAGCCTTGTCCAGGACCGAGTCAACGACCAAGGCTACTATATGGGGGTGGAGCTGACTGCAGCAGAATGCACTAACTTGAGAAATACCGTGATCAATTGGAGTCCGTGGCAATTGATCACCTCGCGAGAGGCTAGCTTTGCGGTGGAAATGCCAAGTTGGCCTGAGCGCTATGCCACAACCAGCACGATTCAAGGTCGTAGCTTTGATTGGGTTTCGTACGAGACGATTGCGGAGCCGGACAATAATCCTTTGCTAGAGGACGAAGAATACTACTTAGTGAGCTATACGCAATTGCCGCAGGACTACTTGGCAAGCAATAGCGAAGATGAAATTTTTGACGCCTTCGGGCAGTATATCTTTGATGAAATGGGGTTTCCAGAACTCGAGAATAATACCCGTGAGGCGAGCACAGATGGCGTCCCAGCAAGAATTACATCTGGGGAAGCCTATGGTCAGACTGCGGCGACGATCATGTACATCGTGGATGATCGGTTTTATCTGACTCTGATGGTGGGCAAAGAACCTCTTCACTTTGAGCGATTTCTCAGGTCCTTTGAGGCGTTGGATTTTGTTGAAGATACTGCGGATCAATCCTGACGCGATAGCAAAAGTGGGGTCTATGGCTGTATAGGGCCTGTTAGGGTGGGCATTAACCCTTAAAACCCACTTTCGCTGATAAATACTAAATTTCGGCTGCCCACCAGCCCTACCTAAATGGTGGGCAACCCTGCACATAACAATTATCACCACCCCATGAAAAATAAACACTGCCCACCATTTAGGATGTATCGCTTTGTTGAACAATGGGGCAATCATTGATTCTTCCAAGGGAATGAGATCCATCGAGAACTGTGAACGCGATCGCACCAAAAATCAGGTCAAACTGCCCTGTTAATTTTGCTTCTCGTAAACATTTTCATAAATACTCAACTGGCATTATTCTTTAGTGATAATTGAAGCCATATTCAATTTTTTGACTATTCAAGCCAGCAAGAGGAGTGATTAGGCAATGAAATTGGGGTCTGATGAACATAAAACTTTATTCTGCCGCAGCTTTATTGAGAGCCATTTAAGCTATGAACCTGAGCAACTTTCATGGCCTCAGTTGGATGACGTCGCCCTGAGTCGGCTCAAGGCGATTCCTTTCTGGAAGGAAGCCCTGGACACTGAGCGCAGAGCTGGAGCGATGGTCGCCGCTTTCGTAGAGACCGTAGACGATCCCTTAATCAGAGAGGCGATCGCGCTTCAAGGTCAAGAAGAATCCCGGCATGCTCGGCTCATCCAAACCTTGATCAACCGATACGATATCGACATGCCGCCCCGTCCCCCGGTCGAGTTACCCGCTGATATCGCCCAAGCCTTCGCCGACTTTGGCTGCGGAGAGTGCTTGGATTCTTTCTTCGCCTTTGGGTTATTCGGCCTTGCGCGCGAAGCAAACTTTTTCCCAGACGAAATATTCGCCATCTTTGATCCAATCTTGGATGAGGAAGCTCGCCACATTGTCTTCTTTGTTAACTGGTTCACCTATGACCAAATCAAGAAGGGACAAGGATTTCCCCCGTTACGCGCTGGCAGAACCCTTTGGCATTACAGCCGAGCCATTCGCAAACTGATCGCCGCCTTCGGCGGGGCCAACACCGGCGGGGCTCGCTTTGCCGCCACGGATGCAGGCCTCTTTGCCAAAAACCTTACCGCTGAAAAATTTCTCGCCATCTGCCTGAAGGAAAATCAACTGCGGATGAGTCAGTTTGATCCAGAGCTTCTCCAACCGAAACTCTTACCCCAATTGGCCGCCATTGGTCTTCGCCTACTGCAGCTCAGGCCCCAAAGTCGCCAAAATAAGACGGTGGAAAGTGTTGGCTAAATTCGCTTGAATCAGTATCAAGCTATCTGCAAAACCCGATGTTAGTGACTGAAATCGATATTTTGGTCCTGCTGGCTGTCGCCTGTTTGACTGCAATTGCCCTCAAGCGCCTCCAATTCCCTTACACGGTGGCGTTGGTGTTGTTGGGGATTGCCCTAGGCTGGCTAGGACAACATGTCGTTGATTTGGAGTTTTTACAAACACTGACCTTATCCCACGATCCGATTTTGTTTGTGTTTGCCCTTTGGGGAATTACGGCGTACGTCACGCAAGTGGTCCCCACCCAGCTACGCAGCCTTTTTCAAGATAGCGGCTTAGACGATGGCCTATTAGAACCCTGCATTCGCCAATATGACCAGTGGCGTCAAATTGCCCTGCAACAGCTAGCCCAGTTATCTAGCGAATCTGACTCCTTGGCGACCGATGCCCAAACCCAGGTCGCTCAACAAATTGCCCAAAACAGCCAAAACACGGCCATTGCAGATCTAATTGCGATGGGGGGTTTGAACAAAACCGCAGGCGATTTGCTCCGACAGGGTATTGATTCGAATTAGATGCTGTACCTTATGTGACAGAACTTTATGGGAAGTGTAACAACTATTGAAAAGCCCATGTAGGTCGATGCCTTTTCCACCAGCCTTACCGAAATGGCGGGGAATGTGAACCTCCTGCTATGGTCATCCCCAGGCAATTGCAGGGTTCAGAGCATGAATCGCAGAGTTTAAATTGTTGGGGGGCGATCGCAATTTGCACGCTGAATTGTGCGATCACACTACTGAGGTGGGCGAAACAACCGGGTGTCTTCTGTGCACAACCCGGTTCCGGTCTATTTTGGCGTGATAGGCTGCAATCGATCTGTCTATTCAGCTCTTTTTGGGTAGATAGACTGAAAAAAACCTATAGACAGGTAAGTAGCAAGAGCACTCTATGACTGGGAGATTCCATCTCCATTTAAAGCAGTTGAAACATTTTTTTCTGGCTTATCAAGTTCTGAGAAAAAGTTTTTAATCTTACCTCCGAGTTGGTTGGCCATACTTTTAAGTTCTTTTTTTTGTGTATCATCCAGCCCTTTCCAAAAAGCTTGCCATAAATTTGCTGTCATCTGAATACTGACAAATGGAGAAATAATTGCTAGAGGAATCAGAATTGAGCTGCCAAAAATCATTATCACGATTCCCAAAATAGCGCCAATAGCTACCCCCTTCTTCGCAGCTTTCCAGGCAATCTTCCTTACTCGTTCAATTACTTCACGGTTGCTGATTTCACCCCGACGCCGCGTTCCTTCCAGAGATAGAAACTCTTTCAGAGCTTTATATATTGCGAAAGAAACACTGGCTCCCAGTATCCCTGCGGCAGCTGACTCAATCAGATCAGGCTCCCCGATCACATCAAGTATTTTACCCTCTTCAAAGCCATCCTTTAAGGACTCATTCATCTCTGACGCTTCTGACTTAGGGCCTTTGTATAACTTGGCGAGGTCGAAGATATCCATATTGACCCGAGGGGGCTCATATCTCATGCTACCCATAATCTGAAAACCTCCTGATTGATGTCATTTGGATACACGCTGTTTTGAAGAAAAGTATGTTGAAAGCGTCAAAATCTTTGTGAAAACTGGATTTTGAAACCTTCTGAACCTCTCAATTTTTTTGCCTTCTGAGAAATCCAAATTCATGGATTCCTCTGTTTTGAGTAAACAAGAAGTTTGGGGGACAAGATGAACTATATAAACTAACAATGACTAGAAAATGACAAGGTGGTGATTGAGGCAGCCATCGAGCAGCACCCCGATGGGGTGATTAAAAATAACCGCCAACGGGCCGAGTGAATCCTACGAAGCCTACCTAGCAGCTTGGGATGCAGAAACGACTGAAGAAAGAAAAATCTAGATGACAGGAAAGTTTCGCTTGCTGTCGCTGTAACGCAATGTTTTTCAGTGGTTTAGTGCATTACAGCGAATGATTCATGATCGATGTGTATCAATGGAACCCTATAAAATGCAGAACGTTGCAACGCTCGTGGTTTTACGGAATGCTGATTGCCTGATGGAAGGTGGGAATGAATCGTAAACCCGCCCTGCCTATTCAAACCAGGTTTGTTCTATCTGTTGTACATCGGGTAAAGCCGACAACTGAGTTAAAACATCTCGAAAATTAGGCTGTCCCGTATGGCCTATACAGAGAAATTGATCTGCCTGGCAACCAATTCGACCGGATGATCCTGAATAAATATTTAAGGTGGGATCAATCGCCTTGACCTCCTCTCTAAGGGATAGATCCGCTAGAATGCAAAACTCATAATGTAATACTCGCAAGCCGTCTGCGGGTCCGTAGAGCCCTTCGTGATTGAGTTGGGATAGGTCAAACCTGATTTTGTTAGGCTCAGGTTTAGCGCGATCGCCACTCAACGCCGGTTGAATCAATGCCAGCCCTATCAACTGCAAACGATGGCCAAACGCATGGGGGGCTCCTATCGCGGCTGTGACGTCAGATGATTTGGGGATTATTCTTAACCCATCATATCTATCCCTCACCATGCCTAACTGCTATTCTGGGGTAGGCAGGGCTTGAAAGCTAATAACCAGTCTGCAGTGCACGTTGGATTTGTTTAGAGCAACTATAGACGCAAGGCAGCGGAATTATGTCGCATTTGCTTCGCACTGAACGTTTAAATTTGCGCTCCTGTCAGATAAGTGATCTAGTTGCTATACATCAGTTATGGACTGAACCTGATGTCCGACGATTTCTCTTCGACGATCGACAAATCTCTGCTGAGGAAGCACAATCGTTTATCGAGGCGAGTGTGGTGAGTTTTGCTAGTCATGGCTATGGAATTTGGCTCTTCTTTGAGCATCAAAACGATCAGGTGGCAGGGTTTTCAGGGCTGCTTCATTCATTACAAGGTTCGCCAAGTCTCATTTTTGGCGCACGACCTCAACTTTGGGGACGGGGATATGCCAAGGAAGCTACATTTTCTGTACTTTGCCATGCATTTGATGTGCTTGGATTGGAGAAAGTAGATGCAGATGTTGATGAGCCTAACCAAGCTTCGATTCGAGTGCTTGAAGCGTTGGGAATGTCTCGAATTCGGAGAGCGATCGTCAATGAGCGTCCATTGCTTTACTATGAAATTCAAACTTGGAGAAGAGAAGTAACTGAGAAACTATCGGCAACCTAACAATCGCGTTGCGCCGGAACGTACAAATCTACTCAATTGAATTGCAGAGGGGTTGTCTGAGTCCGCTGAGTGCTGTAGTCAAGGATAATGTGGAGCTTAGGGCTCCATAAAGCATCTACAAATCATGCGATCGCACTATAAATTTATAGACTGAGTTACGGAAAGTACAATACTCAAATTCGAGGTGTGATGAAAAATAGGCTCAAGCTTCTGTCGCATGTAGTCTCTAAAGGTTTACTCCTAGGGATGGGTTTTCTCACAACCCTGTTTATGCCGAAACCAGTGAAAGCCGCAGAAGAGATCCGCCTAATTGTGGGAGGTCCGGCATTGGTCTTGCCGCTTTCCGTTGATTCCCTCGATACCTTTGCGCAAACAGGCGAGATTGCTGGAGATTTGCGTCTTTTTGCCCGGTTCTTAGATCAAGAAACCCTGATGCAGATCCGCCAGGGACTACAACGGTCCATTCCGTTCAATGTTGTGCAGGTCGATAATGTTGCCTACTCGTCTCTAGGACAAGATGCGCTGCAGAATTTAGGCAAAGTGATTCGGACTCATCCGAAAGTCAATGGTTATCATGGACTGCGCGCGGCCATCATTGCTGCTGCGGCAGCGCCAGAAGGTTGGACGGTTATCGATGTAATGCGACAGTTTCCGTCTCAATCGATCGATGTTCGGCTCCCAGATCTGCTGGCGCTCCGCCGAGCCTTAGCCGTTTACTTGAGCTACAAACAGGCAGTTATCGCCGCGATTCAGAGTCAGGCCGCCGCCGAAGCAGAGCCAAGATTGAGCGGACAGGGGTGCTGAAAGTAGCGCTAAGGCGGGACGCCGCCCCATTTGGCTATATTGATAGGGCAGGCAATTGGACCGGCTACTGTCGGGATTTTGCCGCTGACCTGCAATCATATGTCTCTCAAACCATCAGGAAAACGATAGATGTTGACTTGGTAGAACTGCCTTCCACCTTAGCGAATCGGTTTTCCTTAGTGCAGGAAAATATCGTGCACCTCGAATGTGGCCCCAATACCATTCGTCAGGATATAGAAGGGGTAACTTTTTCTTTGCCGCTGCTGGTGTCAGGCGCTCAATTCCTGGTGAAACAGGAAAGGATAGACCGAGAAAATCCGAATCCGCGATTAGCGGATGTACGAGTGGCTGTACTACCGGAAACCACCACAGAAGAATTTATCCGTGAGACGTTTCCCCAGGCTGAGGTGATTCCTTTCGCTGGCCCTACGGGTAGGCATGAAGCAGTCACTGCCCTGGCGACGGGACAGGTAGATGTTTTAGCCAGTGACGGTATCCTCTCAATGGGTGAATTGTTGCGCCAAAATCGACCGTTGGCGGACTATGCCTTGGAGCCTGAACGCCCTTTAACCTGTGAATTCTACGGGTTGATTTTGCCTGCTGGCGATCCCGATTGGCAAGATTTAGTTAACACCTTTATCTCGAACACCCATAGCGAGCGACTATCTCGTCAAGAGCCGAACCGCCTCTTTGCGGACCAGATCACTATCCTGGATTATTGCTTGAATCAGCAAACCGATGAACCTTTGGAGTGAATCAGCGCGATCGCACATCGTTGTAGGCTGGGCTGACACAAGGAAACCCAGCAGAGCTGTAATAGTTTCTCCTACCTCTGCTGTGGTATTACACCCAATAGAAGGCTTTTCTCACCAGTGATAGATGTGACTCTCACTTACCGACCTTTGAGCACGAAAGATATTCTTGAAGTTAGTGAACTGGCGGCTCGTGTTTTCAATCAGTTTGTCGCCCCGGACTATGCATCTGAAGGGGTGCAGGAGTTTCACCGCTATATCCAGCCGAGCGCTTTCCGGGCGCGTGCTCAAACCAATCACTTCAGCCTCATCACTTTGGAGCAAGGCAAGGTCGTGGGCGTGATTGAAATGCGAGGCCATAATCATATTTCCTTGCTTTTTGTCGCTCCGGAATTTCAGCGTCAGGGAATTGCCAAAGAACTTCTGCGCCGAGCTTTGCAGATTTGCCGAGCCAACGACCCAAGGCTGTCGAAAATCAGTGTCAATTCCTCGTCGTACGCAGCGCCGATTTACGAGAGGTTGGGCTTTCGTCGAGCAGGGGAGAAACAAGTCAGAAATGGTATTAGCTTCCTCCCTATGGTGCTGAAACTACCAAATCAGCATAACGGCTAGCACTCCGTTGGAGCGGCTGATGAGAAGTCTTGGCAAGTCTGTAAAGGCTGTCTGTCTCCGCTTAACTCTATCGTTAGTGACAACGCCAGGGGCGCATTAGGCGCTTATTTATCAAGAATCATGGCCAAACTCAACCTGAACTTTGTGGGTCTGGAGTAATTGCGTTTGGAGCACTTCCTCAAAGCAAGCCGGGAGCATCATGGAATCGAGTTCAGGAATTAATTGGGCGATGGTTTGAATGTGGATTTTCATAAATCTCATCACGGTCTCCATCGGAAAATTGTATCCCTGCGGGCAGCTCATCCAGGGCCGCCTTATCGACTGAGTGGGTGTACCAGGGGACCAAATCAAGTTGCGCTAATTGTTGATAGAGCAAACGCGCATCGTGATTGCGCCGACGAATCGGATTCTCTAGATTCGGCTTTTGATAGGTTTGCTGGAGTAAGGCGTGAATGCTCCAAAACAAAGCCGTTGCCGTTCCAGGTAGCGATAGCGATGTCAGGGTTGGAAATGAATTAGTACTCCCCTTACTGAGGAAATTTAGCGATTGGATAGCTTTCCTCAAATCAATTTCCGCCCGCGAGATGTAAACTTGGCGATCCGGTTAGTGTTTAAGCCACTCTAACTCAGGTGAGACATCTCCCATCACAGACTGAATCGTTTCATGGATCGTGCGCAACTCTTCATAAGTGGATCGGCAAAATGAATTACCTATAATAAAGATATAGTGAGTCACACTAAAAGTTGAAAATATCCATTCAACTTCGATGCGTT
>JASJDH010000407.1 GCA_030065175.1 Leptolyngbyaceae cyanobacterium MO_188.B28 | reverse complement strand
ATGACGTCAACACAGTTTATGACGATACAGATTTCGGTGTAACGGCTGATTCTCTAAACAACCTTTATACCGCCATTGAAAATACAAATGCATGGTATCGACTGCCGATTGAACAACGTCAACCCTTAGAAGTCCGGGTGACGCAGATCAGTATTGATGATTTGCGGAAGAACCGGGCGGATACTGGCAACTCCATCGATTCAGATGAATATATGTTGCCGAATAGCGGCATTATCTACGCCAGCCGCAATGACGGCCTGGCCGATGATTCTGACCCGGGTGAAATAAGGTTGAGCGCTAACGACTTTGTCCTTGACCCCACTCGCCGCACCAATGGCGTCATGCTAATCAACGGCCAGCGGCTTGCGCGGACGGATAGTGATGGAGATAGTAACGACTTTCGGGAAGTTGAGAAGGGGCTAACCCTGGTAAGTAACTTACCCGTGTATGTCAAAGGGGAATTTAATCCCCATAAAGATGCCGGGGGCGCAGCCCAGGAAGAATTTACTGTAGCGCTGACCTCCAATTACAGCAACTTCTACACTCGCGGCCAAGAGGATGCGAATAACAACTTTGCTTGCCGTAAGGGAGACCCCAGACTGCCTGCAACCTCTTGTCTAGACCCAGACGAATGGCGTACAGGCAACATTCTGTCTGACGCCGTTACACTTCTTTCCAGCGGGTTCGCGGAGGGAACCCGAGCGGATGGAGATTTCGATCTGCGGAATAACCAGACCGATAATCTGAGCGATCCTGACGGGGATAGCACCGATGAAATCTCTAAGGCATCAGAGATTATCGAAGCCCGATTGCATAATGGCTTTTGGAATAACAACTTTATCACTAGCCATGACTTCACGGACGTCAAGTATTCCGCCGGGACTGGCTATAGTGATGCTGACGACAGTTCTTATTTCAACAACTTCATGACTCCTGTTCAACGCCGGGTCGCTTTTCCTGAATACATCATGGAAATTTGTCGCAAGTTGCCGGTCTCTGATTGTGGGCGAGAAGATTGGGTTGTGGGTTTTGACGCCAATGGGGATGGGATATTAACCGGGGGGGAACTCACGGTTCAAGCCAACCAACTAGGCGCTCAGCTAGCCGCTGCGGGCAAAAGCGATGGGGGGAATGATGTATTTGAAAATGCAGAAGTTGGCTGGTCAACTGCCTATACAACCAACGGTAATAGCAAATCCCCTCTAGAGCGTCTGGGGGCCGGGACAACGGCAAGACCAGCCTTAGTGCATGAAGATATCGATGGGGACGGCATCCTTGATTCTTCTCCTATAAATGAAGACATCAATGGAAACGGATTGCTTGATGATGATTGGCGATATCCCCGGCGAGTCGCCTTTGCCCGAAACAGATACGGTAAACTCGCGTTGACAGATGTAAACTCTAACGGAACAGCCAAACCAATGGGGGTTGGATGTCCTTTAGACAGCACGGGCAATGAGGCTGACAACAACGGATGCCAATATAAGGACAGCACCGGTTGGACTGCAGGAACCCACTATGGTGTTTCCGCCAACAACGCTTTGTGGTTTCGGACCACTAAGGATACCTCTGGAGATCCAGACAACACTGCAGAGATCGTCTATCGAGCGGATCGCCCTCTATACTATGAGGATCCTGTGGGCGATGGCGGAAAAATCATTCTGCCAGATACACAATGTTTCACCAATACAGCCATCGTTGCTTGTGGCGGTAGTCAGGTGAATGGAACGGTCAACCTCAATTTGCCGACCACCGACAAAGCTTCAGACTACACCTTATGTCTGGATTCGAATGGTGGCCCAAACGCTGGGCAAGCAAAGCTGAAGTATAAAGTTGGCGCTGGAGATCTAGGAAATCCTGCTTGCGGTGCTGCGCCTCGGAATGCAATTGACGACGCAATTGGCCAGGGCAGCTCCAGCGGCATCAAGCAATTTACCGACAATGTCTCTACTGGCAATGGATGGACAGTTTCTGGAAATCAAATTACAGGAGGAACCTTGAATGCCGAAGGACCTGTAACAGTGTACGACCTTCCGAAAAAGGAATTTGAATCTGGGGCCACTATCACGTTAAACGCCAATGGTCAAACTAAACCAGTTTTTGTTCTTCGAGCCGACAACAATACGGATTTTGGGGACTGTGATGGTTGTAATGGAGTGCAACTTGAGCTGGTCGGCGTCGATCCGAATGATATCTTCTGGTACGCAAACGGCATTCGCATGAAAGACGCCAATGCGTCTAACCCCCATAGGCTAGCAGGCAATTTCATCGGTAATAATGCGGCGCCGCAGATGGGAGACTATACCCATATAGACGGCGGGCGCTTCCTGGGCTATACAACAGCCCCTAATTTCCCCACAGGCTTGACTATCACTGCAGTGACGGCGGATGGTCAACCGCTGTTGACACCGGTTCTGCAGACTCAATATCCTGCGATCTCATCTCCTCGAACCGATGACAATGCCTTAACAGCGCCTCAATCTCAAACCGTAGTTGAGAACACTAATTGGATCCAAAAACCCACTGCGGGTACGACCATCTTCAACATGGTGATGGCGAGCGGCGATGTTCCCAACCGTCCTCCCTTTACCGCTACAGGGTTGTCTGGCAATCAACATCTAGGAGACTACAACGGAGGACTGCCTAACTTACCGCGATTCTTGGAGAACTGGGGTAAGAGCGGTGCAGCGGCGACCACCCAGATTCGAGGGTCATTAATCCAACTGAAGCGGAGTGAAGTGGCGACCGCCCCCTTCTTCTCACTGGGAGAAAAGAGATCGTCTGGAGGTTATACGACTGGCGGTCCCTTTGGGTATCCACAGATTTATACCCAAAGCAACGGCGGCGGTCGAATGCCTTTCTTTACGCCTCCCGGACGAGATTGGGGATTTGACGTGGGTCTGTTGTCCCAGATTCCCGACTTGTTGGCGCAGCAGTTTCTAGCGGAGCCAGCCTCCGAGCCCAACCAATATTTCCGAGAAGTGGGCCGGGGCGATGATTGGATTCAAACCCTACTTTGCGCCAAGGCGTTAAATTCTAGCGGCGCTGAGGTTGGCGACGCCATCAATAGCGACCAACGTCCGACTACCTTCTGCCAGCAGAAATCGAGCGACTTACCATGATTCCATCCAAACACCCTAATAACGAGCAACCATCTAACCAACCATCTGACCAACAAGGGTTTACGATCATAGAATCATTGGTTGCTATCCTTGTGGTTACTATCCTGTTGGTGGCGATCTCCCCGGTGATAGTGCTTTCCATAGGAGTGAGAGTACAGGCCAAGCGAGTAGACTCAGCCACCCAAGCTGCAAGGCTCTACATCGATGGCGTCAAATCGGGAGAGATTGATCCGCCGGAGCATCGGGTTGTCCTACAGGAAACCAGCATAGTTACCGCTAGCGGAACGACAACGACCGTGTTTTCTCCCCAACGCGGCAGCTTTGCCGCTGCATCAACGCCGACGGCGGGAACGCTGGCCTGCGCAGCCAGCACGACTGGCAGCTATTATTGCGCCAATACAAATACGTCTCCCTATTACAGTTTGTACTGTGTAGATGGGGATGACGACGGTGTTAACCAATGCACCGCAGATAGCAACCGCGATTTGGTTGTTCAGGCGTTTCGTAGCGCCCTCTCCACCACCACCAGTATCGAGTCGGGTTATTTAATGGGGGTCAGAGTTTATCGCGCTGATGGATTTAGCGACAGCGAAGCGTTTACGACTCAAGAACAATTGGCCTCCACGGGGGGGCTGGGGGACCGCAAAGGTCCCCTGATTGAAGCCACCACAGAGGTGATCACCAATCAGACCAACCTTGGCGATTATTGTCAGCGCTTTGGAGGGTGTCAATGAACGCTCGACGAAGGACTAAACGGGTGAAGTTAACGATGATGAATGTCTTCAGGACTCTGTTGAAAAAAGACGATCGGCTGAGTGCGTCAACTTCAGCTTCAGAGGGATTTACTCTGATTGAATTGATGGTGTCCATGATTTTGGCTGTGCTTGTGTTGACGCCGCTGCTGTCGTTTATGATTAATATTCTCACCACTGAACGGCGTGAACAGGCGAAGGCCGCTACGGAGGAAGAATTACAGGCTACGGTTGATTACATCACCCGAGATCTGGAGCAAGCCGTCTACGTCTATGATACGACCGCATTAACGACAAACAGCAACACTGCTAATCCAGCGAGTTCTGGCATTAAGGACCAAATCCCCCCAGTGTCGGGCGCTGTGTCAGGCTGCAGCTCAACAGCCACCTGCACCCCTGTTCTCGCCTTCTGGAAGCGAGAAGTGTACGAAGATGCGTTCAAGTATGACAATACAACTTGCACCACTGCAGCTGCAAACGCGGATGAGTGTAATGACGCCTATGCTTACTCCCTGGTGGTTTACTATCAAACGACGGATAATTCGAGCGGAATCTGGTCCAATACTTCTCGCATCTCCAGATTTGAACTCAATGGCGGAGTTCGTAATCCGACAACGACAAACGCTTACTTTATTGCGCCGAGTGACGGCTATGAGTCGTTTGACTTAAGTCTCTCAGGTTCAATAGAAGAGAAGCTGAATATATGGGAAAAGGGGGCTGCCTCTTATACCGCGCCTGCCTTTGTTTTAGTGGATCACATCGATCAGTTTGTTCTGAATGCCGTCAGTACAACAACAAGCACAGCCGAAATAACCATCCGAGCTAATGCGCTGTCTCGACTTGAGGATAGTCCATCGTTCAATAGTCAATTAACCTCTTTCTTTCCCAGCACCACTATTCAGGTACGGGGATTAGGAGGGTTAGGCGGACAGTGATTGGGGTAAATGCGAGGTTGGTGTATCAATTCACGGCGTAAGCTTGTAGGCAAGTAGATGGGTGGATGGGTGGATGGGTGGATGGAGACCCCCAAGACATCTTTTGGATTTTCAGCAAAATACGTGTTCCAAGGAGGCGGCGCGAGTGAGCGGTGATTTAATCAGGCAAGCCCTACAGGTGTTTTTGAAAAGATCTCAGGCTTCCTTAACTCCTCAGCCTCCCAGATCGACGCCGGGGATGGAAGGAGAAGAGGGATTTACGCTGATTGAAATGATTGTTGTTATTGTTATTGTCACTATCTTGGCGGCTATTATAGGACCAAGTTGGTATGGGTTTCTGCGGCAGCGTCAGGTAACAGTTGTTCGGGATGAAATCTACTCAATCTTGCAAACAGCCCAGAGCGAGGCAAAGCGCACCAATTTAAGCCGCACGGTGGAATTTAACTCTACGACGAATACTGCCGAGTATAAGGTGTATGATCCCTCTGTGCCAGGAGCTTCCAGTACTCCGTTTATGCAACTTGGCGGTGAAAAAGAGTTAGAGGCTGGCATAGTCGCTGTCACTTTGCCCAATAATCTCACCGCGATTACGTTTGACTATCAGGGCGTACCTGATTACGTAACGGGCGCAACCATTACTCAGGTTGAAGATTTGCCCGCAAACGACGATCTCCTTACGATAACGACTTCGCTAGTCGAGACAGACACCGACAGTCAGAAGCGATGTGTGATTATTCAAACCCTCTTGGGCGGTATGAGAATAGGGTCTGGAACTGACTGTAATTAGGGATTTGCGTTAAAATGAAGTCCCAGTAAAAGGCAGTGGACGGGTAGATGGGTAGATGGATAGATGGGTGGATGGGATTTTATTGATCCGCAGATCTCTTAGTTGCCATTTTCAGCTCCAATAGACACGGCAGGCAAAGGACCCAGTTTCTTAAGAAGCTGGGTCCCTTGCTCTTTTGCAACGGAATCAGCTTATAGCGCTTCTCTTTTGCGTTGACTACAACCTGTAACCTATAACCTGTAACCTGTCCTAACTGAAATGTATTCAACACAAGCGGGAATTGCTATAAATTGCACTCCTTTTGCCGGTCTTTTCTCATCTACGTAAACTCTTTAAATAGCCTTGGGAATACTATATGAAGAATTGATGAAGCGTTATTGGTTACCGCAAGTCTTTTCGCCCCATAGGCTTGTGTACTTACTCAGACATTTCAGGGATCTAACATGATTAAGGGAATTCAAGCATTTGAAGCCTGTTGGAAGAATCTGAGGGCGTCTCACCCTACAGGTCCAGCCCAAAATCTTATGATTGCTCAGGCAATGGGTCAGGTGACCGACCATTATGGAACGGCTGAGGAGATTGAGCGGACGCTGCCGACCGATCTTCAGGCCTTATTTCGTACGCTAATTCATGCCTATTTCAATGGCTATGCGGTAAAGAGTCCGCCTGCCGCAAAGTCTAGCTCTGGTAGGTTTGCTAAGCAGGGGCTACCCGTTCAATCAAGCCAAAAATCTCAGCTTAGCGGAAGGGGTTCGAAACCTGCTGCTTCCAGGAGATCCTCCAAAGCCGATCAGCCTTCTCAGGCTAGGCTCAGCAGTTGCCATAATGGTTGGGGAAAACCTCGGAATGAAGCTGAGACCCTGATTATTGAATTTCCTTTTTCGGATTGACGGCTTAAGAATTTTGGAAGCGCTGGGGTTTTACTGAATTCGAGGACACTCGCAAGAATCTGAGGAGTTTGGAGCGGACATATTGCCTTCCTTGTCGGTATCCTTAAGAAAATCTGATGGATAGAGGTGCATTAGCCAAGGGAACTGGCGTAAGAGGTTATTGTGGTATCTATGACCTACGAACCGCTCCACCATAAATATCGGCCCCAAACCTTCGCCCAACTAGTGGGGCAAAGTGCGATCGCGTCGACCTTGGCCAATGCGTTGCGCCAAAACCGCATTGCCCCAGCCTACCTTTTTTGTGGACCTCGGGGCACTGGCAAGACATCCAGCGCTCGGATTTTGGCGAAATCCCTCAATTGCTCCAAGAGTGATCATCCCACTCCAGACCCCTGTGGAGTCTGTGAGATTTGCCAGTCAATCACTAAAGGATTCGCCCTGGACATTGTCGAGATCGACGCCGCTAGCAACACAGGCGTTGATAACATTCGGGAGCTGATTGAACGAGCCCAATTCGCTCCCGTCCAGTGCCGATATAAAGTGTATGTGGTTGATGAATGCCATATGCTCAGTACAGCGGCCTTCAACGCCTTGCTTAAGACGCTGGAAGAGCCGCCCGATCGAGTGGTGTTTGTACTAGCGACCACCGATCCGCAACGCGTATTGCCAACCATTATTTCTCGCTGCCAGCGATTTGACTTCCGCCGCATTCCCCTAGAGGAAATGGTGGCTCACTTGCAGGATATCGCCGCCAAAGAATCGATTGATATTACTGAGGGCGCAGTTCGACTGACAGCTCAGATTTCCCAAGGCGGGATGCGAGATGCTGAAAGCTTGCTGGATCAGTTGAGTTTGCTGGGAGAGCAGGTCACCATTGAGCGGGTGTGGGATCTGGTGGGCGCTGTCCCAGAACGGAATTTATTGACACTGACGCAGGCGATCGCTCAAGACGATGGCGCCGCTGTGCTAGACCAAGCTCGCCATCTTATGGATCGGGGACGGGAGCCGCTGATTGTGCTCCAGACATTAGCCGGATTTTATCGGGATCTATTGATCGCCAAAACAGCAGGCGATCGCCAGGATTTAGTCTCCATCACGCCCCCTACATGGGCAGAACTGCGGGAGTTTGTGCAGACTCTTGAAATTAGTGACCTGTTGGCCGGACAGCAGCATCTCAGGACAGCGGAAGGCCAGGTCAAACATACGACCCAACCGCGCTTGTGGCTGGAGGTGACCCTGCTCGGTCTGTTGCCGTCGGCTTTGGGAAGTCAGGAGACAGAAGACAGGAGACAGAAGACAGGAGACAGGAGACAGGAGACAGGAGACAGGAGACAGGAGATACAGGTTGAGCGACCCAAAGAATTGGGGGGGAAGCCGGTTGCGAAGCCGTCTTTGCAGCCGACTTCTGTTGCTACCGCTGAAAGTTTGGTCCCTCAAGCGTCAGAGCCTGTTGCAAAGCCTTTTCAACAACAATCCCAGCAAAGAACTGAGCATTCTGTTGAAAGGAGCGATTCTGAGCCGTCAAAGCCTCTGTCGCCCGATGCTCCTGTGCTGGACCAACCGCCGCTAGTCTCCTCTAGTCCGGTTGATCTACAGGAAGCTTGGCGTCAAGTGATCGCCAAGCTGCAACCCTTTGGCACCCAAGCCCTTTTGCGGCAGCAGGGCCGTTTATTGAGTTTTGACGGGCAAACCGCGCGGATTGGGATTAATTCCAAGCAGCTTTTTAAGATGGCCCAAGGACGGGTGCCCAATATGGAAGCGGCTTTTGAGCAAGTCTTTACCCGAAAAATTAAAGTGAGCCTGGAGGTGGCGGTTTCTGAGACAGAACCGGTGTCTGCGCCTGCCGCCGCCCCTCCTCCAGCCCCTAAACTTCCCCCGCCTAACCTTTCTCCATCAGTTCCCTCCCCGATGGGACACGGCGCTCCTCCTCCCCAAGCACATCCCTCTCCCCATCCCTCCTCCGCTTCATTTCCTGGAGAACCGGTCTCTCCGCCTGCGGCGATCTCGCCCCCTCCTCAACCTGCTCCCTCAGCTCCTTCGAAGACGGAGTCTATTCCTTCCGCCTCACTTCCGCCAGCGTGGCAAGCCGATGGGGATCTAGAACGCTCTGTAAAAAGCTTCGCCCAGTTTTTTAACGGGCAGATAGTAAATTTGGAAGATGATTTAGATCCCTCTTCAGAAATGACGTCCCAGGTGAAGTCTGTCCGTTCGAAATCTGGAGATGATACTGTGCCTTTTTAGAGCGCCAACTTGAAGCGGGATAATCCAGTAGAGATGCTGAGTCTAATGACTGGCGCTTATCATCCTACGTTAAGGAAGTTGCGTCAAAATGGAAATCTGGGGCTCCAGCTTAAAGCGGGACAAGCCAGTAGAGAAGGAATACAGAATACAGAAGTCAGAAGTCAG
>JASJDH010000406.1 GCA_030065175.1 Leptolyngbyaceae cyanobacterium MO_188.B28 | reverse complement strand
GTGCTCAAGGGCCATTTCTATTTGGTGGCGATTATGGACTGGTATAGCCGTAAGGTGCTCAGTTGGCGAGTGTCGAATACGATGGATGTTTATTTCTGTATTGCGGCTTTGGAGGAGTCGCTCTCAATCTATTCCCCTCCTCAGATCTTCAACTCTGACCAAGGTGCCCAGTTCACAGGTAACGCTTTCACAGAACGGCTTAAACATTCAGAGATAGCGATCAGTATGGATGGTCGAGGTCGCTGTCATGACAATATTTTCATTGAACGGCTATGGCGTTCTGTGAAATGGGAATTGATTTATCTCAAGGCGTTTGAGGATGGTCAACACTTAATGGCGGAACTGAAAGCTTGGTTTAATTGGTACAACCGTTTGAGACCTCATCAATCACTGAATTATCGAACACCCGATGAAATCTATTACGACCGTGATTGAGTGTGGTACTCTCTGAAAAAGAGAAGAACTTGTTTAGGATTTTCAGAGCTTATTAGCCCTTTCAAGTTGTCTAGGCATTGGGGTCCACTTCAAAATGACTCTCAGGCGCTGATCGCGATTCTCTCTCGGTTTTTTGGGCTCAACCAAGACCCAGCTTACTCAAATGCCGTTGAGCTGCGCCAAGACCTAACCAATCTGGAAGCCAAAGTAGATCAACTCTCGTCTGCCCTGACTGAAAAGATCGCTCATTTGGAGAACGACTTCGCCGCTTTCAAACAGGCTAAAGCTGACATCGAGGAGACCTTATTGAACCAACCTAAATCTGACTCTGCTGACGACCCCTTTACAATTCCAGGTCAATTGGACTTATTAGACTTCATCCAAACCCAATTAGACGGGAATATTGAGTCTACCAATGCTGAAGCACCTCCTATTCAGGCCAGTGTTATTCCCAGTCGACTACTCAAGGGCTTATCGGCGGGCGACCTGGCGAAGCGATTTCCCGTTAGCCGGACTACGATCGAAGTACATCGAAAGAAGGGACAGGCGCATTTACGACAATGGTCAGTGGGGCAAGATCCTGATGGGATTCCTTGGGAGCATCGTCAGCGCAAGTATTATCCCGCTGTCCAGGATTAACGGGTCGGGTCGATTGACGCCAGAGCTTTGGCGATGAAAGCGACAAAAAAACAAGCGACGGTTCAATTTAGCGATGGGGTGTCGGTAGACGCCTTTTTAATGGCGAATGACTCCTTTCGCTATGGACTCACCTATATCAGTGCGCTACTCGGTCACGCCCCTAATTACTACCGCAGACTGATTAATTCAGGTCGTACAAAAAAGCCGCCTAAAAAGCTAGACGCTTTACTCAAAAAGGGCTTCACGGCGTACCAAATTGATGTTAAAACCCCTCGCAAAGACCAAAGTGGCTCATCTATAGCTCATACAGTGAGCTATGAGGACTTCTGCCTGATCGTCGAACATGAAGCCCGTCTTGGCAACCCCAAGGCGATCGCGCTGCTGGCCGCCTCGTTTCGGGAAGTGCTGCGCAGTCGCACTCAAGCCGCCTTTGGGTTGCCGGAAGATTCCTTGACAGAGAAGCAAAAGGCATTCCAGGAAGCCTATGAAGAATGCCTTGCTGAGAATAGAACAGATCTAGAGGCGCTGAGCTTACCGGGGGATGACCTCTACTATCCCCATCATCAAGACTGGATCGGTATCGAACCTTGGGGAGAACGGGATTGGGATCAGGAGGCGCTAGAAGCTTGAACCTCCTGGCGAGCGATGACCTCACGGCAATCCACTTTACCCCACTGACCGCCCACCCAAATACATAACCCCAGCCAATCGGCTGGGGTGGGTTACACATAGCTCTTCAAAAGATAGTATTGCTTTATATGTTTCAATCTTAAGGAATATTACGTAAGACAATGATAAGCAAGGGATGAAGCTTTGCTAAATATTGGCGCTAATCATCGCTCCTTCCTTCGTTACTCTCACCTCAACAACATCAGTCCCAAAAAATAAGAGAACAGCTAGCTGACGCTTTACGCCTTACCGCATCGGGCTAATCAGCCTGAAGCTGTATACCCAGCTTCCAGGATTCAGCAACTGTAGCCCTACGCCAATACCGAGGTCTCAACCTATTTCCTTAAAAACACCTTAATCAAACCGCCTCCAACCAATTCAGAATTTGGTCAAGCTGTTCCAATGTCACTAAACCATACTGCCAAAGCACCACCGCCAGAAGATTGGGCATTGACTCCTCCTGTCGTTGGACTAAATCAATGCTCTCAGGCGGGAGCCTCAGTTCTTCCTGAAGGAAGCGGATCAACGGGGTTAGGAGAGGGGATGGCATAGTGAGATAAGCGATGTGTAGATGACCTGAATGGGGATTGCGCCTTGAGTAGAATAAACGGAACTCGCAAATAGTTCAAATATACTAAAGACGATTTAAGATTCTGGGCTCCGGTTAGCTGGCGTCGGAACCAAACGTATTTAGTTAAAATCAGATCTTCCCCGCCGCCGCTTCATTTTCCAGAAAGCATCGATTGATTGAACGGTTCTTTAAGAAAGCTCATAGCCCTGTTCAAGCTGCCTCTTCAATTCAACTTCTCGTTGAGCGGCTAATCCTCGGAAGAAGCCCCCACAATACTCACACTGTTTGCAGGATAGAACCTTCCTCCAATACTGGGAAGGGACGTTGCGTATTGGATCCTCAGGCATCCTGCTTGCCCATTTAGCCGTGCTAATGACAACTACATTCCCTATTTAGGCGCTTTCATAGTGACTACTTGCTAAATGGGACAGGAGAGCATCATGGGTGAGAATCCCTACAATCAGAAATTTCTAGATCTGAATGAACAGTTGGCGGCGGCTGGCTATGACGTTCTAAAACGGAAACCTGGTCATTCTGAGTAAGTGTAAGGACGACCTGGAGCGGGAATTCTACATTCGGATGCCCCGTAAGTACGGATTGAAATTAGCCACCTGGCATCTTGAGATCGCTCAATTTACGTTCAAAGGAGCCCAATTTTGGCATTTTTGTTTCCTAAATGAACACTTGAGGTGAAGAAGACGACTATTTTGAAGCTCTGTAAGGCAATGTACAAAAGAGTTTCAGAAGATCTGGCGGCTGAGGACAGAGTCGGGGCCGCCCCCGCTATTGATCCTATTCCTCCGTCTCTTCAGTATCGGCTAACAACGCCTCCAATCTGCCTAACAGGGTCTCGTATTTCTTTCTTCGTTTAGACTCCCATTTCCACGGTTTAGCCTGCCGAAGGCGCTTGGTTAGGTTGGCGAGTTGCCTCGACCCTGCCTGTTGCTTTTCAGGAGGATTGTCTGTTATTAGCAAAGCGTCAATTTCTATTTTGAGGGTGTCCCTCGTCAACCCATTCTGCAGGGCTTTGTCGATCAGTTGCTGACGAGCTGAGAACGCACCCTCCTCGTCTGTGTCGAGCGACTTGGCCGATAGTCGTTTGATTTGGAGGGCGTGGGAACCGTCCAGCCCCTTCCGTATGGCCTGCTGCAAATCCTCTGGGAGATCCAGCATCCGTAGGTCTCGTGTCGTGAAAGTCTGCGGATTGATTTGATAATCCACTAAGACGGCGATAACTTCCCGCTGTTCTTCCCTTAGGTTGACCCGATTTAGGAATGCTTCCTGATCTTTCTGAGATGCATTTACAACCTCAGTAAGTTTAGGCAATTGGGGATTTCTCTGTAATTCCCTCTCTAATTGTCGAACAGCTGATCTTGCCAGTTTCAGAATTTCTGACGTCTCAAAACTAGTTTTCAGACCGACCTCTTTCACTATGGCCGCAGCTCGATCCAGTGGGTTAAGACCTTCCTGATGAAGGAAGCCCAAGAGGACTTTTCTGTGCAAGTCTTCAGGCATAGGAGCAAAAACCGCTCTCAAGTTCGGCCACCCCAGGCGATCAGCCGCTCGCCAGCGCAACTCTCCATCCCAAAGCAAATATCGATCTCCAGTTGGAATCAGAATGATAGGCATGAGCTGGCCATGCTCATCCAGCGATCTCATCTTCTTCTGGATATTGGCCTCTGTGATGGTCTGTCGGGGCTGATCCGGGTTGGGATCAATCAGCTTTAGCTCAATCGGCTGCTCTCCAGATTGGCCGCTCAGAAGTTGACGCAATTCAGTTAGCTGCTTCTCCGCGTCTTTGTTGACTCCTCTCAGCTCTTCAATCTCAGCCTGCAACTCAGCAACTCTTTTATCATGCTGCTGGACTTCTTCAGTGGCTGCGATCGCGCCCTGAAACCTACCTATTAAATCAACTGTTTTCCTACCCATTAATCAACCTGCTTAAGTCATTTGATATTTCATGAAAATCATCGTTGGCTTTATGCCCAGGCCGGAAAATCTGAAGCGGAAGTCCCTGCCCAGAAGCATTCACAAATTCTTTGGAATTTCGGATATGAGGATACATTTTGGTGTTCAACTGCTCCGCCAGGACTGGCAGCTGTTCTAATAGCTGTCGATGCATAGCTGTCCCCGCTTCATAGGCACTAGGGACGAATCCCAATAAATCTGGTCTTGGATCGAGCCCCAGATCCAAAGACTGATTAATGTACCACTGAATAACATCCGCCGCTCCTTGAACAGCTTTAGGTTCTAGCTGCAACGGAATGATAATGTGAGTGGCTGCAGCCAGAGCATTTGATATTAGCAAACCCAATGTGGCTGGACAATCAACGATGACAACCTCATGAGGCAGCGGATACTTTTTCAGCCGATCACTAAGGGAATAATGCCCTCGCGGATGAATAACTAGTGTTCTCGCCGTTTGCTCTATTGCTTGATGGCCCTGACAAACCGACACCTTGTCAATCTTCCAGGCAGTCGCCAAGGGCCACTCTCCCTTAAAATCCTGAGACAAGACCGACGTAATGCTTTGAGCAGGCTCAGCCGGTTCAAGCCCACAAAAGACATCTAAGGAGCGCTGGGGATCTAAATCAATCAAAGCAACGGAATGTTTTTTTCTGACGGCCAGATCATAAGCTAGGTGCGTCGCTAACGTACTTTTTCCGACACCGCCTGCGTTAGCAATAATCGACAGAATTATTTGATTCATGGAAAAATCCTTTCTCTGTGGAGATCCGAATCTCCACTTGCGATAAATAATAGTACAAATGTGGAGATTCGGAACCCCACAAACATGTTTTTCCGAAATTGTGAGACCTCAATACTCAAAATAGCCCCTATCCTTGCGCTATTAAAAAAGAGATGAGAGCTAAAGGGAAGCACGCGGAGATCCCCTGCCTAGGCAATTCGATTGAGCAAAGTCATCGGGGGAGCAAGCAGCGTTGCTCCGCCCCTTGTCTTTGTCTCCTTTGAGTCGGCCAAACGCTTCTGCCAAGCGTATGATGAGGTACGTCAATTTTACCGCCCTGTCAGCGAATGGCGGAATCCGTGTCTCTATCTGATCGACGAGAACATTTTCTACAGCGAGTTGATGCGTTGCAAGTGATATTTGAAGCAGCTTAAATGATAAAAGAATGGAGAGTAGATATCTTGCTGGCATCGATCTGATACTTTGTGCAACAGCTGTTGCACTAGTCCCTTCATGTTCCTTGTTTATCCACCACCCGTTCAGCCACTACCCAGATGTTCCAGGCGCTTCTGTATCCCATTCTCCAATCTCCTGAATCGCTATCTCAAGTTCCATCTCCAGCTGTTCAGCAGTCGGCAGACCCTTCTGATACTGAGGAGGCAGCTTCTCTCCTAACCTATAGGTGGATACGCCAATCGGATTGCGTAAAGTATCTAGTGCAAACTCCACCGTGGTTTTGCTCTTTGATCGGCAGAGTATTATGCCGATAGTTGGATTATCACCTTCGGTGCAGAGGGTATGGTTGACCGCAGAGATGTAGAAGTTCATCTGACCAGAGAATGCGGGCTCGAATTCACCCATCTTGAGATCCAGCACGACGTAAGAATGCAAGCGAGCGTGGTAGAACAGCAAATCCAGCCGATATTCCTTGCCGTCAATCTCCAAGGGGTATTGACTACCCATAAATGAGAATCCAACCCCCAGCTCTAACAGGAAGTCGCGGATATGCTCAATGAGGCCGCGTTCCAGCTCACGCTCCTGAGCATCTTTGCTAATGGTCAGAAAGTCGAAATTATAAGGGTCTTTAATGAGCTGCTGGGCCAAGTCAGATTGAGGAGAGGGGAGAGTTGTTTCAAAATTTGTGATCGCCTCACCCTGTCGCTGATACAACCCCGAATCGATTTGAAGAATAAGAACGTTTCGGCTCCAGCCATTCTCAATTGTCTGGTGAATATACCACAACCGCTGTTGCGGATCCTTCACAGAGTCCAAAAGACGGACATGATGGCCCCACGGCACTTTGTGCAACAACTGTTGCACTATTTCTTGATCGGGGTAGGCTTCCGCGAAAGAACGCATATATTTTAGGTTACGCGGGGAAAATCCAGATATGTCTGGAAATTCCTGCTTCAGGTCCTTGGCTAAACGATCAATTACCTTGCTACCCCATCCTTGCTGTTTCTGACGTTTCAGAATCTCTCCACCGATCTGCCAGTAGAGCAGAATAACCTCCTTATTCAGAGCAGTGGCAGCCAGCACTTGAGACCGCCGGATACGAGACTTCAAATCACTCAGAAAGGTATTGTAATGTTCCTCAGGAAATAGAGAGGTTTGGCGGGGCATGGTAAATGACGATAACTATGCTCACCCAGGATACAGCTTCAGTCGGATCTAGATGAATCCTTCTGCCTTTCAATGATCAAGGGAAATGTAGGGGGAACCGGCTATGCTGGGTTCAAATCCACTCTGTCTTGGGTGAGGTCTAAATAGTTGATATCATCACCGCACACCCACTCAAGCAGTATGCCTGGTGGATAAGGTTTTTTGGCAAAATGAGAGATCGCCTGTCGGTATTGATGTTCTGTAGTCGTTGACTGCTGGATGCGTTGCCAGTCATTCTTCAAGCTGAACAGAGACTCGTCCCCAAGGTCTGATCGGAAAGTGGTGACTGAACTGCTCTGTTCATCAAGCGAAAAGAAGAAGTAATCATTACTCTCAATCATTGCCTGTAAGACCGACTGCACAATCGCATTATTCGGATTGATCAGTACGTTGTAGGTCTGGAATCCGTAAAATTCAAATCCGAAGTGGATAACTTCAAATTTGTTATTACCGTACAGGGAATGGCCAAAACTAAACCCGCCAGCCGATACTTCAGGTGGGATAGGCGTCTGAGGCCGCAATGCCAGAAACCCGTAATGGCGGTTCTGAACTTCAACAAGACTGATCGCACAGCAAGGTGCAGGGGCATCAATAAATGATTGAAGGAATGATCGATTGACCGTCAAGGTCGGCAGTATCGGAGGGTCAATGCTCATGTACATGTGTGCGAACGGTAGAGCCTCAATATCATACCGTGGCGAAGGGGAACCAGGGGGGAGACGAAGCGCGCTCACAAAAAATTTCTGCCGAGGGCAGGGAGTCAGTGCTATTTCCTAAAAAGGTAGAGAATAATCAGAGGAGACTGGTGGCCTTGAAACTCCTGTTTTCTAGCTTTATCCTACTTTTCTTCGCCCTTTACAAAAGAGCACTACCCAAACACGCTATTCGACGCCAAAGGGATAATGAACTTCCGAAGTTTGCAACTCCTCTACTCAATGGGCGCACCTAAGTTTGCCTCTTTGACGGCAGCTCTACGAAGCAGGCAGAGACACGCCAAAGAGGTTCGGGAGACGAGCAGTTTTGCGTGATACTGGTAGGCGCTATCAAAGTGCTTATATTAGAACCTAGCGCCGACACGAGGCGGTTCGTCTAGTTGGTGGCGTTTCTATATTTCCTTGTCTTGTACGAGGAATGATCGAATCGCATACAAGATCGAAGGTAAAACCCGATCCCCGGCTGCTGCCATCAATTGAGGAATTGGGTGGTCAGAGGTATATGCGATCTCAGCTGCACATTTTAGATCACGTTACAACGGAAGTCAGTAGACTACCACCCCCCCCCATCGACTGGGCTAACTTCCACTTCATAGAAAAGGACAGCTTGGTTTTCCTCTGCATCCCAAGCAGTGATTGATAATTTGTAGGAGCGATCTCTAGCAGGCAGCTCCCAGGTTCCCCAGGAGCCAAGGTTGTTTGGGCAGGTCTCAGTTGGATCCAATATCGGAGAGGAGTTGTAAGGAGACGTTAGACCACTAATAGGTGAGTCTGACTGGATCCTATCGTGGGGTTCTCATCTACTGGATAAATGGCAGAATTGCCTTTGAGGTTTAGGGTTAGGCGAAGATGAGAAAGGGTTGGCTGGGGGCTGTATTACTTGGGAGCGTCACTGCGATCGTCCTGATTGGATTACGTTTTTTTGTGTTCACCTCAGAGCCAAGCGACCAAAAATCAGTGACGATTCGGCTCAGCGGTTGGGGCGGCAGCCCAACCGAGGCAGCGCTATTACAAGAAGTGTTGCAGGATTTTGAAGCCCTACACCCCCATATCAAAGTCAAACACGAAGTGATCGCCGAGCAATATATGGATGTGATCAAGACGCGGTTGATTGGCGAAGCCGCCCCCGATGTGTTTTACCTGGATGTGTCGGTTGCGCCATTTTTGATCCGTAAGGACGTGCTTGAGCCGCTCAATTCCTACATCACCTCCGACTTTAACCTGGCCGATTTTGAGCCTTCTCTGCTCAATCCGTTTATCTATCAGGGGCAGATTTATGGTCTGCCGAAGGACTATTCAACCCTGGTTCTGTTCTATAACAAACATGCCTTCGCTGCCGCCAGCTTGACTGAACCGCCTCAAACCTGGGAGGAGCTAAGTCATTACGCTCAGCTATAGTCAAACACGAAGTGATCGCCGAGCAATATATGGATGTGATCAAGACGCGGTTGATTGGCGAAGCCGCCCCCGATGTGTTTTACCTGGATGTGTCGGTTGCGCCATTTTTGATCCGTAAGGACG
>JASJDH010000405.1 GCA_030065175.1 Leptolyngbyaceae cyanobacterium MO_188.B28 | reverse complement strand
GATAAATAACATCCCATCCACCCATCCACCTATCCACTGCCTTTGACCTACGGTGTACACAGATCTCGACTCCGATTGCGAATTCGCCGATCTGGCCCCCCTAACCCCCCAATTCTGGGGGGGATCAGAGTTCAAAGTCCCCCAGAATTGATGCTGCTGGCGAATTATTTCGTAACATCGTGAGAACGGCTGGAAGCCCCCTAAATCCCCCAATTTTGAGGGACTTTGAGTTCTTGCCCCCCCAGAATTGGGGGCTGGGGGGCCTCGAAAGGCTCTCAGAATTGACGATATTTCCAAATGTTAAATTCGCCAGCAGCATCAGAATTGGGGGATTTAGGGGGCTGAAATGACTCCGGCTCTGACTTGTGTGTACACGGTAGGAGGGGAAAGGGGAGCCAGATTCAAAGTCCCTCTCCCTCGGGGAGAGGGATTTAGGGTAAGGGCAAAAACTACGGATCCCAATATACATGAGGTTTAGTAACGCAATTTATTGCGTAGGGGGGAGGTGGGGAGAGATGGCCGATCTAAATTTGTCCAAAAAGTGTCCCACCAGATAAAGTGAGCCGCATAAAACGGTTAGCTGAGACTCTTCAGTTTGGTCATCCTTCATGGCGGCAGTTAGTCCCAAGGCTAAATCCGCATGGGTTTGGCAGACCGCCAGGTTTGGACAAATCGACTGAGCGATCGCACCCAGTTCTTCCAATTCAGCCGACAAATGACCTGGGACGGGCACAAGATGAAGCCGATCGCCTGGTCGCAGCAGCGCTTTAAAGATAGCGGCGTGGTCTTTGGTGGAAAGCATCCCCATCAGCCAAGAAACGGAGATTTTAGATTTTGGATTTTGGATTTTGGATTTTGCCCCCCCCATCTTCCCCATCCTCCCTATCTCCCCTATCCCTCTTCCCAAAGCAACCTCCCCCTGCTCCCCCTGCCTCCCCTGCTCCCCCTGCCCCTCATTCTTTAACGGCTCCAAACTCTCCACATAATGCCTCAGCGCCTCAGCAGCAGCAGCATTATGCGCTCCGTCAATCAGGAGTTTGTATACAAAACCTTGACCGTCCCTCCAATAAGTCCATTGAAGGCGACCGGGCCATTTGGTTGTAGCAAGGCCTTGAATAATGGCGTCTTGAGGAATGCGCCAGCCTTGTTGCTGGAGCTGATACAACGCAGCGATCGCGACGGCGGAGTTCGTCAACTGATGCTGCCCGCTTAGGTTAAGGGGATATTGGATGGAAGCAGGCGGGGAGAAGCCTTGGGCTTTGGAAATGGGAGAATATTCGGCCCAACCATTTTCTAGAACTTGAGCCGGTTGGGGCCAAAAATCGGGACAGTGGAGAGCGGCGATTCGCTCTTGAAAAACAGTTTCCGCCTCTAGCGGTAGAGGGCCAATAATGGCGGGGCGGTCCGGTTTGAGAATACCGGCTTTCTCTCGAGCAATATCCGCTAAAGTAGGGCCGAGTCGTTGCCAATGATCGCGGCTAATGGAAGTAATGATGGTAACCAGTGGGCGATCGCAGACGTTGGTGGCGTCTAAGCGACCGCCTAATCCAACTTCCATCACAGCGACATCCACCTGCCTCTGGGCGAAATAGAGCCAAGCAGCGGCGGTAAACACTTCAAATTGAGTCGGCGTGGCAGGTTCAGGGCGAATGACGGATTCAATGTGGCGGAGCAGCGATCGCAGCGTATCTACCGCAATAGGCTGACCATTAATACAAATTCGCTCACACCAACTGATCAGATGAGGGGACGTATAGCGTCCGACTCGATAGCCGGCCTGGGTCAGCACATTGGAAAGATACGCACACACTGACCCCTTTCCATTAGTCCCAGCCACATGAATCACAGGAACGTCTTTATGGGGATCCCCCAAATCTGCAAGCAATTGCAGTATCCGCTCCAGCCCCAAATTCACCCCAAAGCGCCCAAATTTCCCCAAGATACGGTCAATATCCTGGGAGCCTTCCAGGTTCATAAATTGTTCAAATGTAACGTCGCCATCCATGCTCATAAACAAAATCCGACTGCTCTCAGAGAGGACAGTCGGCTAATATTCAAAACTTTAATTTTCAAGGATTGCTCCCGAACTGATTACTTGCTCAAGAACTCATTAGCTTGATCTGAAGCAGGCTTGAAGATGTTAAAGATAGCCCAGCTAGCAGCCAAGATAACGGGTAGAAAAACAACGAGTAGACGAAGATCAAAGCCCATTGTAAGCCTCCTTTACTAAAATTTTTGTGAATTTATCTCAAGTAACCTTAGTATAACTTCATTTTCAGTTTCATTTTCAATAATTTGGGAACTTTTTTTTAAGAAATCCTGAAATTATTGCTGCGAAGGCGGTGAAGCGGGCAAGAAGGGGGGTAAGCCCGGTAGCGAGCAGGCATTTCAGAATATGAGTGTCGCATTGAATCTTTAAGTCGTAACTCATTTTTAACAATTAAAACTTAATCTTCCCCTACTCTCTACCCCTTCCCCATAAACCCCAAATTCTCCCCTTTCCCCGCATGAACCCGCGCTAGCTGTTCATAGTGCTTAGCATGCTCAATCAGGTCGGCAGTTTGGTCCTCAGTAACGGGGCGAACCACTTTACCGGGCACTCCCATTACCAGCGATCGCGGCGGCACATCCTTGGTCACCACTGCTCCAGCCCCTATGATGCTGCCTGAACCAACGACCACTCCATTCAAAATAATTGCGCCGATCCCAATTAGGCTGCCGCGTTCGATATGAGCGCTATGAATAACCGCCCGATGACCGATGGTCACATAGTCCTCTAATACCGTTGGTTGACCTGGATCGCCATGCAATACAGCGCCATCCTGAACGTTACTACTCTGGCCAATTTTGATCAGATCCATATCGCCCCGAACGACGGCTCCGTACCAAATACTGGAGCCGATCCCAATTTCAACCTGTCCGACAACCGTTGAATTGGGGGCGACAAAAGCGGCTTGAGAAATATCGGGGGCAGGCCAATAACCCCCAGGAGAGAGCAGTAAAGGGGAAAAATTTTCCATTTCGGTTGCTAATTTATGGATAAGTTAGCGTAGAGTTTGCTGAGGGAGTGGTTAGCTCCCAGTTATAATAAGGGCCACCAGAACACGTAGGACTGGTGGTAAGGAGAACAATCGGGTTCGTACTCAAATCATGAATCCAGCCCTGCAATATCCAATTTTTGGCCCTGAGATTCAGTGTCCCCATTGTCGCCAAACAATTCAAGCACTGACCTTGACGGATACCTATCTATGTTCCCGTCATGGCGCATTCGAGGCCAATCCCAAGACAGCAGAATTAGTGCATCTACAATCCGGACGCCATTGGCGACAATGGAAAGGGGATTGGTATCGGCAGCATACCCACCCTGACGGCATTCGGTTTGAAATTCACGAGGCCTTAGATCGTCTCTACACCCAGGGCTATCGCGCCACTAGGGTGATCATCGCGCAACGATATAAGGACCTGGTCAATGCCTATTTAGAGCGGAGCGCCCCGTGGCGAGGGCAAGTAGACTCTGCTCCTCCTAGGCTCTATGGACTTCCAGTAGAATTTAGCCCGCCTCCCGAAGAGGAACCCTGCTGGGACGTGATTAATTTTGACCTGGAGAAAGAGCCAGGAGCCCCCGTTCGGTATCCTTATTTTCGGCTGTTTGAATGAGGCTGATTCATGCATCATGCTTCTATCCGTACGGCAAATATCCACCGAGCCATCGCCTTCTACGAGCAACTCGGCTTTACAGTCAATGAGCGATTCACCGCTGGCGTCACTCTAGCGTGCTGGATGGAAGGACTAAACAGTCGAATCGAACTTCTGCAGGTGCCTGAGCCTGGACCCACCGCTGACGCATTTGGGGATGAACACTACACTGGCTATTATCATTTATCTTTTGACCTGACCGATCTAACGTCAGACTTGCCCAGCTGGTTGACGGAGTTGCAACGATGTTTTGAGGCGGCGGCTGGGAAATATCCAGAGGAAATCTCTTTGCTTAAGGTTTTACTGGAACCGCAACAGCAGATGATTGGCGATCGCATCTACGAAGTCGCTTTTATCGCCGATGCCGATGGCTTGCCTCTGGAATTTATTCGGTTAATGGGTAATGCAAACTGACTCAGCCGCTCCCTTTGCGAATAACTGGGCCTATCTTAAAACAGAACTCAATTGGCTAGATCGTGTGCTAGTAATGGCGGTAGCTCGGCAACGACAAGACGCCAAAGATGTTGATCGGCTGTCGCAGTCTCGGGCGGACCGGGTCACCAGTCATTGGTGGAAGGGCATTATTACCCTCAGTCAACAAGCCGCCTATGACGACTGCCCGCCCCAAAAGCCATCCACCGGCAAGAAACCGGGGTATCAAGAACAATTAGAAAACCGAATTCGAGCCAGTCAAACCCAAGGCATTATATTAGCGCTGCCAACATTGCGCGATCGCCTGCAACTTTCCCTATTCGAAAAAAACCTGATATTGCTGACCCTGGCCCCCGAAGTCAATCGTCGCTACGGTCGGCTCTATAACTACCTGCAAAAGGACGAAAAGGGAATTCATACTGACCTGCCTACCGTAGATTTGGGCCTGCGGCTCCTTTGCCGCAACGATTTGGAATGGCGTCAGGCAAGGGCCCAACTAGCAGAATCCACAACTCTGATCCGCCACAATATCATCCAATACGTATCCCCTGTCGAGTCAACCCTACTGAGTAGCCGTCTTAAGCTTTCCAGTTGGTTTGTCAACTATCTGTTAGCAGAACAGCCAGATCCAACGACGCTAGCAACACGCCTTGTTTCCCCCATGGACCCGCCTTCAGTTAGCCCCGGTCTGATCTGCCAACAGTCATCTGAAGACAATGAAGCCAAACAAAAATTACCCGCTTCTCTTCTGGCGAAACTACAGCGCCTCTGTAAACAAGTGACCTGTCCGCCTCCTAGCAAACAGTCCAACCGAAGTCTGGAAGTCAATCAATCTAACCCGTCTAGCCCATCCAACCCATCCGGTACAGATGAGGCTGATGGAAGAGCATTGGGACGCCTTGTCTTGCTGGTGGGGAAATCTGGCGCAGGTAAAACGCTAGCGGCTAGCTTTATTGCACAGCAGCTCGACCAACCTTGCCTATGGACAGTGAACTTATCTCTGATGGAGCCCTCATCATCCGCTGGCGCCATCTCCGCTACGATTCAAGAAACACCCTCTATATTGCTCGTGAAATCGGCTCAGGTTTGGTTTGGGCGTAACCCATTACTTGACCAAGCTCAATTAAATCAATGGCTGCGGCACAGACGGCAAACCCCTGGAATCACCTTACTTACCGTCCACCATCTCCAGTCAATCCGTCCTTTCTGGCGCCATCAATTTGACGCGGTAGTGGAATTTCCTGATCCCAAGAGAGCGACGAAAAAGCCTCGCCCTAACTAAGCAAGCCACCGTGTACACACAAGTCAGAAAGCCTCGCCATATCCTGCAAGCCCACTCTACAAGAAGCCGCTTAAGCGTCTACATCCCCCAACCCCTTCTCCCAGTTTGGGAGAAGGGGAGCTAAACTCAAAGTCCTTCTCCCAAACTGGGAGAAGGATTTAGGATGAGGGCTTTCATGTGATGGACAATATTCTGCATCTTGTTTGACTACGTAGAACGTCAACCCACAATGCTTTTGGCCATGACCAGGACTACGAACTCCTTGATCGCTTCGAGCGGTTCATCGACCTCAGCATAGAATAAAAGCAACCTCAGCTTCAGTTTGGCTATGGTAGACACCCAGCAACCCCGCTTGCGCATCAGCCCCAATCACCTGCCTCCTCTGGAAAGTGGCGACCGGCTCACCCGTCCAGAGTTTGAACGGCGCTATGCCGCTATGCCCCACATCAAGAAAGCTGAACTGATTGAAGGCACAGTCTATATGGCCTCTCCCCTCCGGTTTGAACCCCATGCCGAACCTCACGGCGATTTGATGATTTGGCTCGGCAATTATAAGGTTGCGACACCGGGGGTGCGGATGGGGGATAATCCAACTGTTCGCCTGGATTTGGATAATGAACCGCAGCCTGATGCCCTGCTCATGCTTGATGAAGCCTGCGGGGGCGCCGCTTACATCGGATCCGACGGCTATGTAGAAGGCTCTCCGGAGTTAGTTGCAGAGGTCGCCGCCAGCAGTGCATCCATTGACTTAGGCGATAAAAAACGAGCGTATCGTCGCAATGGGGTGAAGGAGTATATTGTTTGGCAGGTATTTGACCAGAAAATTACCTGGTATAGTCTGACAGCTGATGACTACATTGCCCTAGATACTAAAGAGAATGGCGTAATTTGCAGTTTAGTGTTTCCAGGGCTCTGGCTAGATGTCGCAGCCATGCTGGGGGGAGACATGCCAAAAGTTCTGGCGATTCTGCAGCAGGGATTAACCTCTACTGCGCATCGATATTTCGTGGACCAATTAAACGCTCAGCGAGAGAGAAAGTGACTTGTATATTATTTTTCTGGCTGAATTTTGACCAGTGATCCGCCTGGTCAGTTTACTTGTTATCCTTTAACCATTAGAAAATGGGCGCATAAACTACCGAAACATTCCCTTAAGAGCAGCAGAGGATCATAGATAGCTTTTCATTCTAAGCGTGTGATTAGACTTGGAAGTTGAAATACTCTTGGAGTCCTATCAAATCCGCGCTTGTGCGAGAAGATGTCTTGGCTGAGTGTTCCTCATAGGGACTGCCAGGGGAATCTTGGGTGGCAATAAAGCAGTATAGGAATGAACATGGCTAGTGTAGCGGCTCAGAGTCAGGAGGCTCGCCCCTCAATCAAAGCGCTGGCGGCAGAGGGAGATTTTAGGGCGATCGCCCTTTGGTTAAATGAGTATCTGGTCCCGCAAAAAATCTACGCCAAAGTTCACGCGGATGGCCCTGGACGCCTTGGCATTTTAGTAGAGTTTTATCGGTCTCCCCGTCAGGATCGATTAGTTCGGTTTATCTGCCACCGCATTTGGGGACTCAATTCTAATGTCATTGAAGGGGTTCATATCTTCGCCCGTCCGGTAGGCGAGTCTAACACCCTCTGGGAAGAAAAAGTTCGAATCATAACCCCGGCTCTGCGTCAGCATCATCGGAAAACTCCAACGAGAGATCATTTATCCGCAACACCAGCCGCATCTGCATTACCGCCTCAATTGCGGTCAGTCGGCAAACCTTGGCGATCAATCAGCAGACCTAGTCAGGTCGTTACTCTGGCTGGAAAACAGAGCCGCTCCATAGTCCGCAAGCACCTTAAGCTGATTCGGGCCTTTCTGTTAACAGGCTCAGCTGTCGCGTCATTTATTCTAGGATGCTTTCTGGAAAGCCTGACTCGTCAGAGGCCCTCCCTACCCGTCTTCTCCCAACCACAGCTTTCCCATAGTCAACCACTCGCGGCAAGCTCCCTGCAAAACGGCTCCCTACAAAACGCGACATCGATTTCCTTCAATGTCGAAGATCGCCAACCGCAACGCCCCCGACCCAAGACAGTCAATACGGCTTTGGAGCCAGTCGCCGTCATCCCCCATATTCGAACGCCAAAACCCGATGATCCCACTATCACCCTTGTGTTTGGCGGCGAAGTCAACCTGGATAATATTCCCTACGACGTCGATCAAGATCCTAACCAACTCTTGGCAGGGGTCAAAGCTTATCAGGAAGCGGATTTGGCGATGGTGAATCTGGGCAATTCACTGGCGACGGCCGACACCACCCTACAGGAAAAGTTTCACCAGCACCCTCGGCCGGAAGCCGCACAGGTCTTGAAGGCAGGCGGCGTTGACATTGTTAGCCTGACTAGCCATCACACCATGGATTTTGGCAAACACGGTTTGGTGGAAACGCTGGAAACGCTTGATCGAGAGGGAATATACCGAGTAGGCGCCGGTCGTTATGCGCGGGAAGCCCGCCGTCCAGAGATTGTAGATGTTAAGGGTAAACGAATTGCATACTTAGGCTATTCCCAGGAAGATACCTTTGCTGCGGGTGATGACCTGGCTGGCGTCAATCCTCAGAAAAAACAGCGCGTTGTAGCGGACATCCAAGCCATTCGTAATCAGGTTGATTGGATTATTGTCAATTATCACTGGGAGCAGAATCTACCGGAAACACCGACAGACTGGCAAACTAACCTGGCCCGTATGGCCATTGATCAAGGGGCTGATCTAGTCATCGGCCACCATCCTGATCAACTCCAGGGCGCCGAAATCTATAAAGGCCGCCCGATCGCCTATTCCTTAGGAGATTTTATCTTTGGCGACTCCCTTCACGCCGACCATGACACAGCCGTTATGAAGGTCTCCCTACAGAAAGACCAAATGAAAGTGGAATTCTTGCCTGTGATTGTTCGGAAATCTCAACCTTATCTCGCTCAAGGGAAACAAGCTGACACCATTCTCCAGAAGCTCGAGGACGCCTCCCAGATTTTTGATAAGCCTTTGCACTCTCCTAGCATTTTGGATGTTAGATCTAAGCTAGAAGAACCCGACAGTCCGGTCGCCCCTGGCAATTCTTTTATCAGTCAGCCAGACTCTCAATCGGAAGCAAGCCCTGATCAGCCTGCAGCCACACTGGAAAATTGGGGTCCAAAAGGAGAGTCCGCCCCCTCTACCTCTAATACCACTCCGGATTCCATGCTCGAAGAAGGAACGGCTGATTGGTCCAGCGATTGGAAGGTAGATGGGTTTGCCCCTAAAGTCCTTGAATCAGAACCCCAAAGCGATCCAACCCCCAGTCTTTATGGAGAACCCTCCGATTGGCCCCATCATTATGATTGGCCCGATGAGTATCCAGAGGAGTACCCAGAAGAGGGAGCAGAAGAGGCATTTGAACCAGCCCCTGCTGAATCGCCTACCCCTGCTCTGTATGGAGAATCCTCCGAGCAGCCCTCACTTTGGGAGCCAGAAGCATATTATCCCCTCCGATCCCGTACACATTCACC
>JASJDH010000404.1 GCA_030065175.1 Leptolyngbyaceae cyanobacterium MO_188.B28 | reverse complement strand
CCAAATTGCGATCGCCCAGAATGTTGCCCAAGATCGTCTGCGCCGCAGCGGTGGTCAAACTCCCTTGCAAATCCCCATGGTTAACATCTTCGCGGGCTGCAACCGGGTCTGACTCAGCCTGAATCTCATAGGACTGGTTCCCCACCGTCAACCGATCCGCCACAAATTTAGCCGCATGCACATCGGTCCCCTGGATATTCACCGGCACAATTCGCCCTTGAACGGTGCTTCCCACTGGAATTAGGGTTTGACCGCGATCGTTTCTAATGGGGTCAGCGACCTCTAACGCCATCACCAGGGTTTGGCCAGGGGCGACTACGATATCGCCTGAGTTGCGTGCAGACCTAGGGTAGCGCAAGTTGAGGATAGCGCCGCTGTTCACAAGCAAAGATGAATTTTGGCTGGATCCGTTGCCATACCCTGCATTGCCATAACCCGCATTGCCATAACTCGCATTATTGTACCCGGCAATGTAGTTGTTGGCGGTTGAATTTACCGCTATTTGGGGCGCCTGCCCTTCAGCAACCATCGCCTGGTAGACAAAAGCGGCTACCTCAGCACGGGTGATAACCTGATTGGGGTTGAGCAAATCAACATTGGGATAGTTAACAACTAACCTGCGCTCGGTGGCGGCTGCAATCGGGGCCAACGCATAATCAGAGATTTGGCCTTGATCACGATAGGCGTTTAGGGTGTTAGAGATTGAGCCTGTAGCATTCAAGTTTAAGCCATTAGCCAACGACACCAGCGCTTGTTCCCTGAGGATTCCATAGTCGGGGAGAAACTGGCCATTGGCGTAGACGCTCAAAAAACCTGTTCTATAAGCATTTTGAATAGCCTCATACGCCCAGTAGTTTGTCGGCACATCTGAGAAAGTGCGGGGGGCGTAGATAGCGGGTCGGTTAAAGGCTCGTTGGAGAATGACAGCGAACTGAGCCCGAGTAACCGGCTGATTAGGTCTAAACGATCCGTCAGGAAATCCACCGATAATGTCTTCTGTAGCCAGCCGCTGAATAAAAGGATAAGCCCAATAATTAGCGTCGATATCTGAGAAACTGACTTGCCGACGCGCAGCGGCGGGCATGGTGTAGACCAGAGGGGTTGCTGCGCCAGCTAATGTCCCAAGAGCAACAAGCGCAGCCCCAGTCGATCTCCAACTGACAAAGCTAGGCATATCGATAAATCCTCAAATTTAATAATTACCAGGTTTTCAAAAGATGCATGTCTTGGATGCTAAAGGCTCTCAATACAAAGACCCTTTTCAAAGAATTTATTCAATCGGCATACAGAATATTTCACTCCAAAGCCAGTATGTTATTCCCCTGCACATCCTCAACTGCATTCGAGACAATAGTAAACAGGAAAGTCTGTGACCTGAAATGAAGACAGACCAGTTTCTATTTTGACCTATTTTTGGGAACTTTTATGCCTGCCAAATAATCTAAAATACATCGTTTTTCTGGCGATTAATCAACAATATAGAATTAACTTCTACGCGAACACGCATACTTTTTATATATTCAATAACACAGACTTAAGAGTATCAGGAAGTTATATGTTCTTCCGCCAAACGCTTATGTGGATGAATTGTCTGTGGCTTGGCGAACATCACTTTGCGTTGGCCATGACTAACAAAGCGGGCTGGAATACGTTCAATTGACTTCTGTTTCTTGACCCCTGTACTTGGTAAAAGTTCCCACCTCAGATTGGCGCTACATCAAAAGGATAAATCAAGGCCTCTGCTTGAAGCATTAAAGCTTGGTAAAAAAAAAATCCTGAAATTCCTTTTGCAGTTTCAATGACACTCATAAAACTCTGCCTTACTCAGTTTTAGGATGCGTTTTAGGATAAGTATTCTAGATATTTTCAAGCTTGGAAACATTTTTTTTGAGACATCTGTCGGCCTTCTTATCGGTAGAACTTTAAATGATAGATATTAGTCTTTGTTACCAATATGTCACCATCTATCAGGCAAAATAAATTCACCGTTCAGCAGGGTTGAAAACCTTATCAATCCCATATAAATTCTTGTGAGTGGACGCTTTTATATCAGCAGAGTGATGAAGTATTCACTGTTTTCTGTGTGCAGTGTTTCTCTCTTCTTACTAAAAGCAGGTTGCACTCAGATCATTAATTCGCTCAATGAAGTCGACTTTGTGAAGAATTCTGCGTCGCAGACTATGACATCTCAACAACCTCAATCATTGCAGTCAGGACGGTTTAACTACGCTGAGGCGCTGCAGAAATCCTATCTATTTTATGAGGCTAACCGTGCAGGCGATTTGCCCGCAGATAACCGGATTCCATGGCGAGGGGATGCAACACTGACCGATGGCTCCGATGTCGGTCGAGACTTATCTGGCGGCTATTTTGACGCAGGCGACCATGTCAAATTTGGTTTTCCGATGGCTGCTTCGCTGACCACGCTTGCGTGGGGAATCGATGAATATCGCAGCGCATACGAACAGATTGGCCAGCTGGATGAAGCCCTAGACGCCGTAAAGTGGGGAACCGACTACATCCTCAAGGCCTATGACGACAAAGGCTCCGCAACCACAGCCGATGACGTATTCTATGGTCAGGTCGGCAATGGTCAAGCGGACCATGCCTATTGGGGACCAGCAGAAACCTTGCCCATGGTTCGGCCCACCTACCACATTGATGCGGCCCATCCAGGCTCCGACTTGGCCGGGGAATCGGCGGCGGCGTTAGCCTCCGCATCGATTATCTTTCGCTCCCATGACGCCGCCTACGCCGACAAGCTACTAGCGCAAGCTAAACAGTTATACGCCTTTGCCGAAGACTATCGCGGCAAGTATTCCGACTCCATTACGGACGCATCAGCCTTTTACAAGTCTTGGAATGGCTACATGGATGAGCTGGCGTGGGGCGCGGCCTGGCTGCATAAGGCGACTAAAGCCGCTGGTCAAACTGACCCCGCTTACCTCACAAAGGCGGAAACCTATTTAAAGCAGGCCGATCCTGCGCCCGGGACATATGATTGGAATGACAAAAAGTATGGTGTGGCCGTCATCCTAGCCCAGGAAACAGGAGACCCCCAATATCAAACGCAAGTTGAAAGTTGGTTAGACCGCTGGATGGTGGATAAACAAGCCGGGGGTATTCCTGAATATACCGACGGTGGATTAGCCTGGTTGGCTAAATGGGGATCGTTGCGCTACTCGGCCAACACCGCTATGGTTGCCGGGATTTATGCGGACACGGTCAATGACAAAGGCGGTCAGTACTCCCAGTTTGTCCGAAACCAGATCAACTATATGTTGGGCGACAATCCCAACAATCGTAGTTATGTGGTGGGTTTTGGCCAGAATTCTCCCCAGAATCCCCATCACCGCGGGGCGCACGGTTCGACCACCAACAATATTTATCAAGGCGAAACGAAGAATATCCTATACGGAGCGCTGGTGGGCGGGCCTAGTAGCCCTGACGATAATGCATGGGTAGATAAGCGCGACGACTATATCGCCAATGAGGTAGCCACGGACTACAACGCCGGGTTCACCGGAGCATTGGCCTACATGGTGGATAAATTTGGCGGGACGCCCCTGCCTGACAGTGAGATTCCCAAGCTGTTCGATCCAACAAGTTCTTCGCCTACGCCCAATCCCTCGCCCTCTCCTAATCCCTCGCCTTCACCTTCGCCAAATCCGTCTCCCTCACCCTCCCCAACTCCAGCCTCTATCCCCTCTCCCCCCCCTACGCCAGGAAATGTCGGCGTCGATTTTTCCGTCACTAATGATTGGGGAAGTGGATTTCAAGGTCAGATCGCGATCGCAAATAACAACAACGGTCAGTTAAATGGCTGGACCCTTGAGTTTGAGTTTGACAGCGAGATTACCCAAATCTGGAATGCAGAAATTGTCAGCCGTACCGGCAATACCTATGTGATCCGTGATGTTGGCTGGAACAGTAATGTCGCCCCGAATGGCTCGATCTCCTTTGGCTTTATCGGAAAAGGGCCTGCCAATGAGCCCAGCAGCATTGAATTGAATGGGCAAAGAGTGGATTCTCCACTCCCGGCGACAATCCCACCCCCAACAACAGAGCCGGAGCCATTCCCCAACAGTTCAGGCGTCATCCGCATGGAGGCGGCGACACTCGCACTTGATGGCTTTTACGATGATTTCACCATCACAAGCCATCGTAATCCAGTTCAAGGACTTGATTTAATTACTGAGGGCGGTGATACGCCGCTTGACCCAAAATCCCACAAAAGTTTTGCCCTGGAGCAGGAGCTGGTTGGGTCGCTCAATGGCAAGCAGAACTTGCTCTCATCCAATATCTTTGGTCAAAAGTTGTCTTTGACTGATATCGATATCCCCAGTGGAACTGGCGCAGATATCATCTCGGGCAAACAGTTTGAGATAATGGCTTAGGAAACTGGCCAGAAGGCATTAAACCGCCCGTGAGACTCACGGGCGGATGGCTTAGATCATAGTCAGCCCTAAAACCCAAATGCGAACTCAAGGCTCTCTGGAAGGCTACTTATCTCAAAAATGGCGACTTCTTAGCCAGCTTTCATTATATAGAACTCAGTATATAAAGAATGAAAACGCTCAAAGCATCAGAAAACGGACTAGAAAAAATTAAAGCAACGGTTGAAAAAGCTTGTAAACAAAAACGAAGAAACGTACAGTCCACTTTATGGCTTAACGAAGCGAGTAAATCTGTTGATCCAACTTGGCAGGACAATTCAAGTGTTTCTATCGAAGGGATTTCCCTGGCAAGTTGGAACCGGTTTAGATCTGGAAAATCTATTTCGGTTGATACCTTTAAAGCATTTTGTAAAGTCCTGAATCTTTATTGGCAACATGTCGCTGAATTACCTCCAAATCCCTTTGGCTTCGTCCAATCAGGGGAACAGAGAAATGTATTTAATGACTATTCTGGCGATCGCGCCATCGATGAAATGTGGGCGGACCCCTTGTCGCATCTCCCGAACCATGGAGGAGACCCTGAAATTGACGCTTATATAAAAGCGAAAGTTAAATCGAATGGGTTTGAAAAGAGCTTTTTAAGACTCTCCTTCGTCAGGCAAGGTTGGGGCGTCAATGCAACAATCCGCCCAATGTACGATGTGCCAGTTGATATCTCTGATTACCAATATATGACCTTTAGACTAAGGGCGCCTAACAAAGACCATGTCGGAATCAGGCTAAGGATCGTTGACGCCAACTATGTTTTTTGGGGCTATGGAAAAGGGGATTTAGTATATGAAACTAAAAATCTTTCCACCTCGTCAAATATTTGGTCAGAAACCATTCGGGTGCCGCTGACAACAGGTCGATGGTTCCATTTTCGCTATGACGGTCTTCCGGCTAAGTCTGGACAAAGAGTGCCCAATTTCGATGTGATTCAATTGATTACAGTTGAAGTGGGTGTTGAATCTAACCCAGTGGACAGAGATAGATGTAGCTTTACCGGATTTATAAAAAACAATGCTAATGAAGCAACGATCGATATCAGCCCAATTAGATTTGAGTAACCTTCCCCTATCTTATACAAATTATCCTCGATAATTCCGCAGCGATCGCAACAAGATTCTAATGTAAGGATAGTGCTCCTCACAGCCTGTCAATCAGGGAGTCGCCCTTAGAACTAATCCAATTCATTCTTCTTATTGCAGCGGCCAATTCACTAAACCTAAGAATTGGCTTACAGAACTTCTATGTTAGCTTTTTTGAAATTTCAACCGTCCCAATCTTTTCAACCTCGGGCGCGTGGCTTCTTGCCTCTTCTATTGATGAGTCTGCTGGTTCACCTGGGAGCCTGTGATTCATCACAAGAGGCCGCTACAGAAGAGTCTACTAATCGCACAGTCACCATTATGGGGGTGATCGTCGGTGAAGAGCAAGAAAAACTTGAAAAAGCTCTCGCTCCCTTTGAAGAAGCCACAGGTATTGACGTCATCTATGAAGGAACAGATGCGTTTGCCACGGTACTCCCCATCAGAGTAGATTCAGGCAACCCGCCAGACATTGCGCTGTTTCCCCAACCCGGTTTAATGGCGGATTTGGCGCGGGAAGGAAAACTAACGCCGATTACGACATTTGTCGATGAAGCCGACCTAAAAACGGCCTATACTCAATCCTGGTTAGATTTAGGCGCTGTGGAGGGTGACATCTACGGCGTTTGGTTCCAGGCCGCCGTTAAAAGTTTGGTGTGGTATCGTCCCGATGTATTTGAGGCTGAAGGCTACCAGATCCCCACAACTTGGGATGAGCTAGTGGCGCTCACCGAGAAAATTGCCGTGAGTGGTAAGACTCCGTGGTGTATTGGCATGGAAAGTGGAAGCGCCACTGGCTGGGTGGGCACGGATTGGGTAGAGGACATCATGCTGCGCACAACCTCGCCAGAGACCTATGACAAGTGGATTCGCAATGACGCGCCCTTCACAGATTCAACGGTGAAGCAAGCGTTTGAACTCTTTGGCGAGATTGCTTTAAACCCTAACTATGTTAGAGGGGGAACGGTTGGCATTCTCAGCACTTCGTTTGGAGACGCCTCCACGCCACTGTTTGACAACCCGCCGGGATGTTATTTACACCGACAAGCCACGTTTATCGAAGCATTTTTCCCAGATGGCGTAGACCCTAACACGGATGTCGATGTCTTTCCGCTGCCAACCATCAATGCAGACTATGGTCTGCCTATCTTAATCGCAGGCGATATCTTCGCCATGATTAACGATACTCCAGAGGCGCGATCGCTGATGCAGTATCTTGTCACGGTAGAACCCCACAACATTAGAGCCCGGTTGGGAAGTTATATCTCTCCTCACCGTCAGGTGGAACTCTCTCAGTATCCAGACACCCTTACTCAGATGCAGGCGGAAATTTTGCTGAATGCGGATGTGGTCAGATTTGACGGATCCGATATGATGCCGGGAGCCGTCGGGGCCGGATCCTTTTGGATGGGGATGGTGGACTACATTGGAGGCGCTGATTTGGACACCGTTCTCTCGTCAATTCAAAAAAGTTGGCCCCAAGAGCTGAAAGAACAACCAAAGAGCCTCTAGCAACTCACTTAACTGATCCAAGGTGAGCTACTGAGGAAAAATTGAGCGAATACAATCAAATATATTCTTCGTTGTCATGACGCGCTTGATGTCATGGCTGTTAGTCTGAGCTTTTTCTAACTTTCCGTATCTCCAACCATCCGCTTAGATCACTCCACTGATCTAAGGTGGGCTATTTCAGAAAAGCGGTTACCTGAATGTATTGAGACTTCACCTTAGATCACTCCACTGATCTAAGGTGCGTTATTTCAGAAAAGCGGTTAGCCTGAATGTATTGAGATTCCACCTTAGATCACTCCACTGATCTAAGGTGCGCTACTACAGAAAAGTGGTTAGCTTGAATGTATTGAGATTTCACCTTAGATCACTCCACTGATCTAAGGTGAATTGTCACTGAAATAATGTACGTAGGGAATGCCCACTCTAGAGCAATTTAGGGTTTTGGGCGATTGATCTAACCTTATTTCAGCGCCATTTATCTAAGACGCGCTGCTTCGTGTTTCCAACTGCCTACTTAGATCACCCCACTGATCTAAGGTGCGTGAAAGAGAAAAGCGGTTGCCCTGAATGTGTTGTGTCATCTCCGTATCTCCAAGCATCCGCTTAGATCACCCCACTGATCTAAGGTGCGCTACTAGCGAAAGTATGGAGTTTTACAATAAATAATATAAGTCAAGTCTAGGGGAGAGATTCCACTTCTCTCATAAGCGACAAAAGGCAAATTAATAAGCGGACTCTAAGGAGGATCGGTCAATGCATAGAACAATCATCGGGCAAAAGAGCTGTATCGCAACCAAACCGCCTAAACAGAATTATAAATGACTCTAACGAGATAGCAATCAGCGATCGCACTTATTTACCTCCCTCATTCGCTCCAACACACCTTTGAACTCTCTAATTAGTAAGGAATTGGTTGGATATGACCTGGCGTGACCCAAACACCGTGTCAACAGCTGCGGTCAACCAAGCATAATATCAAGCAGTGGAAATTCCATCGGAAGAAGAGCAAGGACAGCAAGTTTTAGTTCCGCTAACTCAAATCCGCTCAAGGACAACCCATACCCGTCCCCTTCAACCGAAACATGTTGCCGATTTAGCCGAATCTATTGCGGCTCTGGGACTGATTGAACCTTTGGTGTTAGATAATCACCACGTTTTATTAGCGGGTAGTCACCGTTTAGCAGCCATTCAAATTCTAAAGGAGAAGAACCCCCAGATTTATGCCGAACACTTTCGCAATGATTTCGTGCCGGTGAGAATCATGGCCTTCGATTCAACAACTGATTCTGAACGAGCGCTGCAAGTTGAGCTAGCAGAGAATGAAAAACGGGTTAACTACTCTCGAGACCAAATCGAACAACTGGCTGAACGGTTGCGAGTACTGAACTATAGAGATACACGCGGCAGACCTAAAGTTGGAGAAAAAGCTTTAGGACCTGCCTTAGCAGTTGCAGTAGGGGTCTCTACTCGCTATGTTCGCAAAGTACTGAGGGAACAAAAAGTAGAGAGGACTGGGAAAAAAAACAGGAACTCAGATCCTATTTTCCAGCGCATCAAATTACTTCGAAGGATTCAAGTTGCATTAGAGGAATTATCCAGTCTTCCTCAACAAGCCTCTCCAACAGATGCAGATCAAGAGCTAGAAGCGGCAATTCCCACTTTTCTGGAAAAAGTGAAAGCGAGTATCAAGGATATGAGCAAGCCATAGCTAAAAAAACAATCAACCCGAGTCGTCGTCGCCGTGAGCAACTGCAACATGAAATTTGCCGCTATAAAGGAGCTTTTTGGTAGTCATTTTTTGTAAAGGTTGTAGAAAATTATAGGATGCATCGATCTGGCCATCTGCTATCAGGAGTGTATTCATGAAAGTTGAACTAACCTGCCCCACCTGTGGTTCCCATGACAT
>JASJDH010000403.1 GCA_030065175.1 Leptolyngbyaceae cyanobacterium MO_188.B28 | reverse complement strand
CAAACAGCAAGAGCTGATTCGCGGGTTGACCGCCTATCACTGGTGGCCAGGCGTTGGTGCAAAGGAGGCTGCTTAATTATGGGTATTTAACCCGACTTGATATTATATCTCTTCATCCCAGCCGCCATTCCAGCCATCTTCATCCCAGTATTGCTGGGGAGCTTCACCGTGGGTTGCTAACACTTGAGGTTGGCTCAGCTCAGGGTCGGGAGGGTTGATTTCTTCGAGTTGCACTTGGAATTCCCAGCGATCGCCAAAGTCATAGAGATAGGTCATGCTGGCTCCAGGTTCAAGGGGCAAGTCACCCACTAAGGTTTCGGTTGTATAGGGAGGGCTGCTGACTTCAGGAGAAATCACCGTTTGAAGAATACCAAATCGATCTTTGTAGGAAAATTGGTAGAGGTGTTCAAAATCAAATTCAAATGCATTGAGAATTGCCGTCGACAGATCATCTAAGGTGAGCGTGTTAGGAATGGCAATCCGCCGCCAGACCTTGAGAATAGAGACTTTGAAAATATAAGCACCCTCCTGAAACTCGCCTGCTGGAATCACTAGATTTTGCCGCCATTGAGGGAAAAAGGGCTGAAAAACTGGTTGGAGTGCGCCATAGGTGAAATCAAACTCTGTTTGAGATTGGACGGTATTCCCCCGCTCAATAACAGCCTGCATCAAAACTTTCATCATGGCATTCCCGAAGCGAGATCGCGTCAGGCCCTTAATCTGCCATCCTTTATCTACCGGGCCTGGTTGGATAGTAATAAAGCCGAAAAGGTCAAACAGCGCCGCATGGTGGGGCTTGATGTAATGCAGAAACGTATCTCGTTCATTGGGATTGTCAAAGGTTAATCCTTCCTCTGGGATCATTGACCAAAGTTGGTTGCAACGATAGAAGGCGTCAAAGGGAACTGGATGTTCCCCCAGGACGGCATCATTACTCCAGAGAAGCCAGGTCTCTAACAGAGTAAAGTATTGTTCCGTTGGGTTGAGTTGACGCCAGTTGTTGAGAACAGCTTCATCTATCACCAGTCGTTGCTTTTTGCCTTTGGCTTTAACCAGGGTCAGGCCGGAGGTGCGCAACAGCAGGTAGAGGCCATGAATGTAGGGAAAGGATTTTTGCTGGGGACGTTTGAGGTTGACCGTAACGGGATGACTGAGGCGTTGATTGAGATCGTTCAGGGACTTCATAGGAAGGAAGTTATTGGCCTGACTGACCTCTGTGCCGTTGGGAGACAAGAACTCTAGCAGAACGTGGAAGTCATGCAAGATAGCGCCTGGATGCTGGGCATCAATTGACTGTTGCTGAAGTAATGTTTCTTCTGCTGAAGTGAGGGGGAGTGGTTCTGCTCCAGGGAGACCGGGAAACAGGGTAAAACGTCCATCCATCGCAAGGGCTACTCCTCATACCAACTATATTGCTCGGGAGCTTTGCCTTTGGTTTCCAGGATCTGAGGCTCCTTCAGCTTTGGAGCGGGGGGCTGAATGTCCACCAACTCAACCTTAAATTTCCAGTCATCCCCAAAGTCGTACCAAAAGGTCATGAAATTGCCAGGCGCCAAAGGTAAATCCCCCACCTTCATATCGGAAGTAAACGGAGGATCTTCACAGGCGGGATGAGCCACAGTATAAGACCGCCCTGTGCGATCGCGATAGCTAAATTCGTAAAGGTGGTCATAGTCAAACTGATAAGCATCGAGAATTGCTGTTGCTAACCAATCGAGAGTTAGGTTGGCTGGAATAGCAAGCCGCCGCCAGGTCTTGCCCCAGGAAACCTTAAATATATAGAGCCCATCTTGATAACCTTCACCGGGCATCTGCCAGATAGTTCTCCACTCTGGGAAAAAGGAGATAAGTTGGGAGTGCAGCCCACCGTAATCCAGGACAGGGAGTGCATCAACCTCTTCAACCGCTTTCCCATCTGTCAGCTGGTCCATAAAGGTGTGAGTGGCTAACCGGATGAAAGCCTCCCCTAAAGGTAACTTTTGGATACTGACCACTCGCCAGCCTTGTCTTGGTTCTGTTTCACCAGTTTGAACATCGAGCAACCCAAACAGGTGAAGCAGGGCAATATTGTGAAGTCCGGGAATGAAGTGAATATCGGTTTGAGCTTTGTAGGTTGGGAAGGCAATTCGTTCATTGGAGGTTCTGAACCAGAAGAGGGCGAGCTTATAAAGGGAGTGATCTAATACACTGCCCCCTCTTTCGCCGATGACGTCCTCGTTGGCCAGCATCAGCCAGGTTTCTAACAATGCAAAGTAGCGTTCTGTGGCATTTAGTTGCCGCCACTTCTCTAAAACAGCTGGATCCACCCTCAGGGTTTGTTTTCTTCTGTATTGAGTGATCTGAGTAATGCCCAGTAGCCGTAGCAAAAGATACAGTCCGTTGATGTAGGGATAAGATTTTTGAATAGGACGTTGCAACTGAATGTCGATTGGGTAACTCAGATGTTGATTCAGGTCAGGCAAAAATTTGGCCTGTAGGAGCTGGTTAACTGTGCTAACGGAGACTTCATTTCCTTGCAAAAAATCCAGGAAAATTTGAAAGTCTTTGAGAATCAGGCCTGGGCTGTCTTCAGTAATCACCTGCTGCTTAAGTAGCTCGGCATACGGATCTAAAGAAAATGCATCTATCGAAGGAAAGGTCGTTTGCCAAAGCCTTGGAAATGCACCAATTGGGTCAAATGTGAACATGGACTAAGTCGGCTTCTGCTATCCCTAAAATCATCGGGTTTTCTCTTGTCTGGATTAGAGATCTATCTTCAAGGCGTCTAGCTGAACGGAGTGGAGTCAGTCTTGAATTGCTGCACTCCTAACTGCTCGTACAGCATACGCTTCTAGCGTAAAAGGAAACTGAGCAGTTGAGGTGATTTGATAAGGATTATTGAGGGTGTTGGTTGGAGAGGAATACGATTAACCCTCCATTGCCGGTTTATCCATCAGAAAAGGCCGACGGAATCTGGATGATCCCCATAGCCACAGTGCTCCAAGGCCCAAGAAAAGGATAATCAGACTGAGAATTTCCCCGAGTATTGGAATTGCCGTCAGAATCACCAGAATTACCAGACCGACAAAGAAGGGGATAAACCGATTGGACACTGAGTCTGGGTGTAGCTTATGTGATAGCCAACGCCCGCCTAATAGGCTGAGAACAATCTGGGGCGCAAAGCTGGCAAAAGTTCCGAAGCCAACGAGAAGGGCGAGAGCGGAAAGTGTTCCCAACCCGAGGACGGGGAAGGCGATCTCTCGGAGGGTCAGGGCGAGAAGCGTAAACAGGACTGCTGTGATGGCTGCGATCGCAATCCCTGCTACCGCCACGGCCAGACAAGCCACAATGCCCCAACCCAAGCTAGCAAAAGGTCTAGCCTGAACCGTCTCAGCCAAATTCTGAGTCCAGTTCGGGGCCAACCACAGCAGCAGACAACCCAATAGCCCCAGAGTGACTAGATACCGCAACTGGCTGACAATGATCTCAGCTGGGCTAAGTTTAGCCGCTTCCCAGGCGGGAATTTCTTGGTAAATAGTATCCCCCGCCACTTGAGCGCCTTCGCTGATCTTGGCCTCGACATTAGACTGGTAGGTTAGCTGTCCGCCCACCTGAGCTGAATCCATTAGGGTCAATCCCACTGGAATGTCTGGCAAGTCTACAGGGAGTTTAGGGATAAAGGGAGGTCGCCAAGGTTTTCTAGCGCCGACCGACACATTCATATCTCCGCCGACTGAGCCGCTTAACGCAAGGGAGCCCATCCCACCCATCACATTCCGGTCAATGGTTCCAGCAAGCAAAGCCTGACCGCCAGCCAGGTTCAGCGTTCCTCCAACCCTACTCTCTGGTTTGCTCTCAAGGCTAAAACCAGCCGCCATCACATCATCCGCCACCTGCGCCTGATTCTCCAGCACCAACGCCTCACCAGCCATACGGATATCATCGCTCACGACACCATTGACCACGATGGCTTGCCCCGCCGCCATCAAATCACCCTCAACTTCGCCGTTAAGGGTGATTATCTGACCTGCAACGATGGCGTCTCCTTTGATGGCGCCGTCAATGGTAATCGTATTGCCTGCTAGGTAAACATCATCCTCAATAGAGCCTTTGAGCATAATCTGGTCACCCGTCGCTATCACATTGCCCTGCACGGCGCCGTCGATGGCGACAACTTTACCGCTAAGGTAAAGATCATCGTTAATCACCTCTTCTGCGCCAATAATGATCTGCTCCCCCATCCGGATATCAGACGTCCCCGCTGCTGAAACCGTAAAAAGCAGGGGAATTAACACTAAGGCGGCGAAAAACAGGATTAAATTTCTTATTTTGATTCGAGATCGCTTCATGGTTCTAAAGTTCGTCTCTTAACTTCAACCAGACAAAGGCGATGCGTCTACAGTCGAGACGCCTTCTAGAGAGCCGGTCCAGTATGCGTAGTTGACAAATCGAGCCTGATGTCAGGTGTACAGACTTGTGATCTTGGATACAAAATTTCGGACTTGAAATCGATCTTGACTAGAAGGAGTATCCATACATAAGCAACCTTTCATGGCAGCAATTCTGTCAAGTCTTAATTCTGGACCGGCTCTCTAGACGACCCAGGCTTGGAATAGGGATGCTAGAGCATCTCACGCCACATCTAAAGTAGTCTCGTTCCTGTGTGCGCTTATGAGTACGCCATTTATCATTGGAGTTTTGACTGCCATAGCGAATTCCAACCCTCTTAGCCTAAGTTCTAGAACAAGAGTTTGAGGAGTTTGTGAGGAAGCGGAGCTTGCAAATAAGCCCTTCAGCTCGAATTAAGGATCAATCGCTGAGCTTATATTGAGTCTCAAGGGCTCAGTAAATATGCCTTGTGCCAGTTGCCCCCAAAATGGCCAGGATTTTGGACTACGCTTGAGTGTGCCAGTTGCCTCAAAAAGTCATGCCGCCGTCCATCCCACCGTTCCAGACTAAGCCGCCGATTGAAGTCTGAATCCCCTACCTATCAGGTGTTTGCCCCGATCACTTAACCGTGGAATAGTTGTAACGGCGGCAACTATTCAAGCCTTGCTAGACTTCAGTCGGAATGTGAGACATTACTGACCGGCTCATAATCTTCTGGGTAAGGCAGGTTTTCACAGGTCTTTCGGTAGGGTTCATCGCCAATAAAACGAGTCCACTCTTGAGTGGTTAAATTCCAGGTCAATCGGGTGCAGGCCGCTGCAATTAAATCATCAGGGCGTAGCAACCACACTTCAGCTATATTCCCGCTACGGGTGAGCAAATACCGACCACTGGGGTGAAAAAGGACGTCATCCATAGTATTTTGTGAGGTCATTTCCCTGTTTACGCATCCAAAGGGCTTCGTACTCCCTGCCCGCCTCGATTGAGCACATGGGTGTAAATCATTGTCGTTTTGACATCCTTGTGTCCCAATAACTCCTGAACGGTGCGAATGTCATAGCCATCTTCAAGCAAATGGGTTGCAAAACTGTGACGAAAGGTATGACAGCCGCCATGTTTAGTAATGCCAGTGCGCTGAATAGCCTGTTTCACTGCGCGTTGTATAGATCGCTCATAAACGTGATGTCTTCTCACAATCTTGGTGCGAGGATCTACAGAACGCTTCCAAGAGGGAAACACAAATTGCCATTTCCATTCGCTATGGGCATTGGGATATTTACGATTTAGAGCATAGGGCATTTCCACCGTACCGTATCCCATTGCTAAGTCTTGATCATGTAAACGTTTAGCTTTTTGCAATTGCTGCTGTAAGGGCTCGACCAGCAAACTAGGGCAGCATCGTACGACGATCTTTCTGGCCTTTGCCATCTCGCACTGTGATTTGATGATACTCAAAATCTAAATCTTTCACCCGTAAGCGTAGCCCTTCCATTAAGCGTATGCCCGTGCCGTAGAGCAAACTGACTATCAGATGTTGGATACCGTCCAGGTTGGCTAAAATTCGTTTTACTTCTGAACGAGTAAAGACAACTGGCAAGCGTTGGGGGCGTCTAGCGCGCTCAATATCCTCTATGTACGGCAGCTCAATATCTAACACCTGACGGTACAGAAACAACAGGGCGCTCAGGGCCACTGTTTGAGTCGATGCCGCCACGTTACGTTGAATCGCTAGGTGCGATAAATAAGCCCTGATTTCAGGCGCTCCCATATCCTTGGGATGGCGCTTGTTATGAAACAGGATGAAATCCCGAATGTAGTGGACATAGGATTTTTCAGTCGAAAGGCTAAAGTGCCTCAGCCGAGCGACTTCCCTGACTTGATCGAGCAGCCGAGGCGGTTTTGGTGATGCCATGATAGTACGCGCATATAACTCCCCTAGGTTGGTGCTTAACTGTCAACAGTGACGCATAAGCACCTCACTCACCATACTTAACTGTCAAAAGTGACGTATAACACCCTGCTTTCCCGGAGTTATACGTCAAAAGTTGCATATAAGTTCTGTAAATAAGGGTGTTATTACCTAAAAGTGACGGATAAGATCCGGAAGTATGGATCTTATCTGCCAGATCTGACGTTGAATATATAGTTATGCCGCTTCATTTAGTTGGTTGGGGCGTAATTGAAAAAATATCCGTAGGCTGCTAAGCGCGGTAAGCATGAAGAGATTTAAAGCTGCTGCTAATTGCTGAACCCATTACTTTCATAAAAGTATTACGGAGTCCGACCGCCAAAGGATTTTTCAATTTTCCGATCTTACTGGATTGCAAAGACTGTTCAACGATCGCTTTGGTACGAGGAAAGCGTAAGGATTCATACTTTTGGAATGCAGCAACCGGATCGGGACTTTCTTTAAGGCATTTTGCCACAACATAGGCGTCTTCCAAAGCAGTGCATGCTCCTTGCCCTATAGTCGGCAGCATTGGATGAGCTGCATCACCGAGCAATGTTATATTTTCCTGGCTCCAAGGTTGAGTTGGCGGACGATCGTATAAATCTGTTGTGATGATCTGAGCTTCATCCGTTGCTGCAATCAATTCAGGAATGGCGCCGAACCAGTCCTGAAACATGGTATCTAATTCCTTCTTGCGACCAATCACCGCATCAGGCTGGGTTTCTAGTGCTGTAGCAGCAGCATACCAATATATCTTCCCTTTGCCGAGCATCATAAATCCGAAACCTTTACCCCCGCCAAGGTATTCGTGGATGTAGCCTGGCCGATAGTCTTTTGGCACAAACTCTGTCAATCCACGCCAGGTCTTGAAGTTGCGATAGGTTGGTGGCATATCTCCCAGAAGTGCTGCTCTGACGCGGGATCTCAATCCATCTGCACCAATTAACGCATCTCCTTCAACTTCCAAGCCTGAAGAAAAATAAGCGTGAACCTGATTATTTTTACGCTTCAATCTTTCAAAGCTCTCTCCCAAGATGAATTTCTCACTTGGGACATTACGCCACAATAGCTGATGCAGTTCAGCCCGATGAATTCCGACAACGGGCAGTTCAAAGCCATCGACTCGAACATTTACTAACTCTTTGCCACGCTGTGAGTTGAATTGATAGTTCGTGGTGCGATAGCCAACCTGTATTGCTTTTTCTAACAGTCCTAGACTCTTGAGGACGTGTGTAGCATTTGCCCAAAGTGCAAGCCCCGCACCGACTTCTCTCAGTTCTTTAGTTCGCTCATACACAACAAGCTCTAACCCTAGATGACTAAGGGCAAGGGCAGTAGCAGCACCGCCAATTCCGGCCCCGATAATAATGACTTTTTTCATAACCCACCGTCTTATCGACAGACTTGTCAGTTGATTGACCTCAATCAAATCAGACTTACTCTGCTTTGTCAACTGACTATTCAGTCGATAAGACGGATATAATGCATGATGTATTCTTCAAGTGCTAGAAGACTGTGGCGCAATCAAAAGCTAGCAAAGGTAAGTCCGAAAAATCTAAACGCGGCAAACCTGTTCGAGATGCCGAGGCGACGCAAGCTGTGATTTTAGCAGCAGCGGAAGAAGAGTTTGCTCAGCATGGGTTTACGGCGGCTAGAACGGAAGCGATCGCGGCCAAAACAGGTGTCGCAAAGTCGATGATTTATTACTACTTCAAAGATAAAGAAGGGCTATATCGAGCAGTCTTGGAGCGATCCCATAGAGATCTTCTAGAAATGACTCAGAGTTTAGAGTTGGAACAGGAGTCTCCTGAAGTCGCATTGGAAAAATTTCTGAGGGCGTTGCTTGACTGCGTATCGCGTAATCCAAGACTTCCGACAATCATGTTTAACGAAGCTGTGCAAAATCAGGGGAGATACTACAAAGAAAGTAGCTCCGTGAGCATTGATGCTGCTTTGATCGCAATTTTAGAACGAGGTGTGACGACGGGTGTATTTCGATCGCTCGATCCATTTCAATCTGCCATCAATATTATGGGGACTTGTCTGTTCTATTTCATTGGTGCAGGCAATATTGAGCAGTTTCCCCAGGGTAGACGGCTTTTGAGCAAAGCCATGCTGGAAAAGCATACTCAGGAGGCGATCGCATTAATCTTGGCAGGGGTTCGACAAACCCGACAGCAGCAGAACAACCCTAGTGCAGCGGATTGATAAAAGTTGCTTGTGTTGTTGTAAAGTTCCTGGCAACCGCTGACTAGGAACGTTAGGCGACACCAACAACCGCTGTAGAAGTCAGTTTCCTATCATTGAATTAATTGAATTAATTTCGCCAAGCTCCTGTCAGTTTCTTTGACTTCCTCACAAGATCCTCATCTTTTTGTTCCAAGATTACGATGTGAGAAGAAAAAACTAGGTTTTGCTCTCTTTTATCGTGATTCTTGCTCCAGATTGCTGTTGTCTGGCTTTTAAATACTACGAAGTTGGCTGCATAGGAGACGGAATATGAGCATTGGCTTTATACTCTTTTGCATAGCACCGGCCGCCGCTTATAGGCGTGGTGCCAGACGTCACCTACAGGCGCATTTTCCGGACAAGTCGGTGCAAGTCTGGCGCTCAACGCGCACTTGGCAAAGCCGATT
>JASJDH010000402.1 GCA_030065175.1 Leptolyngbyaceae cyanobacterium MO_188.B28 | reverse complement strand
GTGCAGTTCGCCGTTTGGTCGCACAACCCATATGTAGATTTGAGGATTGCCGACCCCAGAATCAATGACGGAATATTCCACCAAAGTGCTGTTTTGCCGCTGGGCTATCTGCTGAATTTGGGCCAAGTCGGGGGCTTTAGAGTTAAAAGACTTCGCCAACAGTTCTGCGAAGGCGCGAGTCCGTCCCTGCTCAGCTATCTCCAACGCCCGTTGGGGTTGATTTCGGGCGGCCAAAACCTGCTGCAGAACCCCATAGGTTGATTTCTGAAGTTCAAACTGGCTAATATTGATGGCGTCGCCTAGCTCTCGAACCCGCAGTAATTCCAGCAAAGCGACAGCCTTAAACAGCATTTCTTCCGCCTCTAGGAGCTGGCCCATGTGAAACCGGGTAATGCCTATGTGTATGAGGGGATTGGCTTTAATTTCAGGATCGCCGATGTCGCGGGCGATCGCTAAGGATTGCTGGTAGTACTCAAGGGCCTGGGAATAGTCCCCCAGCTTTTCATAGACATTGCCAATGCTGAACAGGTTACTCGCTTCACCGGTACGCTTGCCATCATCACGTCTAATGGCAAGGCTTTGTTGGAAGTAGTTAAGGGCTTGGGAATAGTCTCCTAACGCAGCAAAGACATCGCCAAGACCGGATAGGGGAGCGGCTTTAAGCCAAGTTACATCAATATCATTTGCAAGGGTGAGGCTTTGTTGAAAATAATCGATGGCCTGGGGATAGTTCTCCAGCGAGCTGTAAATATTGCCAATACTTCTCAGATTAACCACTTCACCTTCGGGGTCGGGGAGTGCAAGAGAGATGGCTAATGCTTGCTGATAGTAGCCTAGGGCTTTGGAATAATTCCCTAGCGAGTAGTAAACATCACCAATGGAGCCCAAAGAAATCGCTTCAGCCCGAGTTCTTCTATTGTTAGACTGAACACGCGCAATCGTAAGGCTTTGTTGATAGTACTTTAGGGCCTGAGTATACTCCCCTAAAGAGTGGTAGACATGGCCAATGCTTCCCAAGGCTCTGAGTTGTTCTGAGCGGTATTCTTCTCCGAATTCCCAATAATTGGCCAGTGCTGCTTGATAATGCTGCAGCGCCTCTTCATATTCATCTCTAAAGTAGTGCAGGTCTCCAACCCTCATCAGGTCAATGGGATCATACTGCATGAGGTCAATTGCACTGGAGATTAGCCCGCTTTCCTGGCGTGAAATCGTGAGGATGTATTCTCCCCAATTCTGCTCATAGTAAGCACTTGCCAGCACTCGGTATGTCCCGTTTTCGGGCAAGGTGACCGATATTTGAGAATCCCATGAATCATAGTCATGGAAATCCTCAAGAATGTTTCCAGCTGGATTTAGCAGAAATAGATGAGTGTCAAGCGTGAGGCCTTCTATCTTAATGGTGATGGTTTGCCCTGCCTCGCCTTCGAAGGGGTATTCGTCATAGACACTGCCGTTATCCAGGGTGGAGTCTCCCGACTCTAACGTCCCCTCCACTTGTAAGAATGGCTCCAATTCTTCTATTTCATCCGTGACTTTGTCTAATACTCCAAATCCCTGCTTTTGGGCGGCTTCGTTCTTCTGTTCCGCTTGCCGTAGCTCATCCACTGTGGCTAAGGCAATGGTTAATTTATAAGGACCTCCACCCACTTTATCGAACGAATTCGCAAAAACCCGATATTTGCCCGTTGCGGGTAACTGCACCACAATTTCTGAGTTGGTGCTGTTGCCAACAACATCGTCATCAATTTCTGCAACCCTTTCACCGGCTGAATCATCCAGCAATAAATACGTGTCAAAGATCTGACTCTCTAGGGTAATTCTGATAATCTGCCCGATTTGCCCTCCAAAGAAATAGTCATCATACAGACTGCCATCGTTGAGGGTTTTGTCATCTTCCCTGAGGGCGCCTTCTACTTGAAGCAATATTCCTGACGCTTCAGCGTCTTGGCTATTGAGGCTGAGAAGTTTATTACCAGGTTGTTCAGCGGGAGTGGCTTGATCTCTGGCGGGGTGTGCGATCGCACTCGCATTTTCTGACGGTTCTAACCGAATCTGACGGTTTTCAAGTTCCGCTGCAACTGCAACCATGTCCCCCATCAACAGCGTCAGGGAGATTACGCTTAACCATCGCCAGTTCCGCCACATGTCCACCTGGCCTCATGTAGTCTCTCTCTAACTGGAGTTTAGACAAAATGCTTGAAAAACACTACCCATAGCGTTTTTTCGAATCGAATAAAACGCTATGGGTAGTGTTTTGTCTAAACTCCAATCTCTAAAGGGAAACACTGAATTGGAGAAGGATTTCGGAAAAGAGAGAAAAGCATGGAAGTAGGGCGTCGAAGCTCTGGCGCTAGTCTTTTGCATGAGATGCCACGCTTACATTTACCGGGCCTTTGCCCTCCTCATTTCAACCCAGCCAACTTCTCCTCAATGCTGCTAATCAAACTCTCATCCCCCAACTCAGTCGCCCCCGCTTGGGCGCATTGAAACTGGCGAATCGCCTTCTCCGGTTCATCCACCTGACTGTACAGCTCACCCAGCCCCAATTGCGCCAACACCTGTTCCTCCAGTTCGCCGGATGGAATCGCCAATCCGATCGCCTGGCCATAACTTGCTTCCGCCAGTAGCCGCAGACCGCTCTTCAGATAGACGTCGCCTAATAGTCGATAGACCTGAGCGGTTTCGACACCTTGGTCAATTAGATTGGTTAAGTCAGCGATCGCAACCGCAGTCAACCGATAGTTTGGATAGATTTCCTCCACCAAGATGAGCGTCTTCAACAGCTCCGGCAGGTCCAAGGCTCTGATGGCGTCAATTTCCGCCTGGGCCTCCCCCGCCTGATCGCCCCCCAGCAGATTGAACCGCAGCTCCACCGCCTCATCCGTTGAGGCGCTGCCCGTATTGGCTGTCACCACCAGGGTGTATAGTTTGCGCGGGGCCAGTTCAGGTTCGCTGTCTGGGTAGGGGATTTCCGTTTGTTCCGTTTCGAAGCGCCACAGGGTTTCCCCTCTAGCTTGAAGCGCCGCCGTATAGCTCTCAGCCCCTTCCACCGGATTCCAACTCAACCGTGGTGTGGGGTTGAGGACCGAATCTCGACGCGGCGCAATCACGTAGGGAACGGCAGGATCGCTGCCCCCGCGCAGGTCGCCTACGCCAAATTGGGGTTTGAGGGCAGAGGGGGTCCCCGGGCAGCCATTGTTCACCGCCGAAATAGTTCCGGCGGGAACAATCCAGCGGGTGGAGCCATTGGGACAAATCACCAACACCCGACTCCCTCGGGAAGGTTGAAGCAGATCAGGCCCATAGAGCGCCGTCCCCGGATAAGCCGGTTGAAACTCACGCCAGCCTTCCCGCTGGAGCTGAACACTACCCCGAATGGACATAATTCGGGCCAGACCGGCCCAGGCGGTGGACGAGCCGAGGACCAACAGCAACAGAGCGCCGCTGCAGGCGCAGAGGATTCGGTTACGGGGCGTCATCGGGGGTCTCCAAGTTGAGTTAACGCTTGTCGGGCCATATTTTCCCAGACATCGTATTCGGGGCGATTGGCATACCGCAGACAGCGGGTCCAGGTCTGTTGAGGGGAAGGCAGGTCGATGGGGTAGTCGCTATAGGCGTTCTGAGAAGGGGACGGTCTTTGGGGCTGAAGCCTTTCCTGTTTCTCTAAAACTTGGGCCAGGAGACAGTAAGCATCCGGGCGCTTGGACTCCAGCGACTCCCCCAAACGAATAGCTTCTAGCAACTCGGTTTCTGCTTCGGGGAGCCGATTTTGCTCCAACCGCAGTTGCCCCAGATTCTTCCGCAGAACGTACTCAAGGGTTGGCTCTTGTTGCGCCAGACTAGGGTCAGTTAGGGCAAACCGCAGTAGGGGGGCCGCCCGATCATAGTCGCCGTCGCGCAGATACAGACGAGCCAGATTGTTGTAAGCAGGTAGATAATCCCCTTGAACTGCTTGAAGATAAGCCTGCTGAGCCTGGTCATATTCCTGATATTCCTCGTAGAGCACCCCCAATCTAAACTGGGCTTCTGGGAACTCTGGCTCTAACGTCAGCGCCCGCTGCAGATTTGCTTGAGCACTGGCCCATTCTCCCTTTTCATAGAGGGTTTCGCCCTCCTGGGCGTAGAATCGGGCTAACCTGGGCAGCCCTTCGGCGTGAAAGCTAAAGAGCCCCGCCAGGAGAGCTGCGGACAGAAAAAATTTCAGTTTAGGCCAGTGTTTCCGACTCGGACCGCGGTTGGACAGGAAAGCGTCCAATAGGTGCTGGCCAGCTTCTGTGAGGGCGCCGCCGCTGGCGAAGAGGGTCAGGATAACGGGGGCGATCGCGCCCAGTGAACTCCACACCCCCGGTGCGCTGCTCAAAAATCGCGTGGCTATATCCTGCGTTAACGCCAAATTCACCGTCAAGGCCGCAAGAGTAAAGCTGTTCCAAAGCCATCCCAGCGGATCCTGAGGGGGGGCCGGCGCTTCTGGCCGCCACCACCAGTAGTGGTCTGGGGGATTGAAGCTGGTTCGCCAGTCCACCAAGGGCGGATACTGAACAAACCGGACTGAAAGCGCCCGCAATTGCATATCAGACCTGGCCAGCGCTAGCCAAAGGGCGGGTGGAATAGTTTCAGGGTCAGGCTGTTCCACCCGTTGCTCTAGGAGTTGTTGGATGAGATCGCGATCCGTCAGCGCCGCCAGCGCCAATTCCGACGGCCAATTCTCAGTTTTGGTCAACTGAGTCACCCGCTGATCGTATTGCTGACAGGTCGATTCTAGTAACGCTAAGGTCTCCATGACTCAGTTTAGAACAGCGCCTACACCCTATACCCTACACCTGCCCATGTCTCTATTCACCGTTCCCACGGACGGAATAACCTCATATAGCAATGACAGGACCGTCATTTGGTTGGCGTCTAAGGGATACAAGGCAACTCCGTTCTCTGGTGTTCGTAATGGTTCATCCAGAGCCCCAAACAAATCCTGCATGAACTCATTTGGGGGCAGTTCTGGCTCATTTATTCGCGGTACAATAATGCGTTTCAAGGTTCTGAGGGGGCCGCTTAATGACTGCGTACTGACGATCACCATAAGTTCAGTGAGTCCATAGGGGGGGGCAGCAAATAACGGTCCCAGGCGAATGGATCCCCCAGACCGGAGAATATCCGCTCCCCGAGTATCACTGGGCCTGGGAATGAGAGTAGTAATAGCAGCTTTAGCGTCAATCACTAGAAGACCAATGTGAAAGTCCTGGGGTTCGTTATTTTGAATGGTGATCGTTACCTGGTCGCCGTCCGGAATTTCTTCAATGCCCCGTTCGGATAAGGTCGAACTGATCCTGGCTGTTTCATCCATCAGATCGCCCCCCCGAGTTGTGCTAGAACTGCCACAATCGCCCCGATGAACCGAGCCCCCTCGATTAACCAACAACCTAACCCTAAGCTTTGATGCCTGTTGATTCAATATAAGCCTCAGCATCCGAGTAACCAACAAACTTTTGAGCGGGCCGAATAATCGCAGCTTAAAGGTCGCGTCAATCGATTCATCCGGCTTGCCAAAAACCCCCGGATGAATGGGTTCTTGAGTCGGGGTAAATAGGCCAATGCTGTTGAGCGCTGGAAGATTCGGCACACGGGCCAGTGTGAGCCGTTGCTGAACGGGTTCGGCCAACCGCCCCATCAACACGTTGAGCGGGACGGCCGCCTGCACGGGATGTATTTCCAGATAGCTGTAGGGTTGCAACAACTCCCGAGCGATTTGTTTTTCCTCTTTTGTCAGCGTGTCATCCAGGCCAACCCGCAGCTTAATTTCACCTGGAATCTGCCGAATCCGTTCTTGTAACAAGATGTCTTGATCGCTAACGAAGCGTTTTGTGCTGATTAACTGCCCTTCTGTGGTCAATCCGATTCGGGGAGCATCTTGTTTCACCCGGCCAATTTCATTACCCTGGGAATTAATTAATGAGAACTCAGCGTCTGAGTTAAACGCGGAAAGACTTTGGGGTTCAAGGCCGCCTAACCAGAGGCGCACTCGGTTGTTGGCTAAATGCTCTAGCACCACGGCTTCAGCCGGTTGATCGCTGGGCGAGACATGATAGATGGGCTTTTGGCTGACCGCTTCATTTTTGGCGGGGTCGTATACCGGTGTTTGGCTGTGTTGGGATAGCCGTGTAGTGCTGCGGACAATAGCAGGGACGGTTTGGCGGACGGACAAGGGGGTGGTTTGTTGCCAGAGGTGTTGAGTTAGCAGGTAGGTGAAAGCCCCGGCGTAAAACCCGTCGAAGCCGTAGTCGGCAGACTGTTGATTGCGCTTGGCGGAGGCGACGACGATGCCTTTGCCTTGAGGAGAATGAATCTGATCGATGAAGTCTTGCGGTCCCCAGCCCAGGTAAGAAAGCCATTGTTCTTGGTACTCCCATTCTTGGGGCGTGATCTGGGGCGCTTGGCGAGTTCGGATTTCTAGATCGGTGACGCGCGATCTCATAATCACGTTGCCTCGCTTGCCGCCGCCGGAGTAACAGCAGTCCAGCACAAAAGTGACGTTGTCGGTGGGCAGGGCTGACCGCATGAGCAACAGGGTATGCCCCATAATGTCTTGGACTTGGTTAGCGCCTGCGCCAGTGTAATCAATGCTGTAATCAATGGGGACCAGGGTGCTGTTTTGGCAACTATCATCAATGCAATCAATGTTGGCGCCGCTGAGGAATGTCTGCATGCGCTCAAATTCTTGCACCTGGGCACCATGGCCGGAAAAGTGAAAGACCACGACATCACCTTCTCTGGCTTGTTTAAATAGGTATTCGTCGAAAGCGCCGAGAATGTTTTGCCGAGTGGCTTGACGGTCGGTCAGGGTATAAATGTCATTGGGATGAAATTTGAAGCGATGGATCAGAAGTTGTTTTTGCAGCTCGACATCGGTGACGGGACCCAATAATTCGCCTTGCAGGGGATAGTCGTTAATGCCCACCAGCAGGGCCAGTTTACGGGGGGTGTCTTGGGCCAGGGCTTTTCCATAACGGAGGGCGCAGCGTTCTAGGCCCAGTTGGCTGAGGCCAATCGCGCCCAGAGCAGACCCTGCAAATTGCATAAACTGGCGCCGTTTAATTCTAGCCATAGCAATTTCCTCACTCTGCTTCGCCAATCAACGTAAATGCAGCCCAATTATTAGGCTCTGGGTATGTTTCCATCGTAGCTAACCTTGCCTGCCGCAATACCTGGGCCTTATCCAACCCTGAGCACCATTGCCGATAAAACTCAATCATCAAATCAGCAATGGGGGCGTCGGGCGCTGACCACCGCGACACGATGACACTGAACGCTCTCGTCCCGAATAACGATCGCAATAATGTCGAGCTGTAATTATCGAAACCCATCAATGAACAATTCCCCTAGTCGAGTTCTAGCATTTTGCTGTCATCTAATGGCATCACCCCTTAGGGATAGTTTTCGGTGAGTTATGGGGCTAGCCTCATCGTCAGTTAGGCCATTCTTCATCACTTTGACTCCCCAATCAGCGTAAACGCCGCCCAATCCCGCGGCTCGGGATGAGTTTCCATCGTCGCCAACATCGCCTGCCGCAATGCCTGGGCCTTATCCAACCCCGATCGCCACTGTCGATAGAACTCAATCATCAGGTCGGCAGTGGGGGCGTCAGGCACTGACCACAGCGATACGATAACGCTAGGGGCGCCAGCTGTAATCAATGAGCGGGAAAGACCGATCACGCCATCGCCAGTAATCTGTCCTAGCCCAGTATCACAGGCGCTGAGCACAACCAACTCGGCATTGAGGGAAAGTTGCTGGATTTCGTCGGCAGTGAGGAGTCCGTCTTCACCATTTCCTGGGGCAAGGGCGATCGCGCCAGGAAAATCCCTCATCCCAGAATCTTTGGGTTTGCCATATTCTAATAACCCGTGGGTAGCGAAATGGATAACCCGAGCCGTTTCAATCTGCTGTTTAATCCGCTGCTCAGTGGCGGCGGCGTTAAGTAAAGGCTGACTGTCAAAAAAGTCCGCAATTTCAAGGACCTCTTGCTCTGCGCCAGGAAGGTTCGTTAATTGTTGAAAGTCTGAAACTGTAGGGTTCCAGACCTCAGGCATGGTGGGATTGCCCACTAACATAAGCTCATCTGCATTCAAATTCTTGGAATGATCTAAAGCTAGCCGCTGTTTCTGGGTTAAGTCCAAGACCTGAATCGATGGCGCAGTGAGAATCGTGTGTTTTTCAATCAAGTAGTCGCCATTGCCATCCATAAGGGCGGGAAAGGGGACCAAAAACAGCTGTTCATGGGGAATAAAAATGACCCGTTGGTCTGGCGCATCTTGGGGCAATACATCGGCAATGGGGGCAATCAATAGCTGATGGAGTGTTTGGAGTTGCGCCTCAGTAGACACTTCATTGACGGCGAGTTCAAATCCGCCCCGATTTCTGACACCGATCGCCTCTCGATTTTGAGTTACCAGAACAGCTAATTCTTCGTCGCCGAGGTCAACCTGCCGGAAGTGTATTTCTCCATTTGGCTGCACAACCCAAATATGGATTTCGGCAGTGCGCCCCCGCTGTTTGCCCTGTTGTTTAAAGGATTCCTCGGGAATAAGGGCGTATTCGACCAATGTAATGTTTCTCTCCTGGGCCAACAGTCGAATTTCATCAATGGTCAGTGTTGTATCACTTGTATTTACATATTCCAAACCATCTGGGGAAGTAAACTGATTCGTCAACAATTTAGTAATAGCTCTCGCTCGCCCTGCTTCTGAAATTTCCAAGGCTTCATTTGGCTTATTTCGGGCGACTAAAATCTGGCTCAACAGACTATAGGTATAAATTTGACTGTCAAACATAGAGACATGATAGGCATCGTCAAGATTAGTACGGAGGCTATCTAAGTCTTCAATTGCTTCCCACAGCAGGGCGAGCGAGAGCTATTACTAAATTGTTGACGAATCAGTTTACTTCCCCAGATGGTTTGGAATAT
>JASJDH010000401.1 GCA_030065175.1 Leptolyngbyaceae cyanobacterium MO_188.B28 | reverse complement strand
CACAGTTTGGCGTGAACATAATCTGCTTGCTCCAACTCCAATTTCAGTGTCTGAAAAATTCGTTGAATGGAGCTTTTGTCTACGCCTCCCACCCCCTTCAGAACTTTTCTCACGGTCATCGGGTGAATGCCTTCTGGATGCTGCAACTGTACTTGTTCTGCGATGGTTTTGGGGGTCTGTCGCATCCGAGTTTGTTGCTCTAGGGTCTGAATCTGCGTCTGTAGCTTCTGCTTGCCTTGAGCCGTGAGGACAAAGCCTCGATAGCGTTGTGTTTTTTCTCTCGCATCTGTCATGAGATTTACCTCAGGAATTGCTTTCCAGCATGACTTTTGCTTCTGAGGCCGCTCTGATGGCTTAATAAGCTGGGTTTAAGGGAAATCTGAGAAAACTGAGAATAGGCGATTCAATCCTATCAGGACAATTTAATTTGCTTCTAATATTGACTGTTAGGCTGCAAACATAAGCAGTCAGGTATCCATTGACTGTGGATACTCTGAGCCAGCGGCTCCATCTGGAGTGCATCTTTTCCTTCATGTATTTTTTTCATTGGATGGATTGCTGCTGAATTTGCGAAGAGATAATGGGGTCAACGATTTTGCGACAACCTAATCAGCGTTTTGTTTGGGCTTGTCTCCTGGTTCTCTGATTGACAGTTTGGTATGACTAATCAGAGATTACTGAAAAATTAGTGATTATGGCTATCAACTTAAGGTGGGAAAATTTCCCTAGGGGAGAAGATAGAAGGCAGAATTCAGCGCTTGACTAGCTTCTGTATTATGGATTCTGGATTTCTTCTCTGCTGAATTGTTCCGGCTTAAATTACACGCCCTTACAGAGGCAGGTCTATTGCATTCTCTGTAAAACCTATGCCTTCTATATTCAAGCTTTCTATATTCAAGCTTTCAATTTCGACACCTTTCCCAAGCTTGGGAGAGGGGAAGAACATCTAGCGACCTCTTCTCCCAAGCTTAGGAGAGGGGATTAGGGGATGTAGAGCTTTTCTATTCTGGCAAAGTAAGCAAGGTGATTATAAAGAGGCCTCAATTAGAATGAAGTAGCCCTGGTTACAAAGGAATATGTGTTATCTAAGGTGTTTACCTAAGTCGCTCCAATCATGATCCTTAGGTCAAGGATGTCGCGGCATTGCATGAGCGCCTATTTAGAGGCGGGCAAGGGGAGTGGGCTTCGCCCACAGAAAGCAGGTAAGGTGGGCGACACGTTATGCGTCAATTACCAACACCCCATACCAAACCCTACACTGCCCACCACCCGACTGCATCGCAAAGCGTTCAATACTCATGACATACCGCATCTTTTGCTCCTCCTGATAGGTCAATAGCGAACTCCAGAAATCTTCCTTCAATTCCTTCGGTAAATAGACCAACCAATTAATAAACCGCACCAGGTTGATGACTGACAGTCATGAATTCTTCAAAGTAGATCGCTAGAATCTCTTTCCAGGGACTGTCGTAATCGTTACGTTCAGCAGTCATGTCAAGGCCATATAGTTCATCCGTGCTATTCTAGCCTCGCTTAGGATAATGTCTATGATGGGGAGGGATCTCAAAGCCAATCAGCTACGCCCATGGCATAGCCTCTATTAACGCATCAGAAGAAGCAGTTATATTACAGCCTTACTAGCGTTGCTCTTTAGGTTGTACAGCCCCGCCATTCTGCTGCACCACATGGGTGAGTTCGTGGGCGAGAAGCTCTTGCCCTCCTCGACTTCCTGGCTGATACTCCCCTTGCCGGAAGAAAACGTCTTGCCCCGTCGTAAACGCCCGGGCTTGGATTGATTGATTCAAACTGTCTGACTGCGCATCTGCATGCACTCTGACGCCGCTAAAATCCGCCCCAAAAGCTTGCTCCATTGGAGCTCGCACTCCATCCCCCAGGGGTTGCCCTCGGCCACGAGCGGTTTCCAGCGATGCTTCCAAATCTGCAGACGCCACACCCCCCTGATCCATTTGCCGCTGTACTAGCGGTTTCATCTGGAGTTCTTCTTCCTCCTTAGGCAGCTCCTCCCGTTGGATACCCTGAGCCAGTGGTTTCATCTGGAGTTCTTCTTCCTCCTTAGGCAGTTCCTCCCGTTGGATACCCTGAGCCAGCGGTTTCATCTGGAGTTCTTCTTCCTCCTTAGGCAGTTCCTCCCGTTGGATACCCTGAGCCAGTGGTTTCATCTGGAGTTCTTCTTCCTCCTTAGGCAGTTCCTCCCGTTGGATGGATTGCTGCTGAACTTGTGGGGAGTTGATGTGGTCCACAACTTGGGCGGCAACCTGATCCGCTTCTTGTTCGTATTTGTCTCCGACGGCTCCAATCGACAACTTGGCTTGAATATTCAGAGTTTGTAGAACCCCAGCGTCTAATTGTTGCATCCGGGTTACGGACCGGCTTGAGTTAGACGATTTTGAGGATTGGGTTTTCGCCTGAACCACAAACGGTCGTCCCGGCAACTGATTTCCTGGGTTAAAATCGCTGGCGGGAACTTGGACTCGGGTGAGGTCGTATTTAGACTCGCTCATGGGGGTGGAAAAGCTGGGTTCAATATAGGTTTATCATGGCACAGGTTTTTGAACTGGATCCGTTAAGTTAAGTTTGCACATCAGTTAAGTTTGCAAAGTCACAGCCAGGATATCTAAGGAACGCTTCTGTATTACTTGCTCTACTGGATTGTCACGCTTTAAGTTGGAGCCCGAAATAAGGTGTCGTTAACTAACAGGACAGCTTAGAAAGCGCCCATTGACACACTATAAAAAATCGTGACCGCCCTACTTTCAGCAACACAACATTGGGCGTCAAAGGGAACGTGCAAATGCGTTCAAGTAAAAAGTGTACCCGATCGAGGTCTAGGCGCAGGAAAGCACTCAATCTTAACCTAAGTTCAGCGTTGTTGAACGGGTTGGGCGGCGCAAGAACACCCCATCAAAACACGCGTGAGTCCCATCCTAATGATTAGGAGAGAACCATGACTGATTATGCTCATCCTGAAGTTTTAGTTGATACCCAATGGCTTGCCGAACATTTGCATGATTCCAATCTCCGGATTGTAGAAGTCGATATGAGTCCAGAGCCCTATCGAGACGCCCATATTCCCGGCGCTGTGTTCTGGAATATCTTTTCGGATTTGCTCCGGCCCGATTTGCGGATCAATCTTGACCCGGGGGCGATCGCAAATCTGCTCTCCCGGTCTGGCGTTACAAATGAGACAACGGTTGTCGCCTACGGCAGTTATCCTGGAACCGGCGCCTGGATCTTTTGGCTATTGAAGTTGTTTGGACATCCAGATGTCCGGGTTCTAAACGGCGGACATCAAAAGTGGATAGCGGATGGGCGACCCGTGACCGCGGAAATATCCACCTACGCTCCGACTCAGTACTGTGCAAATTCCCTTGACGCCACGTTGCGGGTCTCGTATGAAGAGGTTTACGCGTCCTTAGATCACCCAGAAGATCACCCAGAGCAGATATTGGTTGATGTTCGTACGATTCAAGAGTATCGAGGCGAACAGTTCCTGATGAAACCGCCAGAAGGCGAGGAGCGGGCTGGACATATTCCTGGAGCGATTCATATTGAACATCTCCTCACCCTGAATGAGTCGGGAACCTTTAAATCATTTGAGCAATTACAGGGGCTATATCAGAGCAAGGGGGTAACGGCTGATAAAGAAGTGTTCCCCTACTGTGCAATTGGAGGGCGATCGGGCTATACCTGGTTTGTTTTGAAATATTTACTGGGCTATCCCCGGGTTCGTAACTATGATGGGTCATGGAATGAGTGGAGTCGCATATCCGATGCGCCGATTGAGACTTAGGGGATTCGCATAAATTTAAGACCTGGCAAAAGGTTACAGACAGGTGGATGGGTAGATGGATGGATGGGTGGATGGGTAGATGGGTGGATGGGAAGAATGTAGGTTTGAGGATATTCACATAGGTTGATTGAGACGATTATCAAGTCAGATCGAGAAGGGAGAAATCTGGTGAAGACACTTGAATACTTGAATCCACGATCAACTCAGACGCTACTCGAAGGTATTTGGGAGCTGCGCGTGGCTGAGGGCGCGGAGGCTGATGCAGCGGAAAATGTGGCCCCCGAATTGGTTGATGACATTGAGGTCCATGACGCTATTCATGTGTTGTTTGGTTGTCCAACCAACCTGGCGGGCGAGATTATTGCCCATGTGTGGACTCTGTTTGGCACAACGATGAGTGTGCGAGACATGGGCCGTGTGAATATGCATGACGACCATCGCCAAGTCCTGGCGAAAATTGGCCATGGTCGGTTACTCAAAATGTGGTTTTACAGTGTGCCGCGAATCATTATCACTCTCTTTCGAGCACTGCGGATGAAGCGTCGCTGGCCAGCTGAAGACTATCGGCTGTATTTGGATCAGCGATTATGTGACCTGCGTAAGGATTTTGGGATTCGTCTTTCTTCTCCGTCACCTACTGACCAGCGTGGCGGAGGGGCGGCGCTTCGGACTGTGCGATCGCACAGTCCATATATCTATCGGCTGAGGTGATAGGCCCAGTACAGGCAGCGCACTGATGTCAGAAGGAGCAAGCTGACGGTGAGCCATCCCTTCCACGTTATTTTTTGGGGTGATGTGAGGAAATATCCACAGAAACATAATGGGGCTAGGGCTCCCAACTCAATGGCTAAATTGGAGTAAAGATAATAGTTCAATAAGCTCAGTTTACCGGCGCTGGGAAGGAGGCCAAACGGCAGTTTAAAGACCTGATTGCTGAGCGGCCAAAGTAATGGTAAGGCGGTGACGCCCACTAAAAGATCTAACCCGATATGGGAGAGCCCTGCTAACACGACTTGGCGTCCTGAGGTCCAAAAATCAGGTTTACAGGTATATCTCAGAAAAATTAGGGTCAGTATCGGTAGGAGCTGGCAAGCAAACAAAGAGTGGGTAATTCGTAAGCCTTGATGGGAACTGGGGTGTAGAAACGACAGAATGTAATCTAAATCTGGAGCAAGGGCGACAATAGTCAACCAGCTTAGCCACAGGAGGCGATAACGCCGGAGGGAGACCGTTTTACTGTGATTAGACGCTGTCCCTATCGTCAAAGCGATGAGGCTATGGCCAACAAATGAAGACATTGTTTTCTGTAAAGGCGTTTGGGATTCCTAGATTATTCAGGAGTTTCTTGGGTGGGTTCCTCAGTTTCGATTTTTTTCACGCGATCGCGCAATAGCTCCAATTGCCGTTGATTGGACTGAACGCTATCTGTCAATGTGGTCAGCTCATCAGGGATTTCTTGTCTGAAGCGCTGCCATTGTTCATCTTGACGCTGGAGTTTAGTCTCCAACTGTTCAATCTTTTCTCGCATTTCATCGGCGATAGCCGCCGCTTGGTCTGCTTCTCGTTGGGCAATTTGTTCTTGCACTAGGAGGCGATAGGCAAACCAACCCGAAATACCAATGGCGATCACAATTGCAATGACCAAACCACTGATTAAGGTTTGGAATAATCCCCGAAAGCGATCAATCTTCCTGTAAAGTTGCTCGACCTCAAGCTTGAGGTTGAGGTACTGTTCCTCCAGCGTATCAGGAAGGTTCTCGTTTACTTGATTGGGACCTGGTTTTTCCAGGCTCTGTTCTAAGGGTGGTTGCGCATCCATAGCGTCCTATCTCCGGGAACCGGGCTGACGAAATCTATCAAGAGGATTTTGATTCATGGCCATTGATTAATCATAAGGTGCGGTTGGATGGTGGTTAGATGGCGGTTAGATGGGGATTAGATGGACATAGGCGAATCGACATAAACGGTGGGTTCCGGAACCATAAACCTGAGGTTATAAGCGTCCAATTTTCTAGCGATCTCATCATTCGCGAGTTCTAAGAGTCGTTTGCGGAGGCCCAGAGAATTTTCACTCGTGCTTGAAATGAAAAAAATTATCCGAGCGCGGGAGCCCAAGCCACTCTCCGACGGGCAGAACTGAATTCGCGTACTGGCCTTATCAAACCCCCAGAAAACTTGACTCGCCTCCTGGATAACTTGCTCGACTAAGGCTTGTTCACCGGCTTTGAGCTGTTTCATAAAGTCAAGACACAGCATCGCCATAATTTTTTTGCCCCGACTAATATTTTCAATATTCTTACTGGCCATGAGGGAGTTGGGGACAATCATCATGGTGTTCTGGGCGACCATGCGAATTTTGGTGGAACGCAAGCCAATGGATTCAACTCGACCATACATATCTTCCGAAAATGGATTGAAGGTGACCCGGATATATTCTCCCGGCGCATAGGGACGATCCAGATAGAGTTCTAAGGTGCCAAACAGCCGTTCAAGGGTTTGTTGAGCGCCAAATGCGATCGCGCCCCCCAGCAGCCCTAAACTGGCCCCAAGGGCAATCAGATTCACCCTGAGGCCTATGGCGAAAATGATCAAAGCCGACAGGAAAATCAACGCATAAATAAGCGTCTCAAAAATGAGAACGACTTCATTGACTTCCCCAAACCAACGTTGGACTAAACCAATCAGAAATCGACGAATGATTTGTCGGCCAATGGTTGAAGAAAACCAGATAATCCCGACAGACAAAGCAAAGTAAATAAAAAATCCTAAAAATCTATGAAGGTCCTCATATTTGATGAGCAAATTCAAAAAGAGGGCGAGAAAGAGAAAGATGCCAGTGAGCGTCAATGAATTTTGAAACGGCTCAATTAGTTGCGCATAAGTCTCCTTAGCGTCGATTTCCACATGGCGATCCACCCAGTGGAGGAGATATCGTAGCAACTGAGGAAGATATCGTCCCACAAACGGAGAGACTATCGCCGCCAAGGAAAATATCCCCAATCTGGCTACTAATTCCAAGACATAGCGGAGTATTTCCTGGTCAATTTGGATTTGCCCTGGAAGCGCCCACATAATTTGCCATATCATCAGATATTCATCGGCTGGGTGACGTCAACAATACTCTCCTCAAAATTGAAGGTAATTCCATAGTTTTGTAATCGCTTAACGATATTTTCTCGGGCAATTTCAAGCAAGCCTTTCCGAAGTTCCATAGAGGTTTCTGTCGCGCCCAAGATGAAGAAGATGACTTGAGCTTGAATATAATTCTGGCCAGATTTATCCACTAAATCTTGAAAGGTGACCTGTGTTAGTTGATGATCAATGCCCAAGATATCGCTTGTGCTTCCGAGGATGAGTTGTTGAATTAATGCCTTCTCCTCATTGGATAATGCTCTAAAGAAAGATAAGTTTACCATTGAAATTACCCGCCCCGCCCGACTCAGATTTTCGATGCTGAACTGGGCTAGATTGCTGTTAGGCACAATCATGAGGGTATTTTTTCCAGAAAGCCGAATCTTGGTGGAGCGCCACCCCACGGATTCAACTCTCCCCAAGGTGCGATCCGGTAGATGGATATAGTCATCTACGGTAAACGGTTGATCGATGTAGAGGACGACGCTCCAGAGGATCTGCTCAATGACTTTCTGGGAGGCGATGGCGATGGCGACGCCGCCAACCCCCAAACTGGCCACTAGGCCTACAAGATTAATCTGATGGGTCTGAGCAAACAGAAAAACCACAATTAAGACCAGCGTCATCTTGGTGACAAATTCGGCTAGCGCCAGTAATTCGCTATTGATTTTTCGCTCGTCCTTAAGCGCCGCCTGTAGCAAATAACTGTCAAATAATTTGGTGATGAGTTTAAAGCCTAAAAATGAAGTATTAAAGGCTAGCAGCAACCCGAGTGGAAATTCCACAAATATCAACCGGTTGGGGGCTAAAACCGCCAATGCGATTAGATCAAGCACCCCAAAGACACCTGTCCAGGTTAACCAGAGCTGATGAGGTTTGATGACCTTTTGGTAAATTTCCTTAATTTCAGTCGAAAGAAGCTGAGCCGTTAAGGACTCAATGAGTTTGGAGAATCGGAGGTAAGAGAGTCCTGCAACCAGTAGACCCGTGAGAATAATAACAAGACTCAGCAACACCGCCAGAGTGACTGAAAGGAACTTTGGCAATCCAATTCCGATTCCAATTCCGATAAAGGCCAACCAGGAGTTCATCATGCGCTAGCGTCAACGCTGTTAGGGATCTGCAGATACATTACATCCCATCTACTCTCCTGTCTTTTTGCCCCAAAGACAATGCTCCACTTGAGTCGATAGTCCCCCATAGAATTAAGCGTCTAGACGTTCTGCCAGTTGTTCAAACCCATTGTCTCGGGCTAGATCCACCGCCGTCAAACCGTGTCTGTTTTGGTGAGAAAGGTCTGAACCGGCGTCTAGCAAAATAAGCGCGATCGCCTCCTTTCCTGCACTCGCCGCCCAAGCCAAGGCCTGACTACCGTGGGCGTCATCGACTAGGGTCACATCCGACCCTCTCTCCAGTAACAACTGGACGACTTCGGTTTGGCCATTGACGGCGGCGTGGTGCAATCCCGGACACCCGATTCCGCCCCATTCTTCCCCGCTAGGATGCAAATCAACGGGCATGCCAAGGTCTAGAAACCAGCGCACTACCTCAGTTTGTCCAGTGCGACAGGCGCTTAAGTAGGCGCCGATCAGCGCTTCAATTTGAGATGTGGTTCGCCATTCCCGATCGAGGCTTGCTAAGTCGCCTAGGGCGGCGGCGCACTCGATGCTAACCTCAGCGCCTCGGGCGACCAATTGCCTGGCCAAAGCTATATGGTTCTCCCAAAGTGCGCTACTCAGGGCGTCAAACCCGAAATCATTGGCTAGATTGACATTGGCTCCCGCATCCAACAGCGCCTCTACCATTGCGTTTGCCCCCGCGCCAGCCGCAACGATCAGCGGGGTCTCGCCAAAGTCATTGCGGGGATCGGGGGCCGCTCCATTGGCCAGGGCCGCCTTCAAGGAAGTCAGTTCGCCTTGTCTGACCAGCTCAAATAGGTTCATAGGTTTAGAAAAATGATGCGAGTCCTCTAACTCCTGACTCCTGACTCCTATCTCCTGTCTCCTGACTCCGAACTCCTGACTTCTGACT